>JAUSCK010000022.1 GCA_030651035.1 Elusimicrobiota bacterium
ATTATAGCGAGCGTCAGCCCGCTGCGGTGGCCGCTGCGGCAGTAGATCAGGTGGCTGGCTTTTTTGTCCAGCCCGGCAAGCTTGTCTTTGAAGTCGGGCGCGTAATAGTCCAGCTGCAGGTTTACGGCTTCGAGGTGCCCGGCGGCGTATTCTTCGGGCCGGCGTATGTCTATCACGACAGGGCGCTGTAACTCTATATACCTGCGGGCGTCCCCGGGCTTGATGTTCAAGGGGTAGTCCCGTTCGCCGGGCTCGGCGGTGGGGGCCGGGGCGGCCGGAACTTCTTTTACAGCCAGGTCCTTTATGGCGGCGGGCTTGCCGCAGCCGCTGAAGATCCCGCCGAGATCAAAGGCATAGGCGCCGGCTGCCGCGAAAGCCACAAAAACTGCGGCAAGTAGTATTTTCATTAAGGATATTTTACTAAATAATCAGGGCATTTTTTGCCCGGGAAGGCGCGCGGTGATTTTTGTATTATATAAGTGTCTTATGAGCAAAAGATTCAGCATCCCCGCGATCCTGGCGGCCGCCGCGCTGGCCTTCCACCTTTTCGCGGGGTTTTCCTTCATCCGTTCCGCCGCGGCCACCTACGACGAGACCGTGCACCTTTCCAGCGGCTATTCCTACCTTCATACCGGGCGCTACGTGATGAATATCATGGACCACCCGCCCTTTTCCGAGATGCTCTCCGCCCTGCCGCTCCTGGCGCTGCAGCCCCGGACTTTTACCGGCCACCCGTATTTCGCCAATTTCATGCCCTACCATTACGGTGACCTTTTTTTGTACCAGAACGCGCTCTCGCCGGAACGCCTGCTCAATACGGCGCGCGTTTTCACTTTTATAATATGGACAGCCCTGTTCGCCGGGCTTATCTGGCTGTTCGCTTCGCGGCTGGAATCCGCCGCCGCCGCCGCACTCAGCCTGGCGCTCTTCTGTTTCATGCCGGTCTTTATCTCGAACGACGCGCTTATCAGCACGGACGCGGCCGCGGCGGTCTTTTATTTCGGCTCCTTCGCCCTGGGCTGGCTTTTCACTTCGGTGAAGACGGCGCAGAAGCCGCTGAAAGGCGGGAAGAAAAAGGAAGCCGGCGGCGGGCTGCTGCTCTGGGCGGCGCTCGCGGGCGCGGCTTCGGGGCTGGCCATGGTCTCAAAATTCAGCATGTTCATAGTCCCGCCGCTGGTGGCGGCCTTCTGGCTGGCTGATAACTTCTTTTGGCCCCGGCTGAAGATCTCGAAGCTGCTGGGCTATCTCCTGATCTACTTCGCCGCCTGCCTGCTGGTATTGGCCCTGGTATACAGGTTCAACCTGGGTCTTTACTGGGCCGGCCTTTCCGCCACGCTGGGCAGGCTGGACAGCGGCCGCTCTTCTTTTATCATGGGCCGCCACACGCTTAAGGGAGTGTGGTGGTATTTTCCGGCGGCGCTGGCTGTTAAGACCCCGCTGCTCGCCCTGCTGGGCGCGCTGGCGGGGGGCTGGCTGGTCTTTAAAAATTTCCGCAGGGATTATCTGTGGCTTGTTCTTCCGCCCGCCGTCTTCTTCGCAATTTCCCTCACGGTAAAGGTGCAGATAGGCTACAGGCATATACTGCCGGTCATGCCTTTTATCGCGATGCTGGCCGGGCTTGCGCTGGCGCGGCTGCTCGAGCTGAAAAAGGGCGCCTGGCTGGTAGGCGGCCTGCTGGCCCTCAACGCCGCGTCGGTGCTGCGCGCGCATCCGCATTACCTGGCCTATTTCAACGAGCCGGCCGGGGGGCCCGCCAACGGCTATAAGCTTTTTGTGGATTCCAACCTGGACTGGGGGCAGGACGTGAAGGGGGTGGCCGCCTATTTGAAAAGCAGGGGCAACCCGCCGGTGATCTTCGCGTATTTCGGCGTGGCGAGGCCGGAAAGCTGCGGCGTCGATTATGTCCCGCTGGGCGTCGTTTCCAACGTCGAACTGAAGGGGGCCGGGGCGCAGGTCTGCGGCATGAAGGATCTCCTCCTCGCGGTTTCGGCCACCAACCTGCAGGGCACCTATTACCCCGACAAGGAAACCTTCTCCTGGCTGAAGTCGCGCAAGCCGGTCTTTACGGCGGGCTATTCTATTTTTGTGTACGACCTGTCTTCGGATAAGGAAGGCCTTGAAAAACTGGCCTCGCTCTTTGACCGCGAGGGGCGCAACCCCGAGGCCGACTGCCTTTACGCGCGCGCCGGTAAATAGGGAGATCGAACCGATGAAAAAAATAATGAAGTGGGTGCTGATAGTTTTCGCCGTCTCAGGGGCGGCCTTTGTCGCTTTTAACCTTTTGCTGGGCGTTAAGCAGAAGGATTGCCTGGAAGGGGAAGGGCCGAGGGCGATAGAGGCCTGCACGTTCCTTATAGCCAACCACACCGCCGGCTACCGGGCGGATTACCTGGTCAGGAGGGCGCAGCTTCTGGAAAAAAGGAACGAGTGGGATAAAGTCATCTCCGACCTTGAATTAGTGATCGCCATGAAAACCACGGCGCACCTCCCGCCTGAACGGGTTCTCGCCGCCTACGAGTCGCTGGCGAGGATGCATTTAAAGAAAGGCAACGCCGCCGAAATTAAAAAATACTTCGAGCTGGCCGCGCAGAACGGCAGCAAGGACCCGGAAATATATATTTCCCTGGCCGGGACCTACGTAGAGGAAAAAAAATTCCAGGAGGCGCTGGGCCTGCTCGTTACCGCCGGCGGGTTTGAGAAGGCTAAGACGCATTCCTATTACAACGCGCTGGCCTCCGCCTACGAGGGGCTTAACGATTATGAAAAGGCCTACGCGGCGCTCAGGACGGGGATTGCGCTCCCCGCCCCGGGCCTCATCCTCGCCGGTACCTCAAAA
This sequence comes from Elusimicrobiota bacterium, assembly GCA_030651035.1. Taxonomy (GTDB): domain Bacteria; phylum Elusimicrobiota; class Elusimicrobia; order Elusimicrobiales; family UBA9959; genus UBA9959. Next base: position 2,837 of record JAUSCK010000022.1, read on the forward strand.
CACCTCGGCCTTGTCTGCTACGAACTTAAGCGCTACAAAGAAGCTGAAACCTACCTGGACTACACCCTTAAATCAGGTATGGACTGCCTCGAGTGCGGCCTGCTGCTGACCACCATACGCGGAGCCCTTGCGCCGCGCGCGCCGGCCGGCCGGGCTAGAAAGCCGCGCAAGTAATGTAAAATATGGGTATAGCCGGCGTTTTAAGCGGCTTAGACTCTATCCTCAGGCCTGCAACTATGAGAAATCCTGCAACTATACTTTGCACCGCCGTTCTGGTTTCGGCGGCGCTGGCTGCCCCGTCTTCCGCGGAGCTTGCCGCCTCGTCCTCAACGGCGCCGGCTGCCCCATCCTCAGCTGAGCTGGTTGTCTCCTCCTCCGCGAAGCCTTTCACCCCGAAATCCTACATCAAAACGGTCCTGGACGCCTCCCCGACCATGCGCAAGGCGGAGCAGGATTTTAAGCAGTCGGAGAATTCCTATAAAGCTGCGGTCCTGGACGCGGCCCTTCCGTCTTTTACGTTCAGCATGTCCGACAGCCTTTACGACGAACAGGACAGGAGGCTGCGCCTTAACCACGACGAGGTGTCCTCCAGCCTGTCCGCCTCCTGGAACCTGTACGATTCCGCCTCCAGCCCTTTGCGCAGGATAAAAATAGCCAGGCTGGATTACAAGGCCGCCCGGCTCGTCCTGCTGACGGCCAAGCAGGCGGAGGCGGTGAAGGCGCTTAACCGGTTTTACGCGCTGTATTCCGCGCAGCGGCGCATAGGCACGGCCAAGATGAACCTTGCCTCGCGCGAGCGCCAGTACAAGGACACCAACGAGCAGTTCGAGTCCGGCACCAGGAGCCGCATAGAGGTGACCCAGAGCGAGGGGGACAAGCTGCAGAGCGAGCTCTCGCTGGCGCAGGCGGAAACGGCGGAGCGCAAGGCCCTGATGTCCTTTAACGAGCTTATCAACGCCGAGCCCGAGGCCCAGCAGGCGGTGGAAATAAGCACGCAGGCGGCGGACATAAAGCTGCCGCTGCCCAAAGAGGACGTGGCGAAGGCGCTTGAAAATAACTTCAGCCTGCGCCAGCAGAAGCTTTCGCTGGAAAAGACGGGGCTTTCCAACCGCGCGGGCGTCCTTTCCAATTACCCCCGCTTCAAGGTGGACGCGGCCTGGCGGAAAACCGGGCTGGGGATACTCGGCACCCCCGGCGGCTCCGGGGCCGGCAATCCCGCCTACGGCCTTGGCGCGTCCCTGAGTTATCCCTTTGGCTTTCTGGGCGTGCAGAATTCACTTGAGCTTGACGTGCTTGAGTCCGCGCTTATATCCGCCGGGCTGGAGATAGAGAATTCGGCGCGCGCGCTCAAGACAAGCGTGCTGTCGGCGCAAAAAGACATTGAGCTGCAGGTAAAATCCCGCCAGCTGCTGGAGTTCCAGGTGAAGGCGCAGATGGATACCACTGATAACCTGCTTACGGAATACTCCCTGGGCGGGGCGTCTTTCCTGCAGCTGGACAGCTCGCAGACAAAGCTGCTGGATTCCAGCAACGGCCAGATCACGGCCGTGAACGACCTCGACCTGGCGCTGGCCAACTACAGGGTGCTGCTCGGCGAGAAAATCTGGGAGTAGTGCAACTAGGAGACTTATGAAAGGGATCGTTAAACCTGTTGTGTGGCTCGTGACACTTGTCCTTCTGAGCGCGCTTGGCTTTGCCGGCTATACGCGCTATAAAAAGATGCTGGTGCGCGAGGACCTTTCGGATTTTATCCGGGAAGTCAGCAAAGGCGACCTTAAACTCGACCTGCAGGAGTCCGGCGAACTGGTCTCGCGCGACTCCGTGGATATATTTCCTCCCAGCAAGGGGTTCATCGTCGAGATATTAAAGAAGGAAGGCCAGTATGTGGAGAAGAACGAGAAAATAATGATGTTCAAGGGCGGGGAGCGCATAGACTCCACGCAATATGTGCCGGTCCCGATAATCGCGCCCCGCTCCGGGCTGCTCACCCGCTGCATAAGCAGCGGCTGGAGGGGCGGGAGCGAGGAAGAAGTCCGCGAGGGGAAACGCGTGAACGGCTCGGGAGACTGCGTGTCCCGCGTGGTGGACATGAACACGCTGGCGGTAAACCTGCAGATCAGCGAGATAGATATTTTCAAGCTTAAGCTGGGGATGCCCGTCACCATCACCTTCACCTCCATTCCCGGAGAAAAATTTTCCGGCAAGATAGACGTGGTCTCGCCGATGGCCGAAAGCAAGTCCAACAACTGGGGGGGTACCGGCACCAAGGTTTTCCGCGTGGTGATAAACATAGACAAGCCCAGCCAGAAGATGCGCGTAGGCATGAGCGCGGTGGTCACGGCCAACATGAAGGCGAAGAAGGACGTCCTGAAAGCCCCGATAGAGACGCTTTTCCAGGAAGGCCTGAACCATTATGTCTACAGGCAGAAGACCGGCTACGAGGCCGAGAAGCTGCAGGTGTTTCCCGGCCTCAGGTCGGAATCGGAAGTGGAGCTGGCCGGCCCCGTTAAGCCCGGAGACAAGGTTTTTACCGCGGCGCCGGAGACTCTTAAATGAGCATAAGCTGCTCGGAGCTTACTAAAATTTACGAGGGTGGGAAGTCCGGCTGGCCGGCCCTGCGCGGGGTTTCCTTTGATATAAAAATGGGGGAGTTCGTGGCCGTCACCGGGCCTTCCGGCTGCGGCAAATCCACCCTCCTTAACATCATCGGCCTGCTGGACGAGCCCAGCGGCGGCCGGTACGCCCTTAACGGGCGCGATATTTTCACCCTTTCAGACCTGGAGCGCTCCGACACGCGCCGCGACGAGATAGGCTTTATTTTCCAGTCCTTCAATCTTTTAAACAGGCTTTCCGCGCTGGAAAACGTTTCCCTACCCCTGATGTATGCGGGCGCGGACAGCGCTGAAATGAGGGAGCGCGCCACGGCCCTCCTGCGCAAGGTGGGGCTGCACGGAAAGGAAAAGAAGATCCCCCTTGAGCTCTCCGGAGGGGAGCGCCAGCGCGTGGCCATAGCCAGGGCGCTGGCAAATTCCCCAAAACTTATCCTGGCCGACGAACCCACCGGCAACCTGGACTCGGCTTCCAGCAAAGATATAATGCAGATGCTCGTAGACCTTAACGCCGAGGGCATAACCGTGATCATGGTGACACACGACAAGGAACTGGCCGCCCGGGCCGGGCGCAATCTGCGGATGCGCGACGGGAGGCTGGAACAGTGAAGTCCCTGCTTAACGCCGTCAGAACGGGTTTAACCGAGATCTGGGCGCACAAGACGCGCTCCGCGCTGAGCTTCCTCGCCATCGCGGCCGGGTCGGTGGTTTTTATAGACGCCTTTTCCGCCATCTTCGCCACTTACGAGCGCATCGAGAAGCAGAAGGAAGTTTCCGGCATGGCCAGGGTGAAGATCTCCCAGAATTACAGCCAGACCTACTCTTCGCCGGACGACTATGTTCCGCCGCCGGTCCTCAAGTACGACGATGTTCTGAGCCTGCGGGAAAAGCTGCCCGGCTTTTACATGGTTTCCCCGGAAGGCCGCGACTGGCGCAATGTGCTGGAATACGGCGAGCACCGCCTGACCACCAGCGTGATGGGGGTGACGCCGGAATGGACCAAGCGGGATTTTATCTACACGCTCAAGGGCCGGTTCCTGGACTGGCACGACGTGGAAAACAAGCTGCGGGTGTGCGTGCTGGTGAAAAAGGCGGCCCCGCCGCCCGGCAATCTCTTCAACAAGAGCATGCTGAAGAAATATAATTTTACCGGCGGCTTCGACATGCTGGTGGCCCATTATGACCTGCTCGGCAAGACGGTCAATATAGACGGCTTCACTTTCACCGTCATCGGGATCCTCGAGGAACTGCCGTATTCGAAGCGCCCGGGCACGATCACGGGCTCTTCCCAGGAGTATAAAGTGCTGGCGCCGGTCACCACGCTGATTCATTACAATTTCATAGGGCAGCAGTCCCTGGACCTGAACATAGACACCGGCAGCGAGCAGAATTTCGACGAATCGATCAGGAAGATAAACAACTTCCTGAAGATACGCTTCGGCGACGGCGACTTCTTTATAGTGGAGAACCAGCTGGAGGTTATCCGCGAGAGGATCGCCGCCAGCATCAAGTCGGCCCTGGTCACTATTTCGCTGGGGATGCTGGCTTTCCTCGCCGGGGGCATCGGCATAATGAACGTCACCCTGGCCACGGTGTTCGCGCGCACCAGGGAGATAGGCATACGCCGGGCCATAGGCGCCAGCCGCCGGGACATAATGCTGCAGTTCATCGTCGAGGCCGTCATGCTGGGGCTGATAGGCGGCGTGCTCGGCTCGGCCCTCGGCTACCTGTGGGGGGTGCCGGTAAAGGTCATGCTGGGCATGGGGGGCAGCCCTATAAAACCGTGGATGCCTTTAGTGTCCGTGCTGATAGCGGCTTTAACGGCTTTCGCTTTCGCTATTTATCCCGCCTGGGTAGCGGCCGGCCTTAAGCCCGCCGACGCGCTGCGCGCCGAGTAAAACTTCCGAAAAATAAAAAGGCCGGGACTGCTCCCGGCCTTTTTACTGTCGGCTTGGCTTTTTAATTCTCCGCTTCGAACTCTTCCTTGCCGGCGCCGCAGACGGGGCATACCCAGGTTTCGGGCAGCTTGTCGAAGGCGGTGCCGGGGGGGATATTGTTGTCGGGATCTCCCACGGCGGGGTCATAGATGTAGCCGCAAAGCTTGCATACGTATTTTTTCATTATTCTCTCCTCAGTTTAAGCTTTCCACAGACCGTGCAGGCTGCAGTATTCCCGCGCTTCCAGAGTCTTGGGACTAAAGCAGACGCAGAAGGTGGCTTCCGCCGGCTGGCCGGGCTTCAGGAATTCCCTGAACACCTTGCCGTCGGCCACGAGCTCTATCCACTCTATGAAATGCTTCTCCTCCATAGGGTGCGGCACCGAGCCGACCTTTACTTTTATGCCCTTCTCGGTCTTCTCGATAACGGGCACGTGCTTTTCTTTGGCGGCGTCAGTGGTGTTCTCTTTCATCAGCTTCATGTCCTGCCCGCAGCAGACCAGCGTTCCGGCCCCGCCGTGCAGCACTTCCACTATGTTCCCGCAAAGCCCGCATTTGTAAACCTCTCTCTTTTCAGCCATGTGTTTATTTCCTTTATACCGCTTAATCCTTCTCACACAAAGTCACTAAGCCACAAAGCCAAAGCACTACTTTTCTGATTTTATTTCCTATTATACTTCGTGTCTTCGTGCCTTTGTGTGATTTCACTCCCATTTAAGGTCTTCAAAAGCCGGTATACCCTTCCCTCACACGAGCGCCCGCAGCGCGGTGACCACTTCGTCGAAATTGGGCTCCCTGGTCACTTCGGGCACGAGCTGGACGTATTTCACTATGCCGTCCCTGTCCACTATGAAGATGGCCCTGGCCAGCAGGCGCAGGTCCTTTATCAGTATGCCCCAGGTCTTGCCGAAGTCGGCTTTCTGGTAGTCCGAGAAGGTGCGCACCGCTTTCACGCCGGCCGCGCCGCACCAGCGCTTCTGGGCGAAGGGCAGGTCCATGCTGATGGTCAGCACGCCCACGTCCGGGCCCAGCGCCTCGGCTTCCTTGTTAAAGCGGCGGGTCTGCAGGTCGCAGACGGGGGTGTCCAGCGAAGGCACCGCGCTTATCACGGCCACCTTGCCGCCGTAGGTCCGGGAGAACTTCATCGGCAGCATGTCGTTGTCGGTCACCTTGAAGTCCGGCGCCGTCATCCCCACCTTTATCTCGTCGCCAACCAGGACCATCGGGCGGCCCTGCATGGTCACTGTGCGCTTTACAGCTTCCTTCTTAACTTCATCGTTGATGTTTTCTTCCATATATTCCTTTGTTACCAGTTCTCCGCCAGCACTTCAAAGTAAGCTTTCGGGTGGGCGCAGGCCGGGCAGTTCTCCGGGGCAGCGTCGCCCTCATGCGTGTAGCCGCAGTTGAGGCAGCGCCAGACGGTCTTTTTGTCTTTCTTGAAAACTTTGCCTTCCTCAATGTTCCGGAGGAAGCCGCGGTAGCGGCTCTCGTGATACTTCTCGGCTACGGAAACCGCCTCGAAAGTTTTGGCCACGGGCTCGAAGCCCTCTTCGCGGGCGGTTTTGGCGAACTCGGGGTACATGCTGCCCCACTCGTGGTTCTCGCCGTCTGCGGAAGCTTTAAGGTTGGCTTTGGTGTCCCCGACTATCCCGGCCGGGAAAGTGGCGGTGATGGTCAGGTCGCCGCCCTCCAGGAACTTGAAGAAGCGCTTGGCGTGCTCCTTTTCCTGGTTCGCGGTCTCCTCGAAAGCCAGGCTTACCTGGAAGTAGCCTTCATTCTTGGCGGCGCTGGCGAAAAATGTGTAGCGGTTGCGGGCCTGCGACTCCCCCGCGAAAGCGGCAAGCAGATTCTTTTCGGTTTTAGAGCCTCTGAGGTTCATTTGTTTCTCCTTAATTTAAAGTTCATATCCAACACAATGAGGTTCAGTTATTTTACAACAATATCAAACATTATTCGCACGGATACCGGCCCTGGTAAGCGAGAAGTCGTATTTAACCGGGTCGCCCGGGCTTACCTTGCGGAAGTACGTGGTTATTTCCGCGGCGGTTTTCATCGATGTGTCCTTGCGCGCGGTTATCCCCAGCCGGATCGAGACCTGGTGCATGTGCGTGTCCAGCGGGATTATAAGTTTAGCGGGAGAAACCCCCGTCCAGACGCCGGGGTCGACGGCGTCTTTCCTCACCATCCAGCGCAGGAAAAGGTTCACGCGCTTGAAGGAGCTCTTGTGTTCCGGGCACGGTGTTAATGAGGGCGCGCAGCCTATGGCGTTAAAGCTGTTGATAAATTTATAGATCGCGTTCTCTACAGTGGTTTCGTCCCTGTCGTAGCCCTCCAGGAAAAGTTTTTCCAGCGAGCCGTGCTTTTCCGCGGCGCGCTTAATGTTAAGGAGGAAGACGGCCAGCTCGGCGCCGGTGGTGAAGCGGTGCTTGAAAGTTTTAAAGCTTTTCCTTATGGTTTCCGGCCCGGTATTCCTGAGCCAGGCCGAAGGGGAGGTCCCCATGGGTGAGAGGACCTTCTCAACGCTTTTAAGTATCTGGGTGACATTCCCGTATGCCAGGCAGGCGGCTATAAGCCCGGCTACTTCCCGGTCAGCGCCGCTTATATAGCGCCAGACGAATTCCAGCGGGTCGGGGTGTATAAATTCGGGCTTGTTGAATTCCCGGTAGGCTTTTTCGAGATAGGCTTTGTCAGGCTTCATAAGTAAACGGCTTACCACCGCGCCTTTGTCGTAGCCCACCAGGTCTTTGGCCTTCAGCGCCTTTCCCCTGAGGTCTTCTTTCTGTTCTTTAACCTGTGCCATGTTTTCCTCCGTTAACTGTTTCTTTTTACAGCATTTTGCAGCTTTTTCCGTAGTAGATATCCTCGCCTTCGCCGCATTTGACCGGCTTTATCCTGAAGTACGTCGAGGCCAGGAAATAGCCCAGCAGGATGGCCCCGGTTATGATTATGGTGTCCGGCACGATCCTGAACTTATTCAGCGCCAGGATGACCGGCATATTGTAGAACTCCGGGCTCCTCGCGAACCAGACCCCGTGCTTGTAGACCATGAAGGTCTGGATCAGGCCTTCGGGCAGGAGTACGGACACGACCATGAGGAACAGTCCGCCGTTGAGCAGCCAGAAGATCGTCTTCAGCAGGCCATTGTTCCAGTACTCGTTCTTGACCAGCGAGCGCCAGGAGAACAGCATAAGCGAGATGGACAGCATGCCGTAGACCCCGAAGAGGGCCGCGTGCCCGTGGTTCGCCGTGAGGTAGGTCCCGTGCTCGAAGTAGTTGATGATCGGCAGGTTTATGGAGAAACCGAACATTCCGGCGCCCAGGAAGTTCCAGAAGCTGGAGGCCGTAAGGAAGAACAGCGGCCAGCGGTACGGGAAGTCCTTGCCGGCGTCCTGTATGGCCCCGTATTCCTTCCAGGCCCGGACCACCAGCAGGATCATGGGGATCGGCTCGAGCGAGGCGAACACCGCGCCCAGGGCCAGCCAGTAGGAAGGCCCGCCGTACCAGAAGTAATGGTGCGCGGTGCCTATGATCCCGCTCGCGAACACCAGGATGGCGCTGAAATAAGCCACCCGCATGGCCGATTCCTTCTTCACCAGCCCCATCATCACGAGGAAGAGGGAGATGATCGCCACGCCGAAGAACTCGAAGATGCCCTCTACCCAGAGGTGCACCACGAACCAGCGCCAGTAGTCGGAGATGGTAAGGTGCGAGCCCTTCCCGTAGAAGAAGCCGAAGCCGAAGAAGCCGACCACCATTACGGCGCTTACCAGGTAGAACATGACGACGCCGCTATTGTCCTTATCCGCGCCGAAGAGCTTGTCTTTCATGCCGCGGTAGACGATGACGAGCCAAGCTATCAGGCCCACGAAAAGCAGCCACTGCCAGAACCTGCCGGATTCGAGGAATTCCCAGCCCTGGTGGCCGAACCAGAACCAGGTGTTCTCCGTAAAATAACCCTTGGCGCCGAGCGCGGTTCCGGCCAGGCTGCCCACGGCCACCAGGACCACGGCGACGAACAGTATATTCACCAGCAGGCCCTGGCCCTTCGGCTCTTTCCCGCTTATCACGGGCGCCAGGTAGATGGAGGCGCCGATCCAGGTGGTGGCTATCCAGAAGATCGCGAGCTGCAGATGCCAGCTCTTCGCCCAGCTGTAGGGTACCAGGGTCGCTATAAAGTCCGGGAAGAATGTTCCAGGGCTTACAGTGTAATGCGCCAGCAGGCCGCCCATGCAGGTTTGCAATATGAATAAGGCGGTTACGACAACAAAGAACTTGGCCGCCCTGACCTGGCTCAAAGTGAGCGGCAGATTCATCATCAGGCTGCCGGTCTCCACGGCTTTCTCCTCGCCGTAAAGGATGCGGTAGCGGTGAACTGCGTAAATGACTATCCCCAGGACTATAAAGAAAGCGAGGATGCCCGCTACGCTCCAAAGGAGAGCGTCGGTCATCATGGCGTTGCCGACCGTTACGTCGGGCGGCCAGTTATTGGTGTAGGTGGAGTTCTCACCGGGCCTTAAAGTTCCGGCGGCCCAGGCCGTCCAGAAAAAGAAGTCGCCCACGGTCACGGTTTCGCTTAGCTCTTTCATCGCCTTGGCCTGCAGGCCGTAAGTGTTGTCCCCGTTCACCATCGCTTCGCGCCAATACTCTCTTACTTTCAGGAAAGCGTAGGCCTGCGAGGGGGGGAGGGTAAGGACCCCGGTGACGGGGTCGTAGTTGTTGGTCTTTATTTCCCTTATGACCTTCGCGTCTATTGCGGCGGCGGCGTCGGAGTCAAGCGCGGCGTAAGCCTTGCCTGATTTTTCAGCGTAGTATTCCCGCATATGGCGCCCCGTGAGGTTGAGCGTGGTGGCCGAGAAGTCCAGACCGCGCAGGGTCCCGTGCCCCCAGACGCTGCCCAGGTCCATCAGGCCGTAACGCTGGTAGGCGTTCTGCCCTTTGATAATTTCGGTCTTACCCGAAATTTCCGTCCCCTCGGAGATTATTTGAAGGGGATAAGGGGGGACCCTGTCTTTGGCCAGCCACCCTCCTCCCAGAAGAACCAGCATGGATATTACAAAACTAGCTATCGCCGCTTTTTTAAGACCTTCCATTTTTTACCTCCAACCCGGCGTATAATCGCAATATACCGCTATAAACCGGCTGTGTCAATTCCCTATCCGCATGACGGGCCGGCGCCGCCCTTAACCTTGTATTAAGCCCACTCTTCGCTTTTTATCGTGCCGCCTATGCCGACCACGATGCTCTTTACCGGGACTTTCCTCTTAGCCTTGCCCGCCGCCTGCTGCACCATGGCCAGCAGTCCGCCGCAGCAGGGAACTTCCATAGTCAGCACGGTAAGCGTATTGACCTTGGCGTCCTCTATCAGGGCCTGTATCTTTTCGACGTAGACTTCCTGCCCGTCGTCCAGCTTGGGGCAGGCTATCACGGCCGCCCTGCCCTTCAGGAATTCCGCGTGGAAATTCCCGTAGGCGAAAGCCGTACAGTCGGCGGCCACTACCAGGTCCGCCTTCTGGAAATACGGCGCCATCGGCGAGATCAGGTGCAGCTGCAGCGGCCACTGCCGAAGCATCGAGGGGGCTTTCCCGGAGGGCGCGGAGTCCGCCGGGGCCTCTTCGCGCAGGTCCATCATCTTCGACCCGGGGCAGCCGCAGGGTTCGTGTCCGCCGTGTGCGTGTTTCTTTTCCATAATTATTATCCTCCTGAATTATTTACCGAAAATTTATCTTGCCGGCCGGGAAAGAGCCGCTCCGATGTTTTCGCTGATCCGGGCTATGCCCAGACGGTCGGCCAGATCTCCGAACCTCTCGCCGGGCCGCCCCTCCCTGATATAGGTCCCGGCTGCGGCCTTCAGCGCCCGCAGGACTCCCCCTTCATCGGTCAGTTCTATCACCCTGACCCCCAGCCTTGGGTGGCGGCCAAGCCTCCCGCCGATAAAAACCGAAAAACCTTTCTTTTCTATCTGCAGCGCCCCTGTAGGGCAGACTTTGACGCAGGCTCCGCAGCGTAGGCAAAGCTCAAAATTTACCGAAGGGCCTGCTCCATTCAGAACTATGCCATTCTCCTTGCAGGCCTTTACGCATAAGCCGCAGTTTGTGCACGCTCCCTTACCTTTGCCGGGGAGGCTATGCTGAATAACGCCGAAATCCCTGATCTGCGGCTGGGAACAGGCGTTAGGACACTCCGCGACCGCCGCCCTGAAAGCGTGCCTGGCAAGCCCGGGCTCCGGCAGCATCTCCGCTATCCGGCCGGCAAGGCCCTCTTCTTTAAGCAGGCTTTCCATCCGCACTATCAAACCGCGAGCCCCGCCCAGGGAAAAGGGACAGTTACCTTTTTCATTGCAACCGGAAACGAGCGGCGCGGTCTTTCGTCCGTTCTGCACGTTCAGGCCTTTACGCTTTTCTCTGCGGCCCCGAGGTTTTTTTCAAGGCCTGTCACTACGGCCTCGCACTCGGCGATAAGGCCCGGTTCGAATTTCTCGTCCGCCTCGTTAAATTTATTGGACAGCTCGCCGACCTGTTTAAGCGAGAGGTTCCTGTCCATCCACGGGTAGAGGATCTCGTCCTCTTTCTTTATATGTTCGGAGAGCAGCTCGCGGTAGGCGAGGAAATGTTCCGCGGCCGCGGCCCCGTCCTTTGCGGCCAGGGCTTCGTCGGCCGCTTTTACATGGTTCCGGCCGGTCACGTGGTCCTGCAGCATGGTCTTGATAACGTCGAGCTCGCCGTCGAAATATTTGAAGAGTATGTCCTCCTCTTTCGCGTGGTGGTACTTGTCGGCGTAAGTGCGGATGAACTTGAGCCCGCCGCGCGCCAGCTCCGCCCCTTCTTCGGACCTCAGGTCCACGCTCGCCACGAACCTCGGGATCAGGGCCAGCAGCCGCTTTATAAGCACGTGTTCGTCCACCAGCCTCTTCAGGGGCGGAGAATACTTAAGCCCGCCCGAGGGCGCGGCCGCTTTTCGGGAACTCCTGGGAACCTTGAGTCCGCCCTTGGGGGAAATAGCGAGGGCGATCCTTCCCATCAGCTTCTCTTCTTCCTCGCCGGGCAGGTTATGTATCTCCACAATATCCTTGAGGCGGCAGGTTCCGGCCGCGCAGGCGGTGCAGCCTATCTTATACTCGTTAAGGATGTCGCCTACGCCGGGGTACTTGGCGATGATGTCTTTTATGTTCTGCTCAAGGTACTTGTCCATGTCGCGGTCTCCGTCTTAAACTGCCTCTACGCTCTTTATCTCGGGCGCGTTCTTCCTGATGGCCGCCTCGACGCCGTTCTTCAGCGTCATCCCGGCAGAGGGGCAGCAGGCGCAGCCGCCGGTAAGGCGCACTTTTACGATCTTTGCGGCTTCGTCGATGGCGACAAGCTGCACTCCGCCTCCGTCCGCCTCGAGGTAGGGCCTGACCTGGGCCAGGGCATCTTCTACTTTTTTCTTTAGTTCAGCCGAGTTGCTCATATAAGTTCCTCCTAAAATTTGAGGGCGGAGGGAGCTTCACCAGCCTCCGCCCCCGGTTTATTCAGTTAGGCCGCGGTCTTAACACCAAGTATGGCCTCAAGATCCTTCTCCGCAGTAGTAGTCGGCATGATATTGAACTTGTCCACCAGCACCTGCAGCACGGCCGGGGTAACGAAGGCCGGCAGCGTGGGGCCGAGGCGGATGTTCTTGATGCCGAGAGAAAGGAGGGTCAGCAGTATGCAGACCGCTTTCTGCTCGTACCAGCTTAGCACCAGCGAGAGCGGCAGTTCGTTGACGCCCACGTTGAAGGCCTTGGACAGCGCCAACGCCACCTGTATGGCCGAGTAGGCGTCGTTGCACTGCCCCATGTCCAGCAGCCTGGGGATCCCGCCGATGTCGCCGAATTCCTGCTTGTTGAATCTGAATTTGCCGCAGGCCAGCGTCAGTATAACGGTGTCTTTCGGGGCCTTCTCCGCGAACTCGGTGTAGTAGTTCCGGCCGGGCTTGGCTCCGTCGCAGCCGCCCACCAGGAAGAAGTGCTTTATCTTGCCGGCCTTCACGGCGTCGATCACCTTATCGGCCACGCCGAGCACGGCGTTATGCGCGAAGCCCACCAGTATGGTCTTGTCGTCGCCCTCTTTCCTGAAGCCGTCGGCTTTGAGCG
>JAUSCK010000035.1 GCA_030651035.1 Elusimicrobiota bacterium
GGCTGCCGCAGAAAAATTCCGAGTCCAAGTTCAGCGTTTTCGACGTTACCGGCACCCTGCCCGTGGGCATGATCGGCGAGCTTTCCCGGTCGCCCTTCGTGGCCTCCGTGGAGTTTAAATACGCTTCGCTGTAAGCGCAGCTCGGTCGCCGTGAACAGGCCGCGAAAGCGGCCTGTTCCTTTTCCCGGCTTTTTGTTGGCGTGCTATAAAAGTTATAATTTAACTTTATGAACGAACACAAACACCATAAGGACGCCCTTCACGCGCAGAAGCCGCGCAAGGGCTACCGCGTGGCTTTCCTGCTGGCTTTTTCCGCCGGGCTGATGGCCGAGATGCTGCTTTTTATGCACGCCCAGATGCGCGAGATAGCGGTGCTGCTTAAAGAGGATTTCCGCATAATAGTGGTGCGCGACGAAAAATCAAAAGAGACCTCCGAGGCCATGGGCGCGGCTTTGGCGGGGATCCCTGGCACGGCGCAGGCGGTTTATGTAAGCCGCCAGGACCGGCTGGCCCGGCTTAAAGCGGAGGAGCCGGAGCTGGTGGCCTCGGTGCTGTCGCCCGGCTCTAACCCCATGCCTGATACCTGGGAAGTGATGATCGGCGAGGATTCGCTGGGCGATATGAACGCCTGGACGGACAAGGCCTGGCGTATCCCGGGGGTGGCGGACGTAAAATACAAGCCTCTCGAGGCTTACGCCATAATGCACTCTATCTTTTACGGACACCTTATCGCGCTGGGTCTGGCCCTGGCCTTCCTGGCTTTCATGGTCATGGCGGCCATGGCGCTCACCCACGGCCATACGCCGTCGTCGCTGGCGGCCTCCCTCGGCGCCGACCGGAACTGGTTTTTTGCCGGGGCCGGCGGGGGCGCGGCTTCCGCGCTGGCCGCCTACGTCGTGGTCTATCCCGTGAAATACTTAAGCCCCGTCTGGGTCTGGCCTAACCCGCTGTGGCAGGCGGCCGTGACCGCCTCCGGCGCGCTGCTGGGCTGGGCGCTCTGCCAGTGGAAGAACGATAGGTACTAACTTGGGCCAGTTTCCCGTATAAAAGATTAAACATGGATAGACAGGATATACAGGATTTGTTATTTTCCCTTTTTTATCCTGTCTATCCTGTTCATCGATGTGAATGATTTAAAAATGCAAACCGGAAAATTAAAAATCAGGGCGCGGCGCTTTATGCCCGGCGTCCCGGCTTTTGTTTTTCTCTGCCTGGCGCTGTTTTCCGCCTGCCCGCCCGCGGGCCATGGCCAGGCCGCCGTCGATGCAAAAAAGAAAAACCTCGAGGCGATAAGCCGCCAGCTTGAGGATAAGCAAAGAGAGCTGGAGCAGTACCGGCTGGAGGAGGAGCGCATCTCCACCGAGCTCTCCAGCCTTAAGAAAGAGGAAAAGCAGACAACCTCCCGCCGGAAAGAACTGGAGGGCCAGCTTGAAAATTCCCGCTCCCGTTCCGGGGTCGCCCGCCAGAAATACGAGTCGCTGGAAAAAGCCAAAAAAGACCTGACGGGTGACATCTCCGGCGAGCTGCTGATGTATTCTTTTCAGAAGGATGTTTACTACCCCTATTACGGCGCGCGCGACATTTCAAAAGACATGCTGATGCGCTCGGCCATGCTCAACAAGCGCGCCCTGCTCACCCGCATCAAGGGCGAAACAGCGCGCGTCAACAGCGATATCGAAACCCTCAGGCGCAAAGGCTCGGAGCTGAAATCCCGGCAGGAACTGCTGCGCAGGCAAAATTCGGCCCAGAAGACGATGGTGAAGACCAAGCAGGGGGAGCTGGCAAAAACCCACGAGCAGCAGGCCAGGCTGACCAGGGAATTGGAAAACCTGCAGAACGCCGCGCTCGGCCTCAACCGGCTGGTAAAAAAATTACAGAAACGTGCGCCCTACCGCAGCGAGGGTACTTCGGACCTGCCGATATCGAGGGGTTCGCTGTCCTGGCCCGCCCAGGGCAGGGTCATCAGCCGCTACGGCAGGGAAGACGTGCCGGGGCTTAAGACCTGGATCGTGCGCGAGGGCATACGCATAGCCACCGAGCCGGGCGCGCCGGTGCGCGCCGCGCTGGCCGGGAAGGTTATTTACTCCGGTCCGTTCCGCGCTTACGGAAACGTTGTTATAATCGATCACGAAATGGGCTTTTTTACCATATACGGGCTTTTAAGCCGCATAGACGCCTCCAAGGGCCAGGACGTGGCCACGCTGTCGCCGCTGGGCCTGGCGGGGGAAGACACCCAGGCCATGAGTTCAGGCAAGAAATCCTCCGGCAGCGCCGTTTATTTCGAGATACGCAAGGGAGACCGGGCTTTAGACCCCCTAAAGTGGCTCCCGGCGTATATACAGGCGCCTTAACGGCGGCGCTATTAAGGCGCCAAATTAGATATAATTATCATATGGATGTCTGGCAGCCTAAAGCTGTCGGTTTTTTTCGTTTTTAAGGAGCTTTATCATGAAGAACGCGAGAAAACTCGTTTTTGTCACACTTTCAGCCCTGGTCATAGGCGCCGTTTTCCCCTATGTGAACTTCGCCCTTGACCAGACCTATCAGCACCTCAAAGTAATAGTGGACGTGCTGGAACTGATAAAAGACAGCTATGTGGAGCAAATAGACCCGCAGAAGCTGGTTTACGGCGCCGCCAAGGGCATGGTGGCCGAGCTGGACGATTACTCGCAGTTCATGGAGCCTGACGTCTACGACAGGGTAAAAAGCGACACCGAGGGCGAATTTGGCGGCATAGGCATACGGGTGGACACCCGCGAAGGCTGGCTGACAGTGGTGACGCCGCTGCCCAACACCCCGGCCTGGCGGGCCGAGATGCTGCCCGGGGACAAGATAATAAAAATTGAAGACGTGTCCACCAAGGACATGATAATAGACGAGGCCATAAAAAAGCTGCGCGGCAAGCCCGGCACGCAGGTCAAGATAACCACAGCCCGCGAGGCTGACGACAAGAACGCCGAGTGGATAACGAAGGACCTCACCCTTACCCGCGAGCTGATCAAGGCCGAGAACGTGAAGTGGCGCATGCTGGACGCGAAGACCGGCTACGTAAAGATCGTGGAATTCACCGGCCACGCTACCGAGAACATCGAGAAGGCCATGGTAGAACTGAAGGGCAAGGGCATGGAGGCGCTGGTGCTGGACCTGCGCTACAACCCGGGCGGCCTGCTCTCCTCCGCCGTGGACATCTCCAAGATGTTCATGAACGGCAACAAGATGATAGTTTACACCAAGGGCCGCAAGCCGGAGAACTACCAGGAATTCAAAGCCAACACCTCGGCCACGTATGAAATGCTGCCGGTGGTCGTGCTGATCAACCGCTATTCGGCCAGCGCCAGCGAGATAGTTGCCGGCGCCATGCAGGACAACAAGCGCGCCGTCATCGTCGGCGAGCGCTCCTTCGGCAAGGCCAGCGTGCAGTCCATGATCCCGCTCTCCGACAAGTCCGCGCTGCGCCTGACCATAGCCAAGTATTACACCCCGAGCGGCAAGTCCATACAGCACGACGCCAAGAACGAAACCGGCGGCATTACCCCCGACATAGAGATCAAGGTTCCGCTGGAGATGGAAAAGAAGCTGCTGCAGCAGGGCGATGAAATATATTTCCCCGGCAAGGAAGGCAAGGAGATCAAGGACGCCAAGGACGCAAAAGACGCCAAAGACCCCAAAGCGGAAAAGAAGAAGGACGCGCCCCGCGACGAGATGCTCGAGCGCGCCGTGGAACTGCTGAAAGCCCGGGAAGTTTTAGGGAACCTAAAACCAGGAAAGTAATTTCACCGCAGAGGCGCAGAGGTCGCAGAGTTTATTAATTGAGAACAAGTAATCACCTCAATTATTTTCTTCTCTGCGTACTCCGCGCCTCTGCGGTGAATTCTGATAAAGTCTGCCTTAAGGGCGTTTATTTGTTGGCTATGAAAATACTGGCTTTTGAGACTACCTGCGACGAGACTTCGGCGGCCGTGCTGGAGGGGCGCGCTCTCCGCTCGAACGCCGTTTTTTCCCAGATTAAACTCCACCGCAGATACAGCGGCGTGGTGCCGGAGCTGGCCAGCCGGGCGCATTTGGAAAAGATCCCTTTTGTCCTGGGGAAGGCCCTGCGCCTGGCCGGAACCGGGACGCCGCTGAGGCCCGGCGCTTTTGACGCCGTGGCTTTTTCGCGCGGGCCGGGGCTGCCGGGGGCGCTGATGGTAGGCCGGGTGGCGGCTGAGGCCGCCGCGGAGCTTTCCGGGGCCCCGCTTATAGGCGTAAGCCACCTGGAAGGCCACCTGCTGGCCTGTGAATTCGAGAGTGGGCGGGCTTCCAGGCCGCTCAGGTTCCCGCTGCTGACGCTTATAGTTTCAGGCGGCCACACCGAGCTCTGGCACGCCCGCGGCTACGGGGATTACAGGGTCCTGGGCCGCACCCGCGACGACGCCGCCGGCGAAGCTTTTGACAAAGTGGCGAAGCTCCTCGGCCTGCCTTACCCGGGCGGGCCTGAAGTGGAAAAGGAGGCCGCGCGCGCAAAGGGCAAAGGGCCGGATTTTCCGCGGCCTTTCATGCCGGGCACCCGGGATTTTTCTTTCAGCGGGCTTAAGACGGCGGTGAGTTACTACCTTGCCGCAAAGCTGGGACAGGATTTTTATAAAAAAGGCCTTCGGTTGCCCCCGGCCGGCAGGGCCCTGGTCTGCCGGGGCTTCCAGGATGCCGTGGTCGAGACGCTGGTTAAAAAAACCGCGGATGCCGCGCGCTCCCTCGGGCTTAAGCGTATAGCCGTGGGAGGCGGGGTCTCGGCCAACGGCGCGCTGCGCGCCGCCTTCGGCAGCCTTGAAGGTTTTGAGGCAAGGTTTTCGGAGAAGGCCTACTGCTCGGACAACGCCGCGATGGTGGCTCTGTGCGCCCTGCGCCGGCTCGAGGCCGGGAAGTTCAGGAACAGCCTGAAGGTGGCCCCGGACCTGGCTGAACCGGGGTGGGCGGAAAAGGGTTTTAACCGCAAAGTACGCAAAGCAAACGCGGACGCAAAGTGAGCCTGACGCAGATGACGGGGGAAAAATTATTCACATGGATGAGCAGGATGGACAGGATAAAAACAATGGGAACAAAAGATCCTGTATATCCTGTCCATCCATGTTTAAATTCTTTGCGTTCTTACCTTCGGTCGCCATAAGTTTTTCTATTCGCAATATTACTGTAATACGCGCGGGGTAAAATTTAAAGATGATAATTTGGCTGCTCTCGGACTATGACCACAGGAAGCACCTGGCTTTCAAGAGCCTGCTGGCCAGATTTTCCGCGGCCTACCCGGAATCCAATGTCGAATTTTACGTAAAAAGCCGCCGCAGCCTTTGGGAGAGCCTGTTCGCCCACCTGCGCGACCCCAAGCGCAACCCGCTGGCCGACGTTATGGAAATCCCTCAGAACTGGACCGAGCTTTTTTCAAAGCTGGGCCTGCTGTCCGGCCTCTCCACCAGTCTTGAGGCGCTGGCCCAGCGCCGCTACCCCGGGTTCATCCTTAAAGAGCTTTGCCGGGACGAGGGCTCCCGCGCCTATTCCGCGCCCTGGTGGCTTGAGGCCCCGGCCCTTTTTTACAGGCCTCAGGCGCTTAAAGGCGCCGTTGAGGACCCTGAGAAGGAGCTAGCCACCTGGGATGGTTTCCGGGCGGCCCTTGACCGCGTGCGCGCGCCGGCGCGGCGCGGCAATTTCCGCGAGCTTTCGGTGCCCGGCTCCTCCGGCTCGGTCTCGGTGGCCGACGTGCTCCCCAGGATGTGGAGCCGCCACGGCGGGCTTTTCTCCGACGATTTCAACAGGGCCACTTTCAGCCGCGAGGAAACCGCCGGCGGAATAGAGGACTGGCTGGAGCTGGCCATCAGCGGCAAGATAGAGCTTTTCAGCGCGGACCGCTTTGAAAACGGCCCTCGCCCGGCCGAGGACTGCGCCTTTATAATCTCTTCCAGGAAGATCCAGGGCTCGGGCCGCTCCGGCCTGAAGATGCTGCCCTACCCCGGCTACCCTTCCGGCGGCGGCCTTATGCTGGTTTACAACCTGGCCATCTCCGCCTCCACGCAGGACGGCGCCGCCGCGTCGGCTTTCGTAGCCTGGGCCATGGAGCCGCGCAACGCGTCGGATTTCGCGGAAAGCTTCGGGGTTTTTCCCTGCCTGAAGGCCGTGTTCGAGGAGCGCCTGAGGGAAGAGAAAGAGACGGGGGTCTACAGGCGGCTTTTTTCCGCGCCCGAACTGATGCCCAATATTATGGTCTACCCCACCGCCGAATTGCTGCTGGAGCGCGTGCTGTGGAACCTGTCGCTTAAGATTGCCCGCAGGGATTACGAGCGCGAAGACCTGACGCGCGAGCTGATAATGGCGCAGGGCGAGGCTGACTACTTATTATCTCTCTATTGAGACAAACCGAAATTTTGAACCAGCTGGCCGCGTGAAAAGGTTGAACATGGATAAACAGGATATACAGGATTTTCCATTTCCCTTTTTTATCCTGTCCATCCTGTTCATCAATGTGAATTATTAAATGAAAAAGAGCGCGAAAAATTTATACGGGGCGGAGCCGGGCCAGGCTTTTTACGACGGTCGCGACGCCTTCATGAAGGCGGCCCTCAAGGCCGTTTCGGAGCAGTTCGCGCTGGACGGGGCCTCGTTCTACGAATACGACGAGAAAACCGGCCTGCTGCGCCTGCGCCAGCGCCACGCCTACGGCGTCTCGTTCGAGCACGAGGAAAACCTGCGCCCGCTTGCGGGCTCGGCGGCCGCCCGCGCCATCGAGACGCTCGCGGCCGCGTCCGCGAGGACGCCCGGCGGGAGCTTCCTTTATTCGCCTTTCATGTTCGACTACTGCGACCCGGCCGGCGGGCGCGGCGTGGTGCCCTGCTTCGGCCTGGTGCGCATGGAGCGCTCCCCCAGGAAGCGCCGCTTCACCCCGGCGGAGTCGGCGCGGGCGGACGCCTACCTGCGCTCCTTCCTGCGCGACTATTACAAAGCGGAGTTTTTCTCGCTGCACCGCAAGTACGACAAGAACCTGGCCGCCATAACCGAGCTGACCGAGGTGTTCGCGAGCGCCCTGCGCGCGCGGGAAAGCTTCCGGCATATCCTGTCCGGCATACAGACCTATTTCGGCTTCGACCGGGTGCGGCTTTACCTGATAGACGAGAAGAACCGCAAGCTCAAGGGAGAGCTCTCCGCCGACATACGCGGGCAGATAAAGAGCATCTCCTACGACGAGATCCCGCTGGAGGCGGGCGCGCACCGCTTCGCGGACATTGTGCTGGGGCGCAGTTCCGGCGCCTTCATGGAGCGCTACAAGGACTGCGTGCTTTACATGCCGCTGGCGGTGCAGGGCGTGACCATCGGCCTGCTGATAGTGGACAACCTGCTCAGCCAGCAGCGCATAGAGCCGGCCGAGCTGGCCATGCTGAAGTCCTTCGGCGGACAGATAGCGCTGGCCGTGGACAACTCCCGCCTGTTCGACAAGGTAGAGGAGCTCTCGCTTTACGACGAGCTGACGAAGCTCCCGCTGCGCCGCTATTTCAACCAGCGCTTCCAGGAGGAGTTCTACCGCGCGGAGCGCTTCAAGCAGCCGCTGGCCCTTGTCTGGGCCGACGTGGACTACTTCAAGGAAGTCAACGACACCTACGGCCACCAGATCGGCGACAAGGTGCTGAAGGAAACCGGCCGGGTGATCCTTTCGAACCTGCGCAAGATAGACTTCCCGTGCCGCTATGGCGGCGACGAGATAGTAATACTGCTGCCGCAGGCCAGCGGCGAAGAGGCCCGGCGCCTGGCGCAGCGCCTCAGCCAGGAGCTTGCCGAGCTGCGCATCCCGGTGCCGTTCTCCAGCACCCGGGAGCTCCGCATTGCCATGAGTATAGGGGTTTCCACCTTCCCGGCCGACGCCTCCACCATGGACGGCCTGCTTGAAAAGGCCGACGACGCCCTTTACTGGGTGAAATCGCACGGCCGCGGCAAGATAGCGCTTTATTCCGAAGTGGCCGCGGAAAAGAAAAAAATAGCAGAGGCGGAAGGAAGTAAAAATGGATAGTGCCAGCCGCAAAGAAGAGCAGATCACCGCATTTCACCGCGGAGGCGCAGAGGTCGCAGAGTTCAGAGGAGTTTTCTCCTCTGCGTTCCTCTGCGCTCTCTGCGTCTCTGCGGTTATTCTGCTGCTTTCTTTTCCCACTCCTTCTTTTGCGGTTTTCGAGGATGTGCCGGCGGGGGCGCGGCAGGCGGGGTTCGGCGGGCAGGCGGCCGCCCTTGAAGACACGCTTTCCCTTTACGGCAACCCGGCCCTGACCGGCTCCTCGCGCAAGTTCGAGACCGGCGCGAATTTTCTTTCTTCGGAGCGGACCACGCAGGGCCCGGCGGAATTCGCGTCCTACGGGGCCTGGGCGCTGGTCCCGCGCCAGGCCTACGGCAAAATGGGCACCCTTTCCATAGCCGGGCTTTACAGGGACGACGGCGGCGTCCTGACGCAGAAAATGATCTCTTTCGGCTGGAGCACCTGGCAGCTGCGCAGGGGCGCCACCGGCGTGCTCGATCTTGGCGTCAATTTCAAGATACTGCAGCTGGCGGCCTCCTCGGGGGGGGATTCCGCTTCGGGCGCGGCGGCGGACCTGGGCATGGTATTCAGGCCGGACGGCAATCATACCGTCGGGTTTTCAGTCCTGAACCTCAATAACCCGTCTTTCAACGCCGGCACGCTTAAAGACAAGGCCCCCCTGGTGATAAGGCTGGGCGTCTCCGAGCGGGGGGCGGATTACACCCTGTCCCTGGACGTGGCCAAGCGCACGGCTTCCGCCGGGCAAAAGGGCAACATAAGTCTCAACCCAGGCGTGGAGCACGCCTGGCGCACGCAGCGCGCGGGCCTGCTGTTCTCCCGCGCCGGGCTTAACCTGGCTGAGCGCGCCACGGCCCTGAGCGCGGGCCTGGGCTGGAAGCACCTGGCCTCGGAGGTCTCCTACGGCCTGTCGGTGCCGCTGACCGGCGCCATAGTGCCGGCGCACTCGCTTACGCTGGCGCTGCGCTTCGGCGACCAGGATATAGAGGCGGAATACGAGCGCCTCATAAAGCAGGAGATAAAATACCGGAAAGACCTGGTAGAGGCGCTGGACGAATCAGCCAGGCGCGAAAACCTTCTGAAGGAAGAACTGGCCTCGATGAAGGCCGAAATAAATTCCCTTAACGTGAAGCTTAAGGATACCCAGGAGCAGAAGGCCAGCGTCAGCAACGAGAAGGAAAGGCTGTCGGCGATAATCAGGCGGCAGGCCGCCGCCGAGGCGGAGCTGAGGGACATGGCGGAAAAGCGGAAGGCGGACAAGCTGAACCAGCTTAAATACGATTTCAGCGTGGACTGGCAGAGCTACCTGAAACTTAAGGGCGGCGGGGCCCCGGCGGAAGTGCTTAAAAGCTCGCTCCAGCGCATAATAGCCCAGTACCAGGATTCGGGCATAGATATCTCCCAGGCCACAGTTGAGCTCAGGAGTTTGCTAAAATAACTCCGGGCAGGCCGGCGCGATCGAACTGATGAAGATATTTAAGGGTTTTTTTCGCAAAAAAATATTGCTGCCGGCTTTTGCCGTAGCGGCCTTCGCCGCGCAGGCCGGCGCGCAGCAACTTTATGTCTCAAAGGTCAGCGCCTGGTACCGCTCCGGCGGCAGCGGCTACTGCAGCGACATCGTTTTCGACCTGCATGTGGATGTGGCAGGCCCTATCAACGCGCCTTTCGCCGGCACGGCTTACGGTTCGGTTGTCCACTATGTGAACGGGGGCGTTAACGGCAGGACGGAAGATAACCTCGCCGTTAATCTCACTTATACCGGGATACTCGCAGGCAGGCTTACCCAGACCAATGATGAGAATTTGACCAGTCCTTTTGACGGGTATGTCTCCGGTGTGCAATCCGCCAACACCGTCATTATCGACGACAACAATGGCAACACCTCGGGCAACGTCACCTGTACTCCCGATGGCTCTACACCTAAAATCTACGTTTGGGCGCCGTACGGCCCCATAGGCAGCGCCGTTAGCATCCCCGTGGCCCAACCGGTCACTCTCAGGAATAACTGCCGGGCGACGCCCGAAAACGTGACCGTGAACATGTCGGGTACTTTCGGCGGGTCGTATACCGGTACCGTTACCGGCACCACGCGATATTGGGCTTGGAACGGCGTCGGCTCGGGCCCTCTCGGCTCGGACTGGGATGCTCCGGTAGATTTAGTCGACTCCGGCGTGTTCAGCGTCGATCACAATAATGCTGTCTCCGGCGTGTGGGCCGGCAATTACAACAGCGACACCAACAAGACTACGGTGTCGGGCTCTCTTGACGACACTATAGCCAACGGCACAGCGACCGGCACCCCGACGGTTTACTACCAAAAAGCTATCACTTGCAACGCGGCCGCACTTGACTACGGGGATTTCGGAGGGTTAGGCGATTGGGGGCCGTTTACAGTGGTTTCCCCGGGAAAGACCGGCATAACAAAGGACCTCGCGCCCTACCTCTACTCATTTAACGCTAACTGCCCCAATAATGATGGTTACCGGTGGACCGGGGCGGTGAACGGCTCGGACGCCTATTTATGGATGGGCGGTAACGGCTTGCTTTCCGGAACGATGTCGGGCGTCGCCAGCGGCGGCATTACGGGCTATGTCTGGGAATCCAGCACTACCCCGAATACGGTAAGCGGGACTTTCAGCACCACGCTCCTCGGTACGGTGGCGGGGACGGACAATACGGGGGTTCAACAGGTGAGTTTTTATACCGGTCTTTCCGGCGAGCCCGCGTCAGACTCCGCCTTGATAGAGTTTGAGCGGAAGCGCGCGACCTACCCCGGCTCCTGTCTGGCGCTGTGCGCCAGCGTGGTCTGCGTGAGCACGGCGGGCCATTTCGGCGTTGACGATCTTACTTTTGATATTTTCAGATTCGCCGCCGGCGCGAACCCGCTGGACACGGCCTCCACTCCTCCCATAAAAACCATTACCCTGTCTAACATCGGCCTGTGCCTGAGCGATGATAATAATCTTTACAGGATAGGCACATATTGCTCGGCCTGGGACGGTTTGCACAACCTCAACGGCCTTTTCGGCAAGATTAACGGCCAGTTCGGCTTCCGGGCCAAGGTAAAGACCAACCAGGTGAGCGCGACCGCGGGCAATATTATAATAGAGCAGACCGTGGCTTATCCGTCCGAGAACCAGCTGCCTATAAAGATCGACCTGGTCAACGTTCACTCGGTCCGGTCAAGTCCCACCGTGGTGGGGCGCATAACCGGCGTGGCCGCCCAGCCTTATAACATCCTGTACAGGCTGAGCAAGGGGGCCGCCACCACAGTAAAGATCTTTGAGGACCAGGACGTCGGTTTTGCCGGCACAGCCGTCCCGGTGCGCAGTATAGTGAACAACGTCCCGCGCGTGGGCGAGGGCATCCCCGACGGCACTCTTACCAACGGTGATTCCTGGGACGGCAGGGACACTGCCGGCAGCCTGAT
>JAUSCK010000044.1 GCA_030651035.1 Elusimicrobiota bacterium
TCATTCTGTTATATTAGCATATAACAGATATACAATACAAGCACCTGCGCGGAATGAATGCGAATCTGCTATGGGGTGGCTTTGAGATGGAGTAACGACGGATGGCGTCAGGAATTATTCAGGGCTTGCGGAATTGCTGCCTACTATCTGTCCCCGCCCCTCAAAACCGCTGGTTTCAAGTCAATGCTTTTCATATTAAGAATTAACCAAACCGATGTTAGCCGGCCTTAACGGAAAAGACAACAAAAACACTATCGCCAATACTTTATACATATCATACTCTACAAAAGGCTCCTGCTTGTTCCGTCCCAATTTTATTTTACCGAGAAGATAATGAATAACTATGGCAAGGATTGTCCAGTAGAGAGCAAATACAGCGGCAACAAATGGAGGTAGCGGATCCGGGT
The DNA here is from genome assembly GCA_030651035.1 of Elusimicrobiota bacterium. Taxonomy (GTDB): domain Bacteria; phylum Elusimicrobiota; class Elusimicrobia; order Elusimicrobiales; family UBA9959; genus UBA9959. Next base: position 408 of record JAUSCK010000044.1, read on the forward strand.
CTTGCCGCACATAACTGACAAAAGGAAGCAGGGGTCCTATTAAAACAATTTTAACAGGATATAGAATTTTATATCCGGCGCTCTTCCAGGCAATTAGTGAATCCGTTCCTAAGAAAGACTTCTCGTTCCAGGGGAAGACTCGGGCTTTTGATCCAAAAAGCGCGTTGGAGATAAACATAAAGGCGAACGCAGAAATGAGGAAGAACATAACAAATTTTGTCTTTGAAATGTTCATACAAGTATTTTGCACTCCCACAACTTGGTTATAAAACCCCTCAAAAGGTACGTGCGACCTTTTCCCCTTTTCCTCAGCCTACTTCCTTCTGTTACAAATATCGGCCAGGTAGGCCTCCACCAACTGCACAGTGGCGCGGATACCTTTTACATGTGTGCGCTCTACGCCATGCGAGGCTGAGACTCCGGGGCCTATCACGGCCACTTTCACATCATAACCCGCTCCCATAGTGGCGTGGGCATCGGAGCCGTAGAACGGAAATACGTCCACCACATGCGCTATCTTTTTCTTTTTCGCCAAACCAACCAGGCGCTGGCGCAGCTCATAATCGTGAGGGCCGGTGGAATCCTTGGCGCAGATGGAGACCACTGTCTCGTGCCCGTAGACGTTATGCCCCACCACACCCATATCCACCGCTATCATTTCGCTTACGCAGTGCGGGATGCCCGCGCTGGCCCCGTGGCCGACCTCTTCGTAGTTAGAGAAGAAGAACGCCACCGGCATCTTTTTCAGCCTTGAGGCGGAATCGAGTATAACCGCAGCCAGCACCGCGCAGCCCGCCTTATCGTCCAGGAAGCGGGAGCGGATGAACCCCGTATCCGTAACCTCGAAACGCGGGTCGAAGAAAACATAATCCCCGGCGCAGACGCCCAGCTTTTTAGTGTCGGCGGCGGACTTGACCTCCGCGTCCAGGCGTATGTGCATATTTTCGGCGGAGCGCTCCGCTTTGCCTACATTCCTGTTCACGTGCGCGGCAGGATTGTCGCAAAGCAGGGTGCCGCGCCATTTCTTACCCGCCGAGTTCATCACTGTCACATATTCACCCTCGAAAGAGTTCCACGGCCAGCCCCCCACCTGCGTGACGCGCAGCGTGCCGTCCCCCTCCAGTTTGGTTACCATGGCGCCCAGTGTGTCCACATGCGCCGCGCAGACTGTTACCGGCTCGGGGTGCTCACATATCAGCAGCGCGCCTTTATTCGTCAGCTTGGGAGAAAGCCCTGCCTCCCGGAACAAGTCCGCAAGGAAAGCTATCGCGTCCTTAGTATAGCCGCTCGGCGAGTTAATAGCTTCAAGTTTGCGCAGCAATTCTACGGTTTCAGAGTCTTTCATTTGGTTCTCCGTAATAACAATTTTCCTGCCTGCTGAAAGCACAAAGGCTCCTGCTGACTTTTCCCTTCCACTACTGCGTAGTTGTGGCTTTACCAATGCCCGCACTGCTAAGCATAAGGCCGAAAGAAGTTTCTTTTAGAGCGTATTTTACGAACAGCCGCTCGCCTTTAGCCTGCTTGCAGCCATTATAGTGCCGGAACAGCCTGTTGCCTTCTATCTTGTATGAATCCCCGCCGCAGTAATCCATAGGCTCCTGGCCGCCGCCTCCGCCCTCCATGCCTATACTGGCGCATTCCTTCTCACCGCAGGAACAAGCCAACAAAGCGGGCGCGGAGGAGTCTTTGCCGAGGAACACATACAACTCCGGGGTCCCGTCGGCGTTAAGGTCCGCGGCCGCCACCCCGGCCACCTCCCCGCCTGGCACGCGGTTACCGGATAGGCCCGGCAGCCCCACCCCGTTGCGCCTGATGGAAACATAAAGCACTTCATCCTTAACAGAAACGGAAAAATCGTACTTGACGGCGCCCTGCTGATACGCAAGGTCCGCTTTATACAAATTCACCTGTTTTTTACAGCCGGATAAAAGCCCCGCCGCAACAACCAGCCCGATCAAAGTCAGCTTTTTCATTTTTATTCCCGCCTCCGCGCAGCCACGAACCGCGACATATAAGATTCTACCACAAACAAAACCGCCGGGCTTCCCCCGGCGGCTGTAAATGACTTGTTATTAAATAGTCATTTAATCATCAGCGTTCGCTATTCCCCCCATATCGCGGCGGGGTAGCCGAAAAGGCTGTTGTGGCGCTTTTCAAGCGAAAATCCGAGGTCGGCAAGGAGCCGGTTGCCCACCGGCAGGCTTTTGGGGACCGCCAGGCTTATGCTGCGCGCATTGCCCTGGGCTTTGACGCCCACCCTGACCGGGAAACCGTAGCGCGCTTCAACATCCTTCAGGCACCCGGAAAGCATCTTTATAGCATCGGGCATCGTGGGCTGCATAAAGAACATCGCGTCGACTACCGTGCAGCCGGGAAGGTCCTGGAAAGCATCCCTGGGGGCCGGCAGCCCTTTGCTCTGCGCGGGGGCCTTCATCCAGGCGAAATCCTTATCTATGCTGCCTTCGCCGTAGGCGATGCTGTTGCCGGCCGCGTCAAAGACGTAGACGCGCATGCTGTCGCTGTAAATGTAACTCTGCACGATGAAAGCCGTCCTGCCGTTCACAATAAGCTTGAAGGCTTCGGAGGAATTGCCCGGGCCCTCGGGCAGTATCGCCCATTCGCGCTCCAGGCACTTGCGGGCGCCGGGAGGGAGTTCTTTTTTATCGGCGTAGTCGGTGAAACCGCCGGCGTCAAGTTCCCGCTCTACCGCCGCCTTGGCGGCTACGGCCCAGTTCTGCGCGGGGGCTTTTACGGCCTCCGGGGCCGGAACTTCCGCCGGGACAGCCGCGGGAGCCCCCCGGTCCGCCAGGGAAGCCAGGTACAGAGCCGCCTGGCCTTGGGCCATGGCCGGCGAAAGGCCGGCGGTCAGCAGAAGCGCGGTTATAAATAATTTCATCGTATCTCCTTAAAAAATCTCCGGGAGCAAGCTTAAGACTACATTTAGTTTATAAATTAGCCCGCCAGCACCGCATAAGGCTTTGTGCCCAAAAGCGCGTCGTTTATGGGCCCAGCCCTTACTAGGCCGCCGGCCCTTGCCTTTTTGTCGTCGAGCCTTGACGCCGCAAGGGTCTTTGAGTGGCGAACGGCTCTGCATACAAAACAAAACCGCCAAGCTTCCCCGGCGGCCTCAAATGACTTGTTAATAATTAGTCATTTAGTAATCAGCGTTCCCTGGGCCCCTCATTCAGGTCAGGATCTTGATCAGTTTCTCAGACGAAGGGAATTCCTTCAGCAGGAACGCCCGCTCCCCGAACTCGAAATCGGAGAACTCGAATCCAGGCGACACCGTGCAGCCGACGAAAGCAAACCCGGCGCCCGGCTTCGGCCAGGCCCCGAACCATGTGCCGGCGGGGACCACGAACTGCTGCACCTCCCCCGCCCCGGCGTCGGGCCCGAGCACCACCCGCTCCTCCCTGCCGCCGGGGAATATCATGCCCACGGTCAATGCGCCGCCGCCGTAGTGATGCCACATCTCATCCGACCCCAAGCGGTGCATCCGGGACGTGGCCTTTCTCGGCAGCAGGAAATATATCCCGGTGCAATAATGCCTGCCGCGCTCGTCCCTGGCCGCGGACTTGTAAGTCTCGCGGTAAAAGCCGCCCTCCGGATGCGGTCTCAACGAATATATTCTAATAAGGTCTTCGGCCTTCAATTCCCTCATATCCCCTCTCGCACGGCTATAAAAGATGTCAGCTACTATTCTACAAAAACAAACCGCCAGGCTTCCCCGGCGGCTTCACTTTTAAGCGCTAAATTTCGATTCCGCTGAAAAACCTCCTTTGGGGGAAGATTGGGTGGGAAGATTGGGGACGGTTCTCGATATCTTAATATCCCCCGGAAAGCGCACAACCTTTTGCCCCTTATCCAGTAAGGATATTTTAGCAAATGGGTTCAGTTAATGAGGCGCGGCTATTTTCCTGGTTTGAAGCCGGGGATTGTTTTGGGACCGGGGTCTGTATCCGGGGGACGGAACACCTTTTCCCCTAATTTAGTGTTTCTCTTGCGAATCAAGTTGTTTTGGTGTGGGTTGCACTTCTCTTGTTGAAAAAACAACCATCCAGTTATCCTCAGTTATTTCATTAATCGTTAGTCTCCATATATATCTCTGCCCAGGCTCTAATGGAATCGGAGCAATGTTAAACGCAAGCGGGACGCCAAGAGTACTGCCAACAATTACCCCTGGAGGTCGTCCCACCTCAAAACTAGCTGAAAGAACCAACGGAGATTCGCCAACGGGGGTTGGGATTAAGACCGGGCGGTAGTCAGCATTTACCAATTCAAGTTTTAAATTATGCTTTCTATTTGCTTCATTCCATGGAACTTCTATTTTGATAGCAAGAGCAGACTGGCATGGTTTCGGCCCCGTTACAGACCATCCTCCACCCATAATATATAATTTTCCATTAACTGCTTGTGCGTGGTCAGCAAGTAACATTGTTACTTTCATTTTTGATTCTATTTTTATATTTTTTGTTTTCATAATATTTATAGACACGCAAGATACACATTTGATTCTTGCGTTACAACAACCGTCTCCATCGATTTCTCTTGCATACTAGAAAGATCATTGATTATAGCTTGTGAAGTAAACTCCAATATTGGAGGTGTAACTTCTATGATTTCCTCTGTTGACGTCAAAGAATCGCGCACAATATCCTCTATTCTTTGGAGCAAATACTGCTCCTTTTCCTGAGGAATAAGAAGCGTAACTAGTTTCATTTCCAAGGCTTCAGCAATTCTGGTAATTCTAGAGAATGAGGCCGATAAAATGCCCCCAGCCCTTAAGTCGCGTGAAATATTGCTTTTATTTGTATGCGTTACTTTAGCTAAATCAGAATAAGTCCAGCCTTTTTTTTCAATTGCATAAAGAATTTGGGCTTCAAGCTTAAAAGCATTATAGGTCCTGTTATGCCTTTTCTTATATTCCGAATCCTCCATCTTTGTTTCTATCAGGCTTTTTTGATTATTAGTAAGCATAATAAGTATTCCTTTTAATTCTTTCTAAATAGTCCATTTTATAGCGGACTGCAATTTTTAGTTGCTCCAGATCTATTTTTCTCATTTTTCTGGATTGCTTATGATAGGCATTTGTAACAACTACAACCCCACCACTTGCTGTAAAATTGAAAAAGCGCTCATCTATTGGCTTAAATGCATATATTTTAGCGGTGGGGTCCTCGATTCTATACATAGTTTTCGGCAATATGGTACCAAAAGGGCGATCGCAAAAATACTGTATCATTTCGTCCAAGCGATTTTGTGTGTCAGGGGATGTTCCACAGTAGTATTCATATGCTGGCATACTGCAATCAGCGGTGTAATACCATTCTGCACGTAGGAAGCGGCCTTTGTATATTAAAAAATTGTCCAGTGTTTTTATTCGGAGCACCTTTATAGGTTATCATACATGATAACCTTTGTCAAGACCCAATTTACAAACCCAATTTACAAACCCAATTTTTAGCAAACGCTCAGCCGAAGCATGCGAGTAGCCCATTAAGCGCATAATATCCGGGATAATACTCCTAAAGACAAACCGATGTGATTTAAACAAAGGGCCGGAGGGCTACCGCAGGAGGGGCGGGCGGGGTGTGGGGTTGGCGGGCCTTCCCGCAGGCCGGAGCTTACGTAAGAGCGGGGTGGAGCGAAGCGACACAATTCAGTGTTCATGCCCGAGGGGTGAGCGCGGCCACGGTGTGGCCGATAGCGCGCCCG
>JAUSCK010000051.1 GCA_030651035.1 Elusimicrobiota bacterium
ATTAGCCGCGGGCGTGACTGCCTATTCGGCCGCCATATCAGGCACCGGATGGTTTGAGGCGGGAGTTTGCATTGTTATCGGATTTCCCTTGTTCTTGTTGTGGGTATTTTCAGGAGCTCTCGGATTTGTTCGCTGGCGCGAACCCGAGGTTATCCAAATCGGGAAGGATTATTGGCATTTCCAGATTGCACCGCACGCCGGGCTTTTTAAGCGCATGAGCTGGCGGCGCACTGACACCCGGATCCCGGCCTCGGATATTGAGGCTATTTTAGTATATCAAACATATTCTCCGTCTACGGGGGCGGTTTGGGCGCGCCATCGTTCGGGACTGCATATCCTTATCGCGCACATGTCGATAGACGAAGCCAGGGCGCTTCAAGGTCAGTTGGGGGGAACGGGGCTATAACCCATGATTAAAATCTCTTCAAAGTTCCTGGCTCATTTTACGCGGCAGCTTTCCGGCCTGGTGAAAGCCGGTATACCCGGAGCGGAGAAATAGGGAGAAATAGGGAGAAATTGGGGACAGCGCCCTATTTGCTACAAGTAAAGGCTCCCTCTGCCTTTCCACATTGGCAAAGCAACCGGCAGGCTGAACTTTGGCCTACCGGTTTCTATTGTACAAAAGGTACTTGGAGATTTTCTATTGGTCCGGTGGTGCAAGCCGGACCTGCGAGCCGCCTGCGCGGCGGCAGGCCGGATTCCGCGGCCGCTGAAATTATATAATTGATTAATGACAGCTACCAGCCCGGCCCGGCAGATCGAAAATAAACTGAACGCCTGGCGCGCCCGCTATTTCCTTGCGACGCTTTTCGGCGCGCTGCTCGAATGCGCCGGGCTCGGCTTCTGGCTTGCCCTCTCAGTTATGGGCGCGTCGGTTTTTTTCGAGCTGTCCCGGGAACAAAGACTTCTCTTTGAGGTTTCGGCGGGCCTTTATCTCGGCTTCAGGTTTTACCAGGCTTTTCTCAAGTCCCTGCCTGAGTACGGTCTCGGGCGGTTTTCCGCGCTTGTCGAGAGCCGGTTGCCCGGCCTACAAAGGTATTTGCGCGCGGCGCTGGATCTTTCCGCAGGCGGCTGTCCGCAGGGAGCCTCCGGCGCCTTCGTAGCGCGCCATCTTGAGGCCACGGCGCTCCTGCTTAACGGCGAGGAGCGGCCGGAGTTCCTGTCCTTCGGGGCGGCGGCGACAAAAAAACGCCTGGCCGCTTTTGCGGCGGGCTTTTGCGCGGCCGGCATTTTCGCCTGGGCCGCTCCCGGCGCGGTTTTCGGGCTTTTGCACCCGTTCTCCGCGGCGCCGCTTGAAAGCATAATGGAGATAAGGCCCGGAAATTCCGTCCTGCTCAGGGGAAGCGCCTGTAAAATAGAAGCCGCGTTCAGGAACGGCGGCCGGTCTGCCTGGCCCCTGGCCGCAAGCTGGAACGTAAAGAGCGGTCCGGGAACAAGCCCGGGAGCCGGGGACCAGGGCGGGCCTGAACTTTTCCTAAAAACTCCCGGCGGCGGCTGGGCCGGCGCTTTAATGCCGGCCGCCGGGAGCGGACGGTTCGCGTATGAAGTGGAAAACCTCGGTGAAGACCTCCTTTACAGGTTTCGCTATAAAGGCCTGAAGAGCGCGACCTACCGCGTAAAGGCGCTGGATGTCCCCTCTTTAAAAGACCCCGTCTTTTCAGTCACCCCCCCCTCTTATACCGGGTCGTCTAAGACGGACCTGCCTTATCTTCCCGCCGAGACGGAAGTATTAAAGGGCAGTCTCGTGTCCATTTCCGGGACCTGCGCCCAAAAGTTGGCGTCGGCCGCCCTGGTCTTCTCCGGGTCGGGGCTTAAAAAGCCGTTCGTTTTATCGGGCGGCCGGCTGGCAGCCGCATTCGCTGTTTTTGAGGACGTCGGTTATCGCCTGGAGCTCGATCCGGAGGGCAGCCTTCCCGCCGGGCTGTCCGGCGAACTCGGGCCGGGCGCCGGCGGCCGGACCCATCTCATCAAAGCCAAAGAAGACGAGCCCCCGGTGATAACGGTCCTTTCCCCGGTATTCCCGCTGCTTGAGGCCGCGCCGCAGGAGGAGATCAACGCCGCCTATGAGTCCGAAGACGATATAGGCCTTGCGGAAATAAGCCTTGAAAGGAAGGTGTTCCTGGGCGGACGGACCGTCGCTGAGCTTTCTTTCTCAAGGGGCGTCCGGTCCTTTTCCGAACCGGCCGCCCGCCGTTTCTCAGGCGAGGCGGCCCTGGAGATCTATGACCTGCCGGACGGGGCCAGGGCCGAGTTCTATCTCCGCGCCTGCGACCGGCTGCCCGGCAGGCTTTGCGCAACCAGCGCCCCGGTGAACATAAAGGTGACGGATTTTAGCGCCCGCCATGCCGCCGCCTACGCCCGGTTCGAAGCGCTGAGAAGCTCCGCGGGCGCGCTCAAAAAAAAAGAGGACGACCTGATACAAAGATTGACCGCTTCCTCGGGGACGTTCTCCGGGGCTGAGCTTGACCGGCTGTCAGCCGACTGGAACGCCCTGGCTTCGGACGCCGCGCGGCTGGAGAAAGCGCTTGGGGACGATCCCTACGCCGCCGACGGCGCGCTCGAGCGCTATGGCCTGGTGGAACGCGAGTTAAGCTACGGGGCGCGCGCCGCCCGGGAAAAAGCCGTCCCCGAAACGCTCGCCGGCCGCACCGCCGAAGCGCTGAAGGCCCATAAAAAGCTTTCGGGGACGCTTGGCGACAGTGTCAAGGAATTGGAGGCCATGCTCCGCTCCGAGGACGCGAGGGCCTCGGCTTTCGGGTTCGAGAGCATGGCGCAGAACGCGGAGGCAATGGCGGAAACCCTGACCGGCGAAGGACCCGGGAACGAGGGAGATTGGAAAAAGCTCGAGAGGACCCTCGCCAAGATCGCTTCCGAGCTGGCCCGGATAAACGAACTGCTCAAGGACAGGCCTCCGCAGTCCAAAGAGGGGAAGACTTTCTCCCTGCCCGCGGAGAGCGCGCTTGGGACGGCCGGCGAGCTTTCGCGCGCCATAGCGCAGAGAGACGCCGGCAAGGCCGCGGAGCTCGCCGCAAAGCTTGCCGAAACCCTTTCGCGCATGCGCCGCGTCATGGAGGAATACTCGGATTCTCAGGCGGAGAATAGCAAGGGCGGAGGAGAAAGTTCGGGGGTCGACGAGCTGACCGATTTGTGGAAAGCCCTCTATGACGCGCAAAGCGCGGAAGTGGCGGCCAATAAGGCCGCTGAGGAAGCGGTGTTTTCAAAAACCGAGAAAGCGAAGGCCGCCATGTTCGGCGAACTAACGGCTCTGCAGGACGGGCTGACAGGCGGCCTGGCTGCCGTTAAAGCCGAATATCCAGGGGCGTATGCCGCCGCTCTCCAGGCTTCGGCCCTGCTGAAAGCCAGGGATGTGGAAGGCGCCCGCCGCCTGCTGGGAAAAGCGGCGTCCGAGCTGAAAAAAAGCACCGCTCCCGCCTCCGCCGACCTGGCCGTCAGCACCCGGCCGCCCCCGATAGCCCTCCCTTCCCCCCTGAGCCCCGCCGCCGACCGCGCCCTTCTGCTGGCCTCGAAGCTCGGCTCCGACGCGGCCTTTCTTGAGCCGTCCGACCTGGAACTTTTTGAGCCGGCCGCGAAAAAGCAGGAGGGGATAGAGGCGAAAAGCGGCGAGCTTTACGCGCGCATAGAAGGCGGGTATTCCGGCGAACTCGCGGCCAAGCTGCTGGAGAAGCTTGAAAAAGCCAGGGGCCATATGCGCGAGGCCTCCGGGGCGCTGGCGGCCATAACGATACGGCCGGCCGTCGCTTCGCAATTGAAGGCGCTTGAGGAACTGGCGCTTGGCGGCGAAGACCTGGACAATATGCTCCAGAGCCTTATGAAAGCGCGGAGCGGCAGCGGGGGAAAAGGCAGGCCGGCGGGGACCTTTGCCAGCTCCGCCGACGGAACAAAGGTTTCCCCGGTAAAGCTGCCGAAGCCCGGGGACTATGTCCCGCCGGAAGACCTGCGCAGGAAGGTCATGGATTCCCTGCGCGAACGCTATCCCGCCTCCAGCAAGGAACTGATAGAGGACTATTTTAAGGGTATAACGAAATAGCGAAGGAAAAGCTATACTACCCTCCGGACGGAGGTAAGACCGCCGGGGCCTCCGTTAAGGGCCGAAGCCCGGTGCGGACCGATTTCAACTGCGATATCCTGGTTAACGAGGTTTTTATGACCGAGAAGAACGACATGGAGCTGGCGGAAAAACTGCAGGCCGGCAAAAAGAAACTGGCGGCGGAGATCTCCCGCGTTATAGTGGGGCAGGACCTGGTGATAGAAGATATCCTTATCACGCTGTTCTCGCGGGGACACGCCCTTATCGTGGGCGTGCCGGGGCTGGCTAAAACGCTGCTGGTTTCCACGCTCGCCGGCATCCTGGACCTTAAATTTTCGAGGATACAGTTCACTCCCGACCTGATGCCCTCCGATATCACGGGCTATGAGATCCTGGAGGACAACCCGGCCTCCAAGGCGCGGAGCTTACGGTTCGTGGAAGGCCCCGTGTTCGCCAACGTGGTGCTTGCCGACGAGATAAACCGCACGCCGCCCAAGACCCAGGCCGCGCTCCTGCAGGCCATGCAGGAGTATAAAGTCACGTCCGGCGGCGCTACCCGGCCCCTGCCGCTTCCTTTCCTGGTGCTGGCCACCCAGAACCCGATCGAGCAGGAAGGCACCTACCCCCTGCCGGAAGCGCAGCTGGACAGGTTTTTCATGCAGATAAATATCGGCTACCCCGGGCTCGACGAGGAAAAGCGCATAGTGACCCTTACCACGGGCTCCCCCCTTGATACGCTTGAAAAAGTGCTGAGCGCCGAAGAGGTCAAGAACCTGCAGGAGATAGTCAGGAAGGTGCCCGTGCCGGAGAGCTCCCTGGATTACGCCGTAAAACTTGCCCGCATGACCAGGCCTGGCGCCGGCGCGCCGGAGTTCGTGCAGAAATGGGTCACCTGGGGAGCGGGGCCCAGGGCCTCGCAGGCGCTGACGCTGGCGGCCAAGGCCAGGTGCCTCCTGGACGGGCGCTTCGCGGTCTCCGTAGACGACATAAGGCGCTCCGCCCTGCCGGTGCTCCGGCACAGGCTGGTGATGAATTTCCAGGCCGAAGCCGAAGGCTTCACCCCCGAAGCTCTTATCCGGAAAATAATGGCCCAGGCGTAGACAATGAAATATCTTACCCCGGCCGCCGTAGCGCGCATCAGGTCGCTCAGGAACCGGACTTCCTTCAAGATCGGCGGGACCCTCGAGGGCCGCCACGAGACCGCGCTGAAAAAAGGCAGCTCCCAGGAATTTTCGCAGTACCGGCAGTACGCCAAGGGCGACGAGACCCGGTTCGTGGACTGGAAGGTCTACGCCAGGAAAGAGCGGCTCTTCATAAAAGAGTTCAGCCGCCAGAGCGCGGTCAAATTCAATATCATCGTGGACGCCTCCGGCTCCATGGCCTTCAAAGGCCCCGGCTCGGCGGAGTCAAAATGGGATTACTCGGCCCGGCTCGCCCTGTACCTCGCCTGCCTTTTCATCACCAGCGGCGATTACGCCGGCATCACGGCGCTTTCCGGCGACTGCCTGGCCCGCTTCAAACCCTCCAACGACCTGGCCGCGCTCAACGAAATGGACGCGGGGCTCGCCGCCCTGCGGCCGTCGGGGGCCTCGCTCCCCCCTGAAAAGCTGAAGGGCGCCGCCGCCGCCATGGGAAGGAATTCCTCGGCCGTCCTCCTCTCGGACCTGATGGCGGAGCCGGAGCGCCTTAAATACCTGGCTGGCCTTTTTTCCTCGGGCAGGAGGAAGACCTTTATTTTCCAGCCGCTGGACCGCGCCGAACTGGACCTGCCGTGGGACGGCTGCGCGGCGTTCTCGGATATGGAGACCGGCGACGAGGTCACCATGGCCCCGGCCGCGGTCAGGGAGGCTTACCGGCTGGAGTTTTCCGGCTGGCTCAAGCACACGGCGGGCGCTTTTTCCGCCTCAGGTATAAAGAGCTTCACCGCTTTTACAGAAGCGCCGCCTTTCGTCTCCCTTGAAAAGTTCATAAAACTGCTGCAGGCCTAGAAAGCTATGCGTTTCCTTAATCCTTCCCTCCTCTGGTTCCTGCCCCTGGGCGCGCTGCCCATCCTGATCCATCTGCTCTTTTCGGTAAAGCCCGTAAAGATCGATTTTTCCAGCGTCTTCCTGCTGTGGTCGGTCCGGCGCGCGCGCCGGCGCCCGACCAGGCTTCTCCAGGCGCTGATACTCCTGCTCAGGTGCCTGGCCGTCCTGGCGCTTATTTCCGCTTTCTCCAAACCCGTGATAGAGTCGGGCCCCTTAAGCCGCCTTCCCGGGCTGGCCGCCGGCACCGGCAGGCCGCTCAGCCTGGTCGTACTGGCCGACAGGTCCTATTCGATGTCCGCCGCTTTCAGCGGCCAGACCAGGTACGCTTTCGCGGCCGGGAACGCCGGGCGCATACTGGGGTCCCTTGGAAAAAAAGACGAAGCCGCCCTCGTGTTCTTTGACGAGACCGCCGAGCCGGGCGCGGACTGGACGGCCGAGCCCGGGACTATTTCAAAGGCGCTCTCCGCCGCGCGGCCGGGCTATAAGGCCACCGACTACGCCAAAGGCCTGGAAAAAGCTTACGGCCTTCTCGCCCCGCGCCCCGCCGGCCGCAGAAAAGCGGTGCTGCTGCTGACCGATTCCGCGCAGAACGGCTTTGCCGGTTTTCCCAGGAATATCACGGCCATTCCCGCCTACGACCCCCAGGCCGCCCTTATGGGATTCTCTTTCGCGCAAAGCCCGAACTCCTGGCTGCGGGAGGTTACCGGCCGGGCCGGCAGAGCGGGCACGGTTGAGCTGTCCGCCTTCCTGGGCGGAGAAAGCGGAGCTGCCGGCGGGGGCGAAGCGGGGCTGTTCAGCTCCCCCCCCGCCGGGGCCATGGGAAAAACTATCACGGGCCGCTTCCGGAACGGCGCGGCCGCGTTCGACCTCGGGACCCTGGGCCCCGACCCGGCGGGCCGCGTGGAACTGACAGGCCCGGACGCGCTTAGTTCCGACAATGCCGCCTATTTCGCTTTTCAATGGGCGGCCCCGCGGACCCCCCGGGTGCTGACGCTTTACAGCGGCGAGCAGGCTTTGCGGCCCGGCGGCGGCGCGTATTTCATTAAAAAATTCCTCGAGACCGAAAGCGGGCGCGGCCGGTTCTCCGCCCTCAGGGCTGACTTCGCGCAGTATTCCGAGGAGCGCATCCGCCTTGAGGACTATGGCGCCGTTATCCTTGCGGGGCCGCCCGCGGGCGCGCGCTGGGCGAAAGCGGTAAAAGACTACCTGCACGGCGGCGGCGGGGTCTTCCTGGTCGCGGTCCCGGGCGGCAATGAAAGCCCGGGCCGGGAGCAGGGCGCGCTCTGGGAGGCGCTGGGGCTCAGGAGCGAGGGGCTCATCAACAGGAAGTTCTCCCTGGCCCAGACCCGGGATTCCGCGTTTTTCGACGGTGAGGATTTCTCGGGGTTTGACCTGCCAAAGGCCGCGGCCGGCCGGATAGTCTCGCTGGAAGGAACTACCGGTTTTGAGACGCCCTGGAATTTCAAGGACGAAGCCGGCGCCCTTTACCCGGCGCTCTTATACAAACAGCAGGGTAAAGGCAAACTGCTGGTCTGGACCTCCGCCTTCGACCTGGGGTTCGCCGACCTGCCCGCCAAGCCGGTCTTCGCCCCCTTCATGGCCCTTAACGTTAAAAAGCTCTTCGGGCTGGCCGAGCCCGCGGCCGGTTCGGTGCCGGTGGACGGAACCTATGAGGGCCGCCTGAAAAGCGCGGACAGCGCCAGGGTCTCGGTCACCGCCCCGGACGGCGCGAAGTCCTACCTGTTCTCCGAAGGGGGAACCTTCAAATACGGGCTTACCTCCCGGCCGGGGCTGTACCGCTGGTCGGCGCCGCCGGAAGCCGGGGCCTTCGCCGTGAATCTGGACCACGGGAAGGGTGAAAGCGCCCTGCTCGCCGCGAAGCGCCCGCCCTGGCACGTTCTCCGGCCCGAGGAACCGGTCGCGGATTTCAAAAGCGCCCTGTACGGCGTCGAGATCGGCCAATTCCTGCTTTTTCTGGCATTAGCGTTTTCCCTGGCTGAATTCCTGCTTTCAAGGAAAGTGTTATGAAGACGCTCCCGCCTTACCTCCTCCTTGCCTCCTGCCTCTTGTTTTCCGCTTCGCTAACGACGAACTGCGCGCCCTGAGGCTTTACCTGGTCTCGGACGGCACGCTTTTCGCGAACGACTCCTCGGGCCGGCGCTGGCGGGCGGGCTTTCCAGAATATTCGCTGAGGAAATAAATCGCTTCCTTTGCCAAAACACCACCGGGACGCCGGCCCAGCTTCATTTCCTTCAACGGTTCGGCGGGGCGTTAAATCTGCATATCCATGTACATGCCGTGGTTTCGGATGGGGTCTTCACGCCGGTCCCCTGCCCGACGGACCAGCAACTGGCCGCTATTGTAACGGCTGTCCGCAATAAATTCATCAGGCGCGTCCGCAAGCTCAGCGGCCTAAGCCAGGAAGCCGCCGGGAATTTGCTTTCCTGGAAGAACTCCGGGTTCTCGATACACGAAGAGGTGCTGATCAGGGACTGGGACAGGGAAGGGCTTGAGCGCTTGATTACGAAGCCATAGAACCCGCTCCGGCCGACGATTAGGGCAAACTCACCCCCTCTCTCCAGCGCACCCGTCGACAACCGGGCGCAGAAGGCTTTTTTAGAATTTAAAGAAATCCGCCGATTTTTTTGTATTGTTAAGAAATAAGGAAAAAGGGAGCTTTTTCCGAAAATTTTTAAGCAGCGGAAAGAGCAAATTAAGGAAAAAGCTTACGGAAACAGCCCTTATACGGACTACAAGTCAAGGAGATGGTTTAGTATGGCTAATAAAATTTTTCTGATCATCGCAGCGACCTTGTGTTTATGTAACCTGCGAGGTGAGGCTTTTACCGACATTCCCGGGAGCCAAGATCATCCGATGCTCTCTCGATATCCAAATAGCGTTATTCTTAAATATAAACAAACTGCGTTTGATCGCTTGACAGTGGCCAGCGGCCCGGAAAGAAAAGGCAGCTCCGACATTCCTGCCGGAGAAAGCCTCTGGCCAACCCAAACTCTCGAAGGGAAGGTGACCAGGATAATCTATAAGGGCCCGGATGGAAGGTCAGCTCTGGAGATCGAAAGAAATTATCAAAACGCACTTTTGAAAGCGGGCTTTAGTGCAGTGACACAAATAGAACTTAAAGGGCCGAAATTTTCACAGACCTTTTACAAAGGCGAAAACATGGTTTGGCTGCGTTATAAAGAGATCGGGTTCTATTCTCTTTGGAGGCATGAACGGGGGACCTCAGTTGTGGTTTTTGTCGTTCCAGATCCAATTGATAAGAAAGCCACGCCTGTTGGAGTATCGGTTGACGTGATCGAGGCCAGGAAAATGGAAAACGATCTTGTTCGCGTGAGTGCGAATGAACTGGCTCAAAAAATTGAAGATACGGGTCACGCCGCCGTCTATGGGATATTTTTTGATACCAACAGTGCAAATTTAAAGAGCGAGTCAAGGCAAAATTTAAGTGAAATTGGCAAGCTTTTAAAATCAAAACTGAATCTCAATTTGTATATCGTTGGCCACACTGACAGCACCGGAAATTTCGAGGCCAATCTTCAACTGTCTAAAAATAGAGCTGTAGCTGTGATAGCGGCTCTGGTGAAAGACTATGCCATTGCCGGCAATAGATTAACTCCCTATGGGGTGGGGCCTTTGTCCCCAGTGGGCTCTAACAAGAGTGAGCAGGGGCGATCTAAAAACAGGCGAGTCGAGCTTATAGAGCGGTAGCTAAGTCTGGACGGCGCAACATTCTCTGTGGTTTAGGCGCGCATTCTGGTTGCCCTGACTAAGCCCCCGTGGGAGACTCATCTTTGACCGGCTGCATCGTTGCTCCTCGCTCACAGACCCCCGGACGCAGGGGGCCTTTTTTAAATTTAAAGGAACACGCCGATTTTCTTGTATTATTGATAAAATAAAGGAAAGGGAATTTTTCCCAAAAAATCAAGCAGCGGAAAGAGCGAGATTAAGGAAAAAGCTTACGGAAACAGGCCTTATACGGACTACAAGTAATCGCTAAGTAGGCCCTTTGGCCCACAGAATATTTCCCTTAATACCCTTGTTCTGTCAAGTCTTGCGGGGTATGCTATAACTGTAGCGCAGTAGATAGCCTTGTAATTCGGGGGATTGGCCCCGGAGTATCACGACCGGACCTTAATCCGGTGTATCCAGGGAAAGCAAAATAAAATTTGCTTTCCCTTTTTTAATGGGCGCGGATAGCAAAAAGAAAAAGGGAGAGCAAAGAGTATGAAAAAGAGCAAAATAGCGATTGCGGTGGCTACCTCTATAGCCAGGGCAGAAGGCGGTACAATGGGGAGCCTTGCAGAAACAAGTGGTAAAATATCTTCAATTGATATGAATAAGAATTTCAGTGAAGTTGGAAATGTCCTTGGTGGTTTTTACAGCGGCTCAAAAACAAAAGGGGGAGCTGAGCCTTCGGTAGTTTACGCAGAACCCGAAAACTCACAAAAAGCCCCCGCCTTGACCGAAAAAGAAATATGCAATACGGAGCCGTCAAAAATTACCCTTGCCGGCAAAGTCCCGCCGCTGGATTCTGGTTCTGACGGAACCAGTTCGGAAGAGAAAGGCTTTCCGATTGGCGCTGATATATTAGTCGCCGGTGCCGTCGCATTGGCAATTTTAGGTAAAAATAAAAGTTATTCAGACGATGTAGATACTATTCTGGATGCTAATGTAGATACTGTTATAGATGCTGTGGGTCATTTCCTATTAGACCCTTTCACGTCAAATACTAACCCTAAACCGCCCCCTCCGAATGAGGACTATGATGTCCACCCCAGCGGTGGCGCCCCTACCTGTAATGGTTCTAACTACTGCACACGTCCGTAATATTTCAGGCGATGAAACTAAATAAGGAAACATCTTTAGGAAACGTGGGAGGGGCGTGCCCCTCCCATAAGAAGTATTATGCCGCACTACTCTTGATTCTTCTATTTAATCAATTCTTTTATTTGTTTACCGGGGGAATGCACACTTATATCTTTAACTACTTCTTAAGCAACAACTGCGATAAATACACGTTGGACTTTACAATTACTGTGGTTAAGAATATTCTCATTATTAACTGGCAAATCTTGCTTATACTCGGCGGCCTCAGGGTATACAACCTCTCTGTACAAGATATCGGGTGGCGTGGCACGAAAAATATTTCAAAAATTATAGTAGGCGTAGTGATAATAATCTTGTATCGGTTATTAAAAAAGACATTGTTTGGAAATGCGGGCGGGATAGGTATTCCATCTATTGCATTAAGCGGCTTTTGGGAGGCACTTAATAACCCGGTAGTTTACTACCATTTAATTATAGTTCCGTTCGTTAGCCCTCTTTTTGAGGAACTGTTTTATAGAGGCTTCGTTTTTACAGTTTTGGAGAAAAGAGTTGGCTGGATATGGGCTGTTTTAGGAAGCTCTTTCGCATTTTCTGCATTCCACACTACCAGCATAATCTCATTTAGCATGGAAATATTCATAAAAGGAATAATCTATGGGTTATTGCGGAGATGGGATGGCTCTATCTGGAGCAGTGTGGCAGCACATTCAGCGAACAATTGGGTTGCCTCCTGGTTCATTATAAAAGTCTAATCCGTTCCAGATCTATATGGCCGAAAAATCAACAAAATATGTGGCGCTCATTTCCCGGTGGCTTAAAACCGTGGGGGTTGGATTTATAATAGTCTTTGGCAGTTTAATACTGACAGTGATTATTAGGGATCATGGTAAAAGAATGGGCCCGTTCAAACCGATGATTACAGAGGCAAAGGTATTAGATTTGAGTTTCGATCAGGTAATCAAGGCCCCAGATAAGTATCTCAATAAGCATGTTATCTGGTGCGTACAAAACAGATCAAAGAGTGAAGTAAACTATCGTGGGGATTCAAACAAGAACCTTTTTGTATTCAACCATCAGCAGATGCCGCTGGAATTTGGGTCGAAGCATTCTAGTTGCGCCGACATGTTGCTACAAATTAAAGGCGCAAGACAAAACACAACAAGTTCAAGTGCTGTAGGAGTTATGTTTATTTTAGCCTTTTAAATTCGCGCAAGAATGCGCCAGGACAGCATTTCCGCGACGTGCCCGTGTCATTTCACCCCACGTTGCGACGAGCGCCCAGACGTTATGATCTGCGGAAACGGCCCTTGCGGCCGCAGCTCTGCCTTTGCCTCCGGCAAAGCCGGCACTACCCCCCCGTCCCCTACCCCCCGCGCCCAACGCCCCCGCTGAATATAAAACGCAGCGCCTGATGGGCTACGTCTATATACTCACTCACCCGTGCATACCGTGCGTGTTCTGGCCGCATTTCTTCGACTGGGTGCCAGGATTACCGCAGCCGCCTGCAGGCGCTTATCGACATAAGGAAGAAGGCCGGCGTGACCTCCACCAGCAGCATGGCCATACTGGCCGCCGCCCTGCGTCGCAGTCCCCTGGATTCTGATATAATTCCCATAAGCAGTGCGGCTTCGCCCAACGTGGTCTATCTGCAATGCTGCAAACAGCCGCAGCACTACAGATAGACCCTTATACCTTATGTTTCCTACAGATCTAGCGAATATAATTAACATGTTAAAAAAGAATACACAAGCATAGACAATAATTTCATTTTGTGGATTAGAGAATAAAGCCGCCAGGATGAATTATGACAATGAATATTTATCCCAAGCGTTTTTCCGTAGACCTGCTGCTCACACCGTGTAATAATGACTGCCGGCATTGTTATTCACACGTCGTTAAAAGCGTGGATCGGCCCGTGTACGACGATATAGTCCGCCTTCTCTCCAAGCTTCGCGAATCTTCACATTCAGAATTCGCAATGTCCCCTTGGTGCCTAATGCACGAACCTTTACTTATTAAAGACCTGCCGCGACTGGTAAAGCATATTAAAAAAGAATGGCCGGACGCAGCTGATGGCCTTGTCCCCAATCTCTCCGGCGCTACCCCCGCACTTATAGATGCTTTGTGGGGGGCCGGACTGCCTGAGGTGGGTCCCTTCCTTCGAGGATTTGTCCGGGTACAAGGAACTGCTGCCGGAGGGAATTCTAACCCATACCGAAGGCGGTTTCTGCAGTGGGATTCGAAATTCTCACGGTGATGAGAGGGAAGATACTCTTTCTTCCCGCGATTATGCCCTGGCCTATACCGTTTTTCCTGACGGAACCGTTTATGAGTTTTGGGCCCCGATACATGACGATTTTAAACTGGGGAATATCTTCTCGGACGGCATAGACGCGGTGCATGAGCGTCATTACTCTGGAGATTATCCCGGCGCCAAGAAGATGTCCTCTATTTCCGATAAACAGGCTGTAGCGGCTTGCGGGAATACGTCGGGCACCCGCTTGTTCCAGGACGCTGACAGTATGGTTTACTGTTACAAACTTAAAGAATTGGGATACTTGAAGTAGCCTCCTAAGGGCTTGCGGGTGGAATTTCCGAGATTTCGGCCGGCTGCGCAGGCGTCGCTGTATGAACACGCCTGCGGCCCGCCGGATGAGCAGTGCCAGCTGGACCCGCGGGTTGATTACGAAGCTATGCTAGTGCCGCACAACGAGCTATGCTCAACAAGCGGCCGAAGCCATAGAACCCGCCCCGGCTGACGATTAAGCCAAGCACTCCCTCCTC
>JAUSCK010000054.1 GCA_030651035.1 Elusimicrobiota bacterium
TGTTTTTCTACCTGGCCATAGCGCTCGGCTTCGGCCGCGGCGGGGCTTTCTGGGCCTCGGTGCTGCTGGCCGCCCACCCGGCGGCGATAGAGCAGCTGCTGGTGATAGCCGGCCGGGCCGAGCTGGCCTCGGGGGCATGCACGCTGGCGGCCCTGCTTCTCTTCCTTAAGGACAGGCCCGCCCTTTCATTTGTTTTTTTCCTGGCCGCCGCGGGCTTCAAGGAGAACGGGATAATAACCCCGGCGCTGGCGGCGCTCTGCCTCTGGTATTTAAAGCGCGATAAAAAAGAATACCTGAAGCTGCTGCCCTTCTTCGCCTTTATCCCGGTTTATCTTTTCCTCCGGCACGAGGCCCTGGGGATGGACGCGCTGTCAAAAGGCTGGCTGCCGGTGCTTTCAGGCCTGTTCCTGAAGGCGCCGCAAACCGTTATGGTTTACCTTAAAGAGGCCATTCTGCCCTTCGACATGCACTCCCACCGCATGCAGCCGGAATACGCCCTGCTCCGATATGCCGCCCTGCCGGTACTGGCGTCCGCGGCCTTCTTTATCGCAAAAAAAGGCGGGCGGGTCGTAATTTTCTGCACGGCCTGGTACCTGTTGAACCTGGCGCCCAAGCTGCCGCTGCTGGCCACCAACGACCTCATGCTTGACCACTGGGTCTACCTGGCCAACGCCGGGCTTTTCCTGTGGGCGGCCCCGCACTTTTTCCGGGGCGGCCAAAGTGCGGGGCTAGCCCCGCACTTTGGCCCGGGCACGGGAAAAAGTGCGGGGCTGGCCGCGCTTAAGGATCTGCGGCCGCTGCTGCTGCTGGCCGCGGCGATCCTGGTCATGGCCTCGGCCCTCAATATAGCGGCGCGCAACACCGACCTGAAAAATTACGAGCACGCCGCGCTCCGGTCTTCGTCGAAGCCCATGCTCTACAACCTGGCGAGGGAATATTATTTATCAGGCAGGGCGCTGAAAAGCCGGGCGCTGCTGGAGAGGATAGTTGAAGAGGCGCCCGGCAACGCCCTCTACCTGAACGGCCTGGCGCTGGCCCGCTGGAAAAGCGGCGAGATCGCCGGCGCGCTGGCGGCGCTGGAAGCGGCGCTGGCGGCAAAACCGGGTGATGCCGAGACTCTCTTTAACCGCTACAGCGTCCTGGCCGGCGCGGGCAGGAACAAGGAAGCGGCGGACGCGATAACCGAGCTTGTCAAAGCCAGCCCCGGTTATCCTCCGGCGCTGATCATCCTTGCGCGCGTCGCCGCCGCGGCAGGCAGGCCGGCCGAGGCGGCGGCCTTGTACAGGAAAATCCTGGCGGACAACCCGGGCAATATCGAAGCCCTTAACGATTACGGCGTACTGCTCGCCCGCCAGGGCGACTACCCCGCGGCCGGCGAGCTTTTCCGCCGCGCCCTGCGGCTTTCGCCCGGCCTGGAGAGCGTCAGGCAGAACCTGGCCCGGCTGGAAAGAATTAACCAGAATCCTGCAGTTGAAAGCGGTTTCCGCAGATAAATCAGGCGGACAGAAATATTCTGCAGGATTCAGGCTATAGCTGTACGGAGACCTTAACAACTATCTTGGTCACCGGCGCGGGCGCGCCGGCCGCAAGCCTGGGGGAGTGGGCGTCTTCCGGGTAAAGCACGGCCAGCTGGCCGGCCTCAAGGCGCACCGGTGTCCACCCGCCGGCCGGCACGGCGCCGAAGCAGACGTCTTTTCCCCCGTCGTAAACTTCCGTCACCGCCATCCCGCCGAGCGGCGCCCACCCGATGACTTCGGCGCCTGAAGCCATGAACTGCACGTCCAGGTATTTCCTGTGCGCCTCGAAGTTCGGGGCGGCCGGGGTTATCGTTTCATAGCGCTGCACGATGGCGAATGTCCTCTCCCCGTCTATCTCGTACTTCCCGTCAGGCAGAGCTCCCGCGCCCGGCCGGCGCAGGAATTCCAGCGCCTTTTCCAGCCCCGGGGTCACAAAGGCCTGGCGCTCTATGTGTTCAAGGTCGGAGACGATCATAATTATTTAAAAACAAGCGGGGTTTTAAAACGGTTTTATTTTACCGGCGCGCAGCCGCACGGCCTCAAGGCGCTCCAGGTCCCCTATATCGCACCAGAACGGGGACCTGTCCTCGAAACCTTTTATCTTTTCGCCGGCGGCGGCCAGCCGCAGGTAGACGCCGGTTATGGAGAACACGCCGTCTTCGGTCATTTTCGGGAAAATTTCCGGCGAGATCACCTGTATCCCGCTGAAGGCGAAAGGGTTCAGGCCGGCCGCTGCCGTTCCGCCTTCCCGGCCTTTCAAATTCATCTCCTGGTCGAAGAGCAATTTCCTGTTCGAGAGCCTGTCGCGCACCGCCAGCGTGGCCAGCGCGCCGGAGGACAGATGCGCGGAATACAGCGCCGCCAGGTCCAGCTCAGAATAAACGTCGGCGTTACAGGCGAAGAAAGGTTTCCCGTCGCCGAAGAAGCCGGCCGCTTTTTTCAGCCCCCCACCTGTTTCAAGCGGGAAGGCCTCCTCGCGGGAAAGCTCTATCTTAAGCCCGAAATTCTTCTCGTACAGGAAGGCTTCCAGCTTCTCGTGGAAGCAATGCGTGTTTATGACGAATTTAGTGACGCCCGCCGCGGCCAGGCGGCGGATAACTATCTCCAGCATCGGCACGCCGTTTATATCCACCAGCGCCTTGGGAAGGGCGTCCGTCAGCGGGCGCAGGCGGGTGCCGAGCCCGGCGGCAAAGATCATCGCCTTCATTTTATCGCCCCGCCCGGGGTCTCCCTGTGGGCCAGCTCCACCCGCACCCCGTACTTCTGCGTTACGCGGGCAGCCAGGGCCTCGGCGCAGTAGACCGAGCGGTGCCGCCCGCCGGTGCAGCCGAAGTTCACCATCAGCGAGGTGAAGTTGCGCGAAAGATAATTCTCCACGCTCATATCGGTTATGGCGAAGATATTCTCCAGGAACTTCGCCACGTCCGGCTCTTTCTGCAGGAATTCTATCACCGGCTTGTCCCTGCCGGTGAGCTGGGCGTACTGCTCGTAGCGGCCGGGGTTCGGGAGCGCCCGGCAGTCGAACACGAAGCCCCCGCCGTGGCCTTTCTCATCCAGCGGCAGCCCGTTCTTGAAAGAAAAGCTGGTTATGCGCACGGTAAGGCCCAGCTTGGTCTTGCCGAACTGGCGCAGGTATGAGGAGGCGGCGATCTGCCTGAAGCACTGCATAAGCTCCGGGAGCTTCACCTCCAGCTCGGCGTTCCTGAGCAGCCACTCGATGTTCTTCACGGCGTAGGGCACGCTGTTGAGGAAATGGGTTTTGCCCTCGTAGAAGCCGCGCAGGCCGTAGGCGCCCATGGCCTGCATTATGCGTATGTAGACAAAGGCGTGGTAATGCCGCATGAAGGCTTTCTTGTCCAGGCCGGCGGCCTCCAGGTAATGCCCGCGCAGCTCGGAGCGGGTCTCCGGCGGCAGGTCCGCCTTGGCGTCGTAAAGAAGCGAGGCCAGGTCGTAATGCGCCGCGCCCCTGCGCCCGCCCTGGTAGTCTATGAACCAGGGCTCGCCGCCGCGCAGCATTATATTGCGCGACTGGAAGTCACGGTAGAGGAAATAATCCGCCGGCGCCTCCAGCAGGAAGTCCGTGAAGCGGACGAAATCGTCCTCCAGCTTCTGCTCGTTGAAAGGGAGCTTGGCCAGCTTCAGGAAATAATATTTAAAGTAATTCAGGTCCCACATTATCGACTGGCGGTCGAAGCTCGCGCGCGGGTAGCAGCACTTCAGGTCCAGACCGCGGGCCACCTGCGCCTGGAAGCGCGGCAGGCATTCCAGCGCTTTTTTGTAGGCCGACATGACCTGCGCGGGGATCTCGCTCCCCTTGCGCTCGGCGGTCAGGTATTCGAAAAGGGTGGTGTTGCCGAGGTCCTCCTCCAGGTAAACGCCCTGGGGCTGGTCGGCCGCATAGATCTTCGGCACCGGCAGTTTTTCGGCGCGGAAATGGCGGGAAAATTCCAGGAAGGCCCGGTTCTCCAGCTTGTCCGGGCCGAAGGCGCCTATCACCGAGCGGCCGCCGTCCTTCAGCCGGAAAAGCTGCCGCGCGGAACCGTCGGCCTTCAGCGGCTCAAAGGACTCCGGCTCAAGGCCGAAAGTTTTTTTATACAGCGCCCTCAGCGGCGCTTCCGGCAGGTTTTTCAGCTCCGCGGCTTCTTTCTCTTTATTCTTAAGCGGCATTTTCCCTCCGCTACATCAAGCACCAGGTCAGCAGCACCGCTATGCCGGCGGTGAGGGAGGCGTCCAGCACGCCCACGGCCAGGTTGCCTTTAAGGACCTCTTCCCTGAAAGTGGCGCCGGGGAGCAGGACCAGGTCGGCGGCTGCGCGAAAAACGGCTATGCCGGCGGCGCCCGCGGCGTAGTACACAATGGTCACCAGCATGCTGAGCCCCCAACTGAGGAAAGGCCCGGAAAGCGACTCCCAGGCTATCAGCCCGAGGCCGACTATTATGCCGGCCGCGCTGAAGGCGGCCGCGGTATTATTCTTATCAAGCTCCGCTGGCAGGTTAAGTTTCGCCGCCTTTAAATATATTTTAACGGCCGCCGCCAGCAGCAGCTGGCCCAGCAGCCAGAAAGTTGACATCACAATTATGCCGCCGGCCTCGCCCCACGAGGCCCCCAGTATCACAAGCCCCAGCGACGTCTCATGGGCCGCCTGCACCAGCCCGGCGCCCAGGGAGCCTTCCTTTATCCTCCTGCCCAGACCCAGGCCCTTAAGGTAGGTTTTATCAGCCGCCCACATGGAGGCGTTGAGCAGCAGCAGGGCAAAGAGCCCGAAGCCGAGCGCGCCGAGCGCGCCCTGGGAAAAAGAGCCGGAGGCCCAGGAGATGGGCCCGCCCAGGGAAAGTATGACCGCCAGGAAATAGCCTCCCGCCTCAACGGCAACGGCCGGGCTTTTGGAGGACAGTTGCTGCCAGTCCAGTTTACCGCGCGCGGGGTTAACGGCGTAGATCAGCCGTGCCAGCCAGCAAAGCGCCATGGCCAGCAGGCCGTAGCCCAGTGATTTCAGAATGTCCGCCAGCGTTTCCGTCATGAGGCTGCTCCTTGTGTTCCCGCTAACCGCGAGACCAGCGTTTTAGCCAGCTGCGGGTAAAAATAAATATCCTGCGCCCCGATGGTGCGCACCATGGTCCCGCCGAAGCGCGCCTTGAAGGCTGAAAATTTAGCGTACGGGTGATGCGGCTGGTCGGTCGGGGCCACTCCGTACATGTCGTACAGCTTCATCCCCTTGTCGCGGGCGTCGCGCATTATGCGCCAGTGCATGGCGTAGCTGGCCATGGTGTGCCGCAGGAACGGGGAGGTTCCCCCGTAAAGGTAGGTGGCCTTGCCGCCGAAAAAGACCGCCACCGCCGCCGCCGCCGGCATACCCTGGTAAGAAGCCAGGTAAGTCCGCGCCATGCCCGCCGGACCAAGGGCTTCCGTCAGCCGGTTAAAAAAGCCCACCGGCTCGCCGTGAAAAGAGTGGCGGCTGCAGGTCAGCTCGAAAAGCTCATGAAAGTCGCCGGTGAGGTCGTTGGTTTGGGAGGAGGCCACTTCCACCCCCTTGCGCTCGGCGAGCCGCACGTTATAGCGGCCTTTCTGCGTCATCGCCGCGAGCAGGCCGGCGTCGTCGCCCCCCAGCCCCACCAGCAGCGTGGGGGTAGGCACCAGGTCCAGCGGGGCGCGCAGCGCCGGGCCGAGGAAAGCCGGCCGGCTGCTGATGAAAGGCTCCAGCCTGGCCACCGGCGAACCGGTGCGCTCCGCCATGGCCTCCAATTTTTTCCTGAGCAGGTTATAACAGGCCCCGGCTTTAACGGCGTCCTTCCAGGGCAGCACCGGGCCGTGCGGCATGGCCAGCGGCGACACGCCCAGGGAGGTCTCTACCCTGTAAACTATCGCGCCGGCTATAAGCTTCCCGCTGTCGAAGATCCCCAGGCGCTCCACTTTAGCGCCCTCAGCTTCCTTGAACTCGCTCCACTCCCAGCTCTGCATGAAGCCCGAGCCTTCCGAGGAGCCCGCGAGATCGTTCCAGAGCTTGAAATGCTCTTTTTTCAGCCCGGTTATCCTCATATATGGCCCATGCCGGTAGCGGCGCTCAGCAAAGTTTCAAAGATCGCCTTCCTCGGGTCACCCGCGCTTATCCGGGAATTCGCCGCGAGCAGCACGGCGGTAATGAATTTATCCATGACGGCGCTCTTCGGCAGCAGGGTGTAGCGGTGGCGGCCGGCCGCGCCTGGTGAAGTGCCCAAAGGAAAGGAGATTGCCAGCTTCGACTGCAAGGTGTTGCGTACGCCGCCGCCCGCCTGGTAAGGATATGAGTAGAGGCTGGCGTCCTTGTCCACCATAACTATCTCGTCGTCGTCCACCAGGTACAGGCCGGGGGCAAGGCGGACCCAGTCAGCCGGGATATCCGGACCGGTCTTGGCCGCGGGGCCTTCCTGCAGGCGCTTGGAAGCCTTAAGCAAAGATCCGCGTATCGCGGCGATATTCTTCGCCTCGTTGGAGTTGGCGCGCACCTCCCTTGAGAAGACGACGGCGGGCCTGGCCCAGGCCAGCCATTTTTTGTAGGAGTCCAGCGCCTTATCAGCCGATTTTATGTGCTGCTCCATGCCGCCGAGGGCCGCCTGCACGGCCGAGGGATCGGGGTAAAACTCGAACAGCGGATCCGGCTGCAGCTTGTCCAGCAGCGCAAACCTGTCCGGCTTGGCGTTGATCAGGTATTCGTTCCCGAGGCTTAAGAAAAACTCGCCTTCTTTTGACACGAAGGACTCGTCGGTGAGCGCGAAAAAGAGCCGGTCGTCCTTTACGCCGGAGGGGCCGGCCGGCGCGCCAGGGGCCCTGTAGCGGACAAAATGGGCCGCCCTGGGAATGCCGGAGGCCGTCAGGGTCTGGAACACTTCCGCGCCCTGGAAGACACTATTATGGAAAGGGGAGCGCTGGTTCTGCATGAAAAAAGTTATTTCCAGGTCGCCGCCGTCGCCGGAACCGCCGCTGCCGCCGTAGCCCTTGGCGTAGGCGTTGTCGGGGTAGGCCATGTTCACAAAAACCAGCACCGTCATCAGCAGCGCGAACACCTGCCAGGCGCGGTCCGTGTCCGGCACGGCGCCTTTCAGAAGTTCCGGCAGGTTTTTGCGGAGCAGGCGTATCTCCTCCAGCACCCTGCCGGGCAGCAGCGCGGCGCTCTTTTCAAGCTCGGCCAGGAAGGGCTCCCAGTCCATCAGCCTCAGCGTCTCCATCAGCCACCATTCCCATTCGGCCGACAGCTGCGGCCAGCGCAGCTTTTCCGCGCCGGGGATGCCGGCCAGCAGGCTCCTCGCGGCGGCGGAATCGGAGAAATCAGCCATGGCCCCGCCGCCGGGAAAGGCGTGCTCAACCATGTTTATCAGGCAGAGCAGGTCTCCGGGCTTTTTTATTATGCCGCTGAGGGGCAGGCCGCGCTCTATCCCCGAGACCCGCAGGCGCAGCGCGTCCTTAAAAGTTCCCGCGGTAAGCCAGCCGCCGGGGCCGAAGCGCAGGGCCTCCAGCTCGGAGTCCTTGATCGGCCGGGGCGAGGCGAGGAACATGCCCCAGTCGCCGTAGCCGTGCGAGGTGAAGGAAGGGATGGAAAGCCGCAGCGGCCGCGGGTAAAGCCGGGCTGAGGCGAGCGTCCTGTAGATGGACCAGAAGGCGGCCGGGAAGCGGTCGGGCGAGACGGCGTTCATGGCGAACAGCCCGCCGGCGGCCAGCCGCGCGCGCACGGCGGAGAAGAACGGGCGGGTAAAAAGCGAGCAGCCGGCGAGGTCCTCCGGGAAGGTGAAGTCGGCCAGCGCCAGGTCGAAAAGGCCGCGGCCTTCGGCCAGGAACTTGACGGCGTCACCGATATTGACTTTGACGCGCCGGTCGTCCAGCGCCCCGCCGTTATACCCGGCAAATTCCGCGCGCGCGAGCGCGACGACGCCCGGGTCGTAATCCACTAGCTCGGCGCTTTTCACCCCGCCGTCCAGCAGGCGCTTCAGCGCCAGGCCGTCCCCCCCGCCCAGCACCAGCGCTTTAAGCGGCCTCTTCAGGCGCGCGGCGGCCAGGGCCAGCGGGGGCAGGGCCAGCGCCTCGTGGTAGACGGCCTCGTCGCGGCTGTCGAACTGCAGGCTGCCGTCGATGTAGAAGGCGCGCCCGCCCGGCACCTCCCTTACTTCAAGTCTATGCCGGCTCATCGGAGCCCCCTTTAAAAACGTAGATGAAATAAACGAGCAGCGCCGGCAGCACCGGCAGCACGCAGGCGGCCAGCAGCCCGCTGCCGTTATGCGGGCGCGGGGCGACTTTAATGTAATGCGCGAAACTGACGATGAACAGCAGGAGCAGGGCGGCGTTGCCGGCGGACATGGCCTTGTCGGAAGTGCGGATCCCGCCGAACAGCCTTGAGGCTCCCTCGGTTATGACCGAGCCGGCCAGGACTCCGTATACCGCGTATTCCCAGTAGGAGCCGCCGAGCCCGCGCAAACGCAGCAGTATGATGGCCAGCGCCAGCGAACCGGCGAGCGAGGAATAAAGCAGGCCGCGGTGCGCGCCCCGCAGGAAAGAAAAGCCGACGAAGGCTGCCGGCAGCAGGAGGGCCAGCAGGTATTCGGCGCCCACATTGCAGGCGGTCATTACGGCCCCGCCCAGCGGCACGAAGAAGAAGGCCGCGAAGGCGGCGGCTACCGCCAGCGAGCCGGCGGTCTCGCCGTTCACGCGGCCGCGGCTGACGCTGGCGCGCGGGGGCAGCGGCTCAAAATCCGACGGGCGCACGACCACGCCCTGATAGGCTTCGTAATAGTCGGCGTCCGGCTCGCGCCAGATCTCTATGGCGATATTGCGCTTCCGGTCCTGGTCGTAATAATCCCAGGTGAATTTGGGGACGGTGTTCCCGTCGTCATCCTCAGCCCTGACCTCGGATTTCCCGTCCAGGCTGAACTCCACACCCTGGTACCGGGCCTGCCCGGGCGGGGCCAGCAGGGAGTCCTTTTCCTTAAATGCCCGCCACCCGCCCGAATCCTTGCGAAACTCAACGGTGCTTATGCCGGTCTGCGTCGTGCAGACCCAGACCTCTTCCAGTCCGTCGGCCTTTTGTTCCTGCGACCGCACCAGGTAATAAGCGGCGCCGGACCTGGGCGCAAGCTCCCACTGGGTCTCGCTGTAATCGGCCGATTCCCGGTAGCCGTCGCGGTCCGTGACTTCCCAGTCGCGGGAATCCCAGCGCACCCAGTCGCCTACGCGCATATCTTCAAGTTTTCTCATTATTAATAGCCCTGCTGTTATTCTAGGAATTACCGCGCGGCCGCGCAACCCCGGAAATTATCCCGGGAATTATTCCGTCAGGACCAGTATGCCCATTTCGGGTTAGGCAATAATACGCCGCCTGGCTGGGCCTTTGTGCTCTATGGCAGCGCTGGCTGCGGAGGCTATAATAATATTGATGAAATATAAATTCCCTCTCTCTATCGCCATAGCTGTCGCCTTCGCGGGCGCGGCTAAAGCCGCGGACTTCGATGAACTTTATTCCACCCCGCTGCCGGAACTGTCCGCTGAACTCCGGGCGGCGGCCGACAGACACGCCGTAACCTATTTTCTGCGCGGCCTTGTAACCGTCCACCCGGAAAAGACGGTGCTCAACACCGGGGACGGACGCGCGTTCATCCTTGACCTATCCGAAGAGGACGCGGCAGCCTGGGACGATCGCATCGTCGAGATCTGGGGCAAGGCCGAAGCCTCGGACGACCTGGACACGCTGAAGGTCTCCAGCATAAAGGAATACACCCCCGACCCGGACGCCGTTGTCCCGCCGCCGTACAAGGGCAAGTTCAGGCCTGCGCAGCTACTGGGCGAGGCGGACGGTGCGCTTTCAGTGTCTAATATCCGCTGGCTCGCCCCTGACGCCCAAAGCCATGATTTTTCCTGGGCCACGGCCTCCATACGGCCGGAGCTGGTCAAGGAAATTTATTTCGTCACCAAGGTGCAGCCGCCCGGCCTGGCCGGCCATTCCCTGCTCTTCTACGACTTCGGCGACGCGGGCATAACGGACTCGGAAGGGCGCAAGTCACGGGGCTTCTTCCTTTCGGTGGAGGCCTACGCCAGGGAGGGCCAGGCCTACTCCCTGATCGCCGGCTTCAAGAAAACTTTCGGCATAATCTGGCTGCTGACCAACTTCGAGGACTACGTGATGAACAGCGCGGCCTTCGCTAAGGACTGGATGAACTATTACCCCGTCCTGGCGGACAGGGAAGGCAAGGTGAAGATGGCCCGCGACACGGTGGAGCTGGCCGCGGTGAACCGCGAAGGCGAGTGGTACCACTCCACGCGCAACAACTGCACGAATAACCTGGTAACGATGATAAACCACAGCCTGCCGGAAGACCGCCAGGTTAAGATGTGGACCATCCCGCACCTGATCTACAACTTCTTCGCCACCACCCCGCCGATGGTTCCGGGCTACCTGGGGCGCAAGGGCGCGCTGGGCCCCATGGCCTTCACAATAAACGCCGAGAATTACAGGGATTACATACCGCTGCCCGCGCCGCCGGCCGCCCCGGCAGCCGAAGCCCCTGCCGCGCAGTAAAGGCTTGCCTCAACAATTAAAAACCCCGGCTCGCCGGGGTTTTTTATTTGCTTCTGGACGGGTTCAGCGCACCAGGGGCTTAAACGAGGCAAGGACCGCCTGGCAGGCCTTAACCTGGATTCTGCAGTTAGAAGGGGTTTCCATAGAGGAATCAGGAGGACAGAATTATACTGCGGAATTCCCCGCGAAGCGGGCCGAGGGCCCAGCGCTATGCGCGCCCGGCGCGGCCTTTTTCCGGGAGGGGAATGGGTCGTATTGCCCATGCCGCGCTGAAGGGTATACGCTAGAATATTCATACGGGGGTTCGTATTTTCCCCAGACAGCAGGAGGACTCTTTATAAAGACATTTATTTTATCAGCGATTTTCGTGCTTATCACTACGGGGGCTCGGGCGCAGGGTTTCACCCTGGCGGAGATGCGGGCGGCCGACATAACTGCCGCCGGCGCGACTGCCATGCCGGCGGTTACTCCGTCCGTTTACGCGGGGGACGCGGCCGACAAGGCCGTCAGGCAGTCCAAAACCGTATTTGAAATAAAGCCATTCACCACGGCGCCCTCTTCCAGCGAGGAAGTTAAAAAAGGCCTGAAGGATCTTTATAAGGGCGGCATAGAAGGCGGGGCGCTGGACCGGCAGGCGCAAAAAAGCCTGGATTTCCAGGACCGTGTTTATACAGCCCTCAACGCTCAGTTGGCGCTTGACAAAAACTGGCCCGTCACCGTTTCCGAAAAGCGGCTGGCCGGTAATTTTGTGCGTGAAACGACTGTGCGCTTTCCCAGCCTTGTGCAGCGGCCCGGGGGCCACGCCTCCAATATGGTGGTGGCCAGGATATACGAGCCGGCCGTGAAAAGACCTTACTGCGACTACAAGTACCCCGCCACGATCATCCTGCACCATATCCTGAACGAAGTTGAGCTGATAGAGGACCTGGGTAAAATACTGTCGGCTGGCGTGCTGGGGCAGCCGGCCGTTTTTGTGGTCATACAGATGCCGCATTACTCCGAGCGCCGCCAGGGCGGCGAGGAATTCCTGAATTCCGATCTAAACAACTTCCGCGGCAATATGGCCCAGCTTATTCTTGATGTGCATTTGCTGAAGAACTACCTGGAAACCCGCGACAATATCAGCAGCAAAAAGCTTTCTCTCTCGGGCCTCTCCCTGGGGTCCGTAATGGGGCTTACCGTAGGGGCTTTCGACCAGGGGTTTAACGGCTACGGCTTCCTGGTTGGCGGGGTGGACCTGGCCAACATCATCATGAACCGGTCGCGCAACCGTCCCGACAGCGAGATCGCAGTGGCGCTGCGCGACCTGAATCCGGATGAAGGCTTCCTGCGCGACGAGCTTGCCGCCGTGGACGGCATGACCTGGCTGCACCGCTACCGCGGCAAAAAAATGTTTTTACAGAGCGCCACCAGGGACGATATAGTGGATTTTAAGAACAGCGTTGAGCCGATGGCGGCGCTGTTAAGGTCCCAGGACAACAATCTGACCCAGAAGATAAACAACGACGAGCATACCCCGACCGCCGGCGTGGTAAGCACGCTCCGGAATGTGTTTCTGCCGCTGCTGAAATTTGTGGTTGACGGCAGCCCCCGTCTGGATGCGGTTTGCCCGGTCGCTGTCGATTAAGACTGCCAGCCTGACCCGCGGGCTGATCAATTCGAAGGTATAGACCCAGCCCCGGCTGACGACTGAATATAGCCACCCCAGCACTCCCGTTACGCCCGGTGACAGCCGGGCGCGGTGGATTCTTTTGAAATCCAGAAGTACACCTCAACTTTTTGTTATAGAGAACTTCGACGGCAGCCCGCAACGATTAGCCGCAGAAAAGGCCCCGTTGCCGGCCCGATGTGCCTATGCCTTTATACCAAAAGGCAATCGGGACCCGGGTACTCTGACTCTATTTCTAAGTTTAATTATTTGTGAAAATATGGATATGAGGATGCGGCGCAGCTCTTCCTCAGACAAAGCACGAGGGGCGAGGACAAAATCAATGAAGAAAATAATAATGGCGGTAATTGCGGCGGCGGTAAGCTCGGGCGCAGTGAATGCCGCAGAGCTCGGAAACATAAGTGCAAAGGATGTTGTTAAAATGGCGCAGGAAGCGCGGACCGCCATTCCTGAACCGCAGAAATCAATTACGACCGACAAGGCGACGAAAGCCGCCAAGCCCATCACGGCCGCGGTGGATTTCAAAAGCCCGGCTTTCGCCGAACTGCTGATCAATTCCCTGAACGTTAAACCCAAGCTTCTGCTGACGGCCGGCGGCCAGAGCTATATGTACAAAGTCGGAGAGGGCCTGACCTGCTATAAAAGCATCGGCACGGATATCCACACCCCGAACGTGCCCCAAAAGACCGGCTATTACTGTTCCATCAATCCGGCCGGCGGCTGGAAAGCCATGGGCATGGAATCATACGGGGCCGGCGATAACCGCGAGTTCTCCCTGGCGCTCTACGCGGCACTCAAAGTTAAAGAGACGAACGATGAAGGCATGAAAACCAAAGGGCTCGAGCTGGAGCGGCCGGATGGGGACGGCGGCACCGAGCGCAACCAGATGTACTGCATCAAGCCGAGCGCCGAAATGGAGGCCATGGGCTTCCGGCCCACCTGCCAGTTCCTGAACGCGCTGTAATTCATCTGTAAAAAAATCAAGGAGACCGTAACCATGAGAAAATTAGCTATCATCGCGGGACTTATGCTCTTCTAGGCCGGGGCCTTGAAGGCCTCCAATTACCAGGGAGACTATACCTATCAGAAAGTGCATGTCCTGTCGAAAGGGCCGGCGCTTGTGGCCACGGTCGGCAGCGGGATGATGGACCGGAAGCTCATAATCGGCTACAAGAAGAGCGGCATCCTGGGCGGTTTCGACAAGATATCCGCTGTCGTCAGAATCGCCTATTACGGCGGGGACGGTCGTCTGAAGGTGTCCGAGAAGGTAATTGAAATGCGGAAAGAGTGGCACGGGACCGGCTTTATGACCCCGGCGATGATCCACCAGGACTATATCGCCCTTGTCGACAACCTGGGCTTCCGCGGGATACACAGCATGGAACTCGCCTTCTTCGCCGGCTCCCAGTGGGATTCAAATTACAACGCCAATTACAGCCTGGACCCGAATGAAGTGGCCGCCAGCAATGTCCAGTTCGTGTCCACGGACGGAGGCCCCGAGGTCAATCCTTCCTGCTGGGACTTCATCGTAAGCCAGATGGGCAAGTAAAGAACTCTCCTTCAGCGCACCAGGGGCCTGAACGAGGCAAGGACCGCCTGGTAGGCCTTGAAGTTGGCTTTGGCCATATCCATGGGGGCGTAGTAGTCCAGGACGAAAAAACCGTTCTTTACGGGGACCACGGAGAAGTGTTCGTAGATATGGATCTTCTTCGGGTTCAGCGCGTTCGGCGGCAGGTATTCGAATACCTTGCGCTCGAAAACCCTGGCGTAGTAATTGCCGGCCTTGCCGGCCTTCACCTCGCCGTAAACCTTGCCGTCCAGGTTAATCCCCAGCGCGGGCTGCGAATGCAGCTTTATGAATTTCTCCGGGGTCTTATGCACCAGGTTGTCGGGGGCATAATAATGCACGCCTATCTTCACGGCCAGCCCGTCGGCCACCGGCCCGAAGAACTCCACGCCGTAAACCTTCTTCTCGGAGTCGGGAAGGCCGAGCCCGGCCTCTTTTTTGACCCAGCCCCGCGGGAAGACCACCGAGAAATATTTACCTTCGGTGTAAGCCTGGCCCGCAGGGGTCTCCCCCAAGGCCGGCCCCGCGGCCAGACAGAAAGCCGCTGCTATTAACAAATTCCTCATCGTTGTTTACTCCTCAGAATTTAAAGGGTCGGGACGTACAGGCCGGAGCCGGCGCTGCCGTACTTCTTCCTGAAAGCCAGCGCTCCGGCATCGTTGACGCTGTTCTCCTGGTAGCTCATGGTGTACCATTTGAACCTGGTACCCATTAGTTCCTTGTAATTCTTCAGGTCCAGCTTCTGCTCCGCCGTCATCCCGGCGGAATTTGTGCGCTGCAGGGTCTCCAGGGATTTTACCTGCGCCGCGTACTTCTGCGCCATTTTAAATTCAAGCGCCGTGCCGCCCTCGAAACTGTCTATGTTCGGGTAGAGCGGGGCCTTAAGGGTATCCAGGGCTTCCACCCCGCCCTCCATAAACTTTGCCGCGTTGTCGGCGTGCATGGCGTTGAACTTGGCGTAACAGCCGGCGCCGCCGTTCTTGGAGCAGTACTCTATCATGTGCTTGGCGGATTCCGTGTTGGAAAGGTTTTCCTTGGCGCGCGTGTACGGGGAGTCGCTGCCGCTGTCTAATTTTTTAAAATCGGTGCCGGTGGCTATGGCGCGCGCTGTCTGGTTCTGGTGCTCCGACTCGTGCACCATGGTGGGAGAGATATAAAGGGCCAGGTCTTTCATGGCCGCTTTGTCCTTCATTAGCTGCGCCATGGTCAGGCCGCGCTCGGCCGCGAATTTCTCAGCCACCCCGCTGTTTATCCTTATATTTTTGGCATCCGGGTCCCAGTAGCCGAACACTCCCGGGTAGTTGACGAAGCCGAAATCCAGCTTATTGCTGCCGGCCTTGGCGTACTTGGGGTCGGTATAAAAAGCGTTGGTGCGCTTGCCTGCCTCGGTCTGGCTCATTACGTCGACCAGGTACCCCGCCGGTTTGCCGTCCTCTATGCGCATCATCTGCTTGCCAAGCTCTTTTTTCTCGTCAGCCGTCATCGGCACGGCGGGAATAGCCGGCTTTGGGGTTGCGGTGCCGGGCTTCGCGGCAGGCGTCCCGGGCTTGCCCGGGGGAAGGGCGCCGGGCTTGGCGGCGGCGGTTTTGTCGAAGGCGTTATCCAGGTAAGCCGCCTGCCCGTCCGGGGTCAGGGCGGCCAGCCTGTCGCCCGCGGCGGTCATTTCCTTGCCTTTCTTGTCGGCGGCGGAGGGGGCTTCGGGCTTCTTGGTTTTGGCCTCTTCGTCGGATTTGTACTCCAGTTCGTTCAGTTTTGCCCGGTAAGGCGCGTCCGCCGGGAGGATCAGATTCTCGCGCAGTACTGCGGCAAGGCCGCCTATCTCCAGCGCCGGAGCGGCGCTTTTAAGCGCTGCGGCGGCTGCCAACCTGTCAGTCTCTTTTTGTGCCCAGCCTGAAAGCTCCGAGTAGCGGACCATTATGTTCTGGCTGTTCCATAAGGCCTTGTTTTGGCCGTATTCGGCTGAAGAGAGGGAAGTTGTCCTCACCGGACCCAGCGCATCCCAGGTTTGCACTCCGCGCTGCACCTCAACAAGGCGGTCGCTGGCGTATCTGCCGACCCACTCGAAGGTATCCTCCGGCATGGGGCCGAGGGTCATGTCGCAGAGGGCGCAATTGGAATTTTCCAGCACGCGGGCCAGGGCCTTGGCAGCATGATAGCCGTTCTGTTTTACCACTATTCTTTTAAGGTCCAGCAGGGCGTTGTTGTTGCCGATAAGCTTGCCGGCGGCCTCGGGGTCCTCGGCGGAGTACCTGATTATCAGTGTCCCGGGCGTCCCCTCGTTAAGCCCCTTCACGCACTTGTCCGCAGTTTCAGGGGAAAGGAGTTTTTTGCCGGGGTCGATATTAGCCTGGCACTCGTCAATCAGAGTCTGGTCCTTCGCCGATAATTGGGCAAAAACCGGATACGCCGGAAGAGTCAGAAGAAGAGCTAAAAATAGTTTATTCATATGGATACCCTGCTTATACAACAGCGCGTACCATAAACCGGCCACTGGCCGCCTGGCGGTCATGACCGAGCCTATATGAAAAGTGTAATAGCAAGGTTGACGGTTGTCAAGGGCCAAAAGGCGCGCGCCTATTCCCCCAGCGCATAGATGGCAGGCTGCAGCAGCACGAAGAACTTAGCCTCCTCAAGGTTTTCTTTTTCGTCGTTCCAGGAGGCGGAAACACAGAACCATTCCCGCTTCGTATTTTTAAGCAGCCAGGTCATGGAAAGCACGCCGGGCTCCGAGCCGCCTTTGTAGCCGGCATAATAGAATTTTTCGCGCGGGATATCCAGGCCGGGGTTCACAGCCAGTATCTCCAGCGCCTTGACGTCTTTTTTATCGGCGAAATAAGTCATGAGGCGGCAAAGGTCCGAAGGCGAAGCGAACCACTCTATCTTAGCCACCCCGAAAGGGCTTTTCGTGAACTTTTCCGCGGAGAGCGGCATCTTAGCCAGCGAGGAGAGGAAACCGTATTTTTCCTCTACGGGCAGGTTCAGGTATTTCAGCGCGGCCCCGGTTCCCGATTTGAGTCTGAACATCTCGGAAGTCTTCAGGAATGGCTTAAGCCGCGCCGGGTCCGAGTGGCCCAGCGCCGCCAGGTCCGCCTCTATGGTCCGCCTGCCCAGCGCGGAGATCAGCGCGTCGGAGGCGGTGTTGTCGCTTTCCGAGATCATCATGACGGCCAGCGTATGCGCGGTAAGCGGGGAGCCGTCCGGCCAGCCGCGCAGCCGCCCGGTGGGCAGCGACTTGTCCTCCGCTTTTAGCCTGAAGATCTTTTCCCAGGAAATGCCCTCCCGGAGCAGCGCCCCGAGCACGTAAAGCTTGAAAGCCGACCCCACGGCGAAATAGGCATCCTCGTTGTAAGCCTCCAGGTTTTCCGGCTTTTCGCCGAGGCGCCTGACCAGCAGGCCGGTCTTGCCGGGCAGCGCCGCCAGCTTCTCCCGGACATCCTTAAGCGAGAGATCCTTGCTGTAAGCCGGGCTGAAAAATATGCCGTTTATTTTCCCGCTGTCCGGGTCCAGCGATAGCGCCACGGGGACGCGAAAGCCGCGCTCCGTGTCGAAAAAGAAATGCCCGGAGCCGGCCGCCGAACTGACAAGCACGGTCCTGGAAACACCCCCGTTCGCCTTGTAAACCCCGGACAGGACCTCCGTAAGCTTCTCAAGCGAAATATGCCGGAAGACGCTCTTGTCGAAGAGCTCAGGCACCCCGTCGGGCTTTTCGGCGATGCGCTCCGAGACCTCCCGCGCGGCCCCCTCGATCCCCCCCTCCGCCCCAGCCGGCAGGGCGCAAAAACCGAGCGCGCAGATAAAACCAAGTAAAAATTTCACACTAAAATTATACAATCTATAGCGGCAGGGGATAGAGAATAGCGATAGAACCGGGTGGAAGTATTTCAAGCCGGAGAAACGCAGCATGCGGCGACTGGGCATCTCGCAAAACCACACATTCAAGCAGGAGGCAACCATGGACCAGCTCATACTCAAAGACATCAAAGACGGCATAGGCGTGCTCACGCTCAACAACCCCAACAGGCGCAACGCCCTCAGCCTCGAACTTTGCGACCAGATAGTCGCCGCCCTTGAAGATTTCAAAAAGAAAAGAATCCCAGTAATTGTAATCCGCGCCGAGAAAAACGCCCGCGTCTGGTCCGCCGGCCATGACATCACCCAGCTCCCCAAAGTCCACCATGACCCCCTCGCCTACGACAGCCCCATGGAACAGGCCTTCCGCTGCATCCAGAACTACCCCGGCCCGGTGATAGCCATGATACAGGGCAGCGTGTGGGGCGGCGCCACCGACCTGGTCGTCACCTGCGACCTGGCCGTCGGCGACGAGACTTCCGCCTTCGCCATAACGCCGGTCAAGATGGGCCTGCCCTATAACGCCTCCGGGATCATGCACTTCATAAACCGCGTCGGCAGCAATATAGCCAAGGAGATGTTCTTCACCGCCGAACCCGTAAAGGCCGAGCGCGCCTACCACTTCGGCATACTCAACCACCTGATAAGCTCCCGCGAAATAGAGCAGTTCACCTTTGAGCTGGCGCGCACCATAGCCGGCAACTCGCCGCTGGCCGTCTCTGTCGTTAAAGAGCAATTCAGGATACTCTCGGAAGCCCACCCCATAAGCCCTGAATCTTTCGAGCGCATCCAGGCCCTGCGCCGCAGGGTCTACAACAGCGGCGACTACTCCGAAGGCATAAAGGCCTTCATGGAAAAGCGCAAACCCAACTTCAAAGGCGAGTAACCGCCCCAAAATAAGAAAAGAACAGCGGAAATTTCGCTGTCCTTTTTTTATTTCCCGGCAGCTTTTACTTGTTCTTTTTGATCAGCGCCTGCCTGGCCGCTTCCACCAGGTCGGCGGGATTGAACGGCTTGTTTATGAAAGCCTTTACCTGCGGGAATTTCCGGAACATGGCTTCGGAAGGCGCAAAACCGGACAGGACGATTATAGGCAGGTCACTGGTCGCGGCGTCCTCGGTAATCGTGATGGCCAGGGTGTAACCGTCCACGCCGGGGAGCATTACATCCAGGATGATCAGCGCCGGCTGGTAAGCAAGGATGGATTTCATCGCGTTCAGGCCGTTCACGCAGGCCGCAACGCGATATCCCGCTGGTTCCAGCGCGTCCTGAACTACATCCATTACATCGGCATCATCATCGATCAGCAGTACGGTATTCCCCATAATTTAAATTTACCAGATATCCCGTCCCGTGGTCAAGCCGCCGTTCCATTCATTAAAAAGGACAGCGGGGTTTCCGCTGTCCTTTTTCCCGGGTCTCCGCAGGCCTCAGTCGTCGATGGCGTAGTTCGGGGTTTCCTTGGTGACTTTCACGTCGTGCACGTGGCTTTCCTTCAGCCCGGCGTTAGAGATCCGCACGAACCGCGCCTTCTTCCTGAGCTCCGCCAGGTCCCTGCAGCCACAGTAGCCCAGGCCCGAGCGCAGCCCGCCGGTGAGCTGGTGCACGATCTCCGCGACGGAACCTTTAAACGGAACCTGCCCCTCTATCCCCTCGGGCACGAGCTTCTCCTTTTCCACTCCGGCCTGCCCGTAGCGGTCTTTGGAGCCTGCCTCCATGGCGCCCACCGAGCCCATCCCGCGGTAGGCCTTATAGCTGCGCCCGTGGTAAAGGATTATGTCGCCGGGCGCCTCTTTGGCGCCCGCCAGGAGGGTGCCCAGCATCACGCAATCCGCGCCGGCCGCGATGGCTTTGGTTATATCGCCCGAGAATTTTATCCCGCCGTCCGCTATGACGGGAATGCCCCGTTTGGCGGCCGCCCTGCGGCAGTCCTTTATGGCCGTCAGCTGCGGCACTCCGACCCCCGAGATTATCCGCGTGGTGCAGATGGAGCCGGGGCCTATGCCGACTTTTATCGCGTCGGCGCCGGCCTTTATCAGGTCCAGCGCGCCTTCGTAAGTGGCGACATTCCCGGCTATAACTTCCACGTTGAACTTGCGCTTCACCGCTTTAAGCGTCCTCAATACGGCCGCGGAATGCCCGTGCGCGGTATCCAGGGCTATCACGTCCGCCCCCGCCGCCGCCAGCTCGCCCGCGCGCTCCACCGCGGCGTCGCCGGCGCCTATCGCCGCGCCTACCCGCAGGCGCCCGGCCTTGTCCTTGCAGGCGTCGGGGTACTGCTTCTTGTTCATGATATCCCTTGTCGTTATAAGGCCCTTGAGGCGGTAATTCCTGTCGACGAGGGGCAGTTTCTCTATCCGGTGCTCGTGCAGCATCTTCTCTGCCCGCTCGACGGTGGTGCCGACCGGCGCGACGACCAGTTTTTTCGTCATCGCCGAGGAAACCTTCTGCCCGAGGTCCTTCGCGAAACGCAGGTCCCTGTTCGTGAGCATGCCGGCCAGTTTCCCCCGCGAGATGACTACCAGGCCCGAGATATTGTGCTTGCGCATCAGTTCGAGCGCGTCCCCCAGCGTCTCGTCCGGAGAAATGGTTATCGGGTTGGTGATTACGCCGCTTTCGTGTTTTTTGACCTTCGCTATCTCCAGCGCCTGCTGGCGGGCCGTCATCGCGCGGTGTATTATCCCGATGCCGCCTTCGCGCGCCATCGCTATCGCCAGGGCGGATTCGGTGACCGTGTCCATGGCGGCGGAGATCAGCGGGATGTTGAGTTTGATTTTCGCGGTCAGGCGGGTCTGTATGCCGGTCTGTCTCGGGAGCACCGACGATTTCGCCGGCAGCAGCAGCACGTCGTCGAAGGTAAGGCCTAAAGGAATATTATCTTGAAGCATTGGGGACCTCTTTTCCTAAGTTTAGCTATTAGTAAGGCCGTGTTTCAATGGTGCTCCGCCCGGAAAAACGCCGCCCTGCCGCTACTCCACAACGCTTACCTGCGCGGGCTGCGGATATTTCGCCCGCCATTGACTTTATTCTTCTCTGTTCATGGTCACTTATCCCGGAAAAGCGGATGCCGCCGGTAATATTTTTTATTGATCGCTTTTCCCAGGTTTCTTTTCCTGCTTATCAGCTCTTTGTCCGAGAACCCGGTAAGGTTCACCTGAGGCAGGTCTTTCGTATACCCGTCGTCCAGGTTGAGCAGGTACTTTTCCTCGTCGGAAATTAATTTTTTATTCTTTACGTCTTCATACAGCTTTGTGCCCGGGAAGACTATGGTCGCCACACTCTCGTACGGGAGATCCGCTTCCTCGAAGAACCGCATCGTATCTTTAATTGAATTTCCATCCTCGCCGGGTAGGGCGTACATGTACTGGATACGGGGCTCTATGCCCGCCGCCCTGGTCATTTTAATAACGGGCACGATGTCTTTGACGAAGACTTCTTTCCGCATCGAATCCAGTATTCTCTGGGTATAGGCCTCGACGCCGTAGCCGATGCTCTCGCAGCCGGCCTCTTTCATCGCTCCCAGTATTTCCCGGCTCATCACGTTAATGCGGCCCTGGCAGAACCATTTGAGGTCGAATTTCTTAAGGACCTTGCACAGGTCCAGGGTTCTCTTGCGGCTTATTATCACCAGCTCGTCGTTGAAATCCAGGGCCTGGACGCCGTATTTCTCTTTCAGGGCCTTTATCTCTTCGCCTATCGATCTCACGGACCGCGTCCTGCAGCCGTAAAAAGTTTTAGAGCAATACAC
Source organism: Elusimicrobiota bacterium (assembly GCA_030651035.1). Lineage (GTDB taxonomy): Bacteria > Elusimicrobiota > Elusimicrobia > Elusimicrobiales > UBA9959 > UBA9959. The sequence goes on from JAUSCK010000054.1 coordinate 21,388, forward strand.
GCAATGATACGGGCAGCCCCTGCCCGCGATAATATTAAGCGTCCTTAATCCTTTGAATTTACCGCAATCGGAGGCCTGGTAGCTTGAAATATATCTTTCGATATCGAAAAAATCCCGGTCCGGGAAAGGCAGCGTGTCCAGGTCCCGGATCTGCGCCCGTTTCGGAGTTAGAACGACCTTGCCGCCTTTTTTATACGCGATTCCGGGCACGTGCCCGGGGCTTTCCATATTCTCCAACAGCTCTTTTAAAGTGTCTTCCGCTTCGCCCAGAACGCAGTAATCGACAGCGGTTTTTTGAAGGAACACCTTCCAGCTGAAAGTGGCCCCCGGGCCGCCCGCTATGATCTTTTTTTTGGGATACCTCTTTTTAAGCTCGGCGGCGAAAGGCTTGAAGTACGAATACTGGGCGGCGTATACGCTGACGCAGAAAACGTCGGGTTTGGCTTTATCTATCAGCTTGAACGCCCTGTTCAGGGGAACGTCTTCCAGCCACAGGTCCAAAGGTATCAGGTCATGCCGCCCCTTCAGGACGCTGACAAGGTAGCCTATCCCCAGCGGATAGACCGCCGGAGACCGCCTGACCCCATTATGAAAATGGGGAAGCTGCACCATCATTACTTTCATTTTTTCGCTACTCCCACTCTATGGTGGCCGGGGGTTTGGAGGTGATGTCGTAAACCACGCGGTTCACGCCGCGCACCTCGCTCACTATCCTCGACGAGATCTTGTGCATCAGGTCGTGCGGCAGCTTTGACCAGTCCGCCGTCATCCCGTCCACGGAGCTCACGCACCGCAGAGCGATCGTGAATTCGTAGGACCGCTCGTCGCCCATCACGCCCACCGACCTGACCGGGAGCAGCACGCAGAAGGCCTGCCAGATCTTCGGGTACCAGCCGGCGGCCTGTATCTCTTCGCGCATAAGCCGGTCGGCCTCGCGCAGAATAGCCAGCCGGGCCGGCGTCACTTCGCCCAGCACCCTGATAGCCAGCCCGGGCCCGGGGAAAGGATGCTGCATCAGCACCGGCTCGGGGATCCTAAGGCTGCGCCCGAGCTCGCGCACCTCGTCCTTGAAGAAGAACCGCAGCGGCTCTATGAGCCCCATCTTCATTTTCGCGGGCAGGCCGCCCACGTTGTGGTGGCTCTTTATCACCGCCGACGGCCCCTTTACGGAAACGGACTCTATCACGTCGGGATAAAGCGTGCCCTGCAGCAGGAAAGAGGCGTCCTTTATTTTTTTGGCTTCCCTGTCGAACACCTCTATGAAAGTGTGCCCTATTATTTTCCGCTTCCTCTCAGGGGAAGTCACGCCCTTGAGCCGGCCGAGGAACAGCGCGGAGGCGTCCACTATCCTGACGCTGTAGCCGAACTTGTCGTGGAAGACTTCCTTCATCCGCTGGCGGTCGCCGTGGCGCAGCAGCCCGGTGTCCACGAAGATGCAGCGCAGCTTGTCGCCGATGGCCTTATGTGCCAGCACCGCGGCCACGGAGGAATCGACGCCGCCGGAAAGGCCGCAGATGACGGTTTTGCCGCCGGCCTGTTTTTTTATCTCCGCGACGCTTTCGGAAAGGAAAGAGGCGGGCGTCCAGCGCTCTTTATAGCCGCAGATGCCGCGCGCGAAGTTCTCAAGCATTTTCACGCCGCGCTCGGTGTGGTGCACTTCGGGGTGGAACTGCAGGGCGTAAAGCCCCAGCTCCGTATTTTCCATTGCCGAAATGCCGGCGCCGGAGGCCGCGGCGGTGACCTTGAAGCCGGCCGGGACTTTCTTAACTTCGTCGCCGTGGCTCATCCAGACGTTCAAAGCGCCGGGCAGGCCCGCGAGGAGCTTTGAGCCTTTGTGCAGCTTCACTTTGCCCAACCCATACTCGCGCTGGAGGGCCTTGCTCACTTCCCCGCCGAATTCCCTCGCCAAAAGCTGCATGCCGTAGCAGACGCCCAGCACGGGTATCCCCAGGCTGAACACGGCGGGGTCCGGCTTGGGCGCGGCCTTGTCGTAGACGCTGGAGGGCCCGCCTGAAAGGATTATCCCCCTCGGCGAGCGGGAGAGGATGTCCTCGACCGGCGCGCTGAAGGGGAGTATCTCGCAATAAACCCGCAGGCTGCGGAGCCTGCGGGCGATAAGCTGCGTGTACTGGCTGCCAAAGTCCAGGATAAGGATCTGGTCCATAGATGGTTCCCTTGCCGCCGCTGAAATTTTGGAGTATTGCACCAAAATTCTAACAAATTATGCGCCCCAGCGCCCCGCTGCCCGATGAATAGAAACAGACCGCGAGATGCCCAGTCGGGGCTTGCCCCGAACTTTGACCGCTTCGGGAAAAGTGCGGGGGCCTACCGCAGGGGCAGGAACGAAAAACACGTTCGGGCACACCGTGCCCTCACTCGGTATTCGCCCGCCGCGCTTATGCAAGCGGCGGGCTCAACGACGGTTTTTCTTATCCTGCCCCTGCGGTCTCCCCCTCCGCACGTTTTGAAAGATGCTGTTACACGTGTGAGTCTGCGGCGGAAAGGCTCATGCTGCCTTTTTGCCCCTTTTCACATGAGGTAGCTGGCTAAGGCCCCCACTTCATGTTTAATTTGCGATGGTGCTCCGCACAATCCCTGAGATAGAGGTTCATCAAGCTCTGATACGGCATCCCCGTCTTACCCGCAAGTTCCCTGAAGTAATCGATGGTTTGTCCATCAAGCCGGATAGTCAGCTGCTTCTTTAATGCCTTCACATAAGGATTCTTCTTTGATTTCGCAAAGTCATAATCTTTTCTCATATTAAGAACTCCTCATACTGGGACCTTTCCTTCGGCGTCGACTTTCGGGCGGAGATTATCCGTATCGTCAACTTACCCTCTTTGTAACAATGGCACACCAGCAAAATCCGCGACTTGCCACTCATTCCAGCAGGATAAACCGGTCTTCCTCATTGGAATGGTCCGGATCGGGAATCAGACGTGCATTATCATCGTAGAATGCGGTTTGAGCCTCCTCAAATAATATCCCGTGCTTGCGCCTGTTAATTTTATTCGGGTCTTCTGGGTTTGCTGTGCGTAAATTATAGCGTTTTTCATTGGGGAAATGCTCTCTAAAAACTTGACACGTTCCGCAACAGGCGCTAAAGTGATTG
>JAUSCK010000058.1 GCA_030651035.1 Elusimicrobiota bacterium
ATGCAGGATGCGAAGACTAAACTGTTTAGAGAGGTGCTGCCGAAAGGCGCACAAACATTCAGAAATGGAGGCTTGGTTAAAAAGTTTACGACGGAGCACCGACGAGAGATCTCATGCTCATCTTACGATTAGAAAATGCTCGTGCCGCCGCGTATACGCCCGCGCTACCCTATCAGCTGCTTTATGTGGCCCAGGAGCCTGGCCCACTCGTAAGGCTTGTTGACGTAAAAATCCGCCCCGGCCGCGAAGGAGTTCTCCATGTCGCCCACAAGCCTCTTGCCGGTGAGCATTATCACCTTCATGTGCTTGGTGGCTTCACCGGTCTTGATCAGCTCGCAGAGGGTGTTGCCGTCGATTTTGGGCAGGCCGATGTCCAGCATCACCAGGTCTGGTTTCTCTTTCTTAACCGCGTCCAGGCCTTCCTCGCCGTCAAAGGCGGTAAACACTTTGTAGCCCAGACCTTCAAGCCGTATGGAAAGCACCTTGGCGATAAGCTCCTCGTCTTCGACTATAAGTATTTTTTTTCCCATAAATTAAAGCCTTTTTCTCAGCCCGCGGAGGAAAGCGGCGGGATTTTCCGCGGAAAAGAGCGCGCTTCCAATAACGAGAGAATCGGCGCCGGCGCCGGCGGCGGCTTCGGCCGTGCGCGCGTTTATGCCGCCGTCGGCCTGCAGCCAGATGCCGCGCCCTGACGCGTCGATAAGCTTGCGGGCCGCCTTCACCTTGGGCAGCATTTCAGGCATGAAGGCCTGCCCGCCAAAGCCCGGCTCCACGGTCATTATAAGGATAAGGTCGAGATCCCGGAGGTGCGGAAGGACCAGCTTCAGCGGCGTCCCGGGCCGCAGCGCCAGGCCGGCCCCGAGGCCCATGGCCTTTATCTTTTTCACGCAGGCCCCGGCGAGCTTAGCCTCGGCGTGCACGGTAATAAGCCTGGCGCCCGCCGCGGCGAAAGCAGCGAGAAACCGGCCTGGCTCCTCCACCATCAGGTGGGCGTCCACCGGCAGGCCGGAGGCGGCCGCCACGAAGGGAACTATGCCGGGGCCGAAGCTTATATTGGGGACAAAATGCCCGTCCATCACGTCCACCTGCACCCAGTCAGCCAGCTTTTTTATCGGGGCAAGGCTGCCTTTAAGGCAGGCAAAATCAGCGGCCAGCACCGACGGCACCAGCGCGGCACGCCCGGAGGGGCGGGGAAAAAAGGGCGGCTTCATTTTACAGGGCGCTCCTCTACAAGTATGCCGTTCACGAAAATGCGTATCTTTTCCGCGCCGCCGTAAGGGATAGAAAGGTCTATCTTGGAGCCCGGGTCGCGCAGGCCGTTGAAAATTTCCCTGTCGCCGCTCTTCCCCAGGGCGACCACGCGGATGTGGCGCTGGGACCCGCTCTGGGAAACTTCGTAATGCACGCGGAACTCGCGCTCGGTGCCGGCAGCGCTCTTACGCGAACTGACCGTAAGCGTGATCTTCGATTCGGCGGAAACAACAGTGTCCGGCGGCGGGTCCTGGTCAATAATTGTCCCTCCGGAAAAGAACGAATTCAAATCCTCGGTCAGCTTGAGGGAGACGCCGCTCTGGGCCGCCCACTGCTGCGCCTCGTCGCTTTTCTTCTGCCGGAAGTCCGGCATCATGATAATACCGGCCGGGGGGGGACCGTTGGAAACCACGACCTGCACCATGGTGTTCTTGGAAACGCTCAGCTCCGGCTTGGGGTCCTGGGATAGCACCGTGCCTTTTTCCGCTTTGAGGGAATAGGCCTCGGGAACCTCGCCCAGCACCAGCTGGCGCTGGCGCAGCAGAAGCTCGGCTTTCCTGAGAGGGAGGCCTATGAGGTTGGGGGTAAAGACCGACTCCCCGCCCTGGCTGAAAACCACGCGCACTATTTTACCTTCCCGCACCGTGGAGCCCGCGCCGGGCATCTGGCGCAGCACGGTGCCGATGGGCACGGCCTCATTGAACTCGTAGCCCCCGATCTTCATGGCGAGGTTATTTTCGGAAAGCACCCGCAGGGCGTTTATCGAGGATTTCCCGGAAATATCGGGAACTATAACCTCCTTCCGGTTATGGATAACCGTTTCCATAGTCCAGGAAAAAAGGAAATAAGTGAGGATAAAAAGCGCGAAGCCCACGCCGCCCACCCGCAGCACGAAGCCGGGGCTTATTATTTTTTCGTCGGTGCTCGAGAAATGACGCTGGTAAAATTCTTTAAATCCCACGGTATTCTCCTTGGCCGCCCGGGCAAATAGCCCGGAAAACTTTTTTAAAACTTCAGCGGAGCATGTCGCCCGGCTTGAGCCGCAGCCCGTTGAGGAAATCCGAGCCCGGCATTTCTTTTTTTCCCTCGGGCTTGACGGTTTTAACAAGCAGGCCCCCGACGCCACATTTTACAATAAAGCCGCCGCCGGGCACAACGGAAAGCACGGCGCCGGGCGGGCCGTCTTTAACGGGACCTTCCGGCAGCGCGGCCGCGAGCACCTGCACCGCAGCCTTCCGGCCCTGGAGCTCCAGGCTGAAGCGGGGCCTGGGGCCGCAGGCGAACCCGCGCACTTTGCCCAGCAGGGCGGCCGCCGGGAGAGAGAAATCGAGCAGGGCGAGCCCGGGAGTAAGCTTGGGGGCCGCCGACGCCTCGCCTGTCTGCGGCTCCCGCAGGATCTCGCCCGCCGAAATTTTCCGGAGCCCCTCTTCAAGCAGGCCGGCCCCGGAGGCCGAAAGGCGCGCAAAAAGCGAGGCCGCGTCGTCGGACGCCAGGACCGGCTCCTCGCGCCTGAGGAAAACCGGGCCGGTGTCCATGCCCTTGTCCAGCCAGAACAGCGTGACGCCCGTGGTTCTCTCGCCGTTGATGAGGGCCCACTGCACCGGGGCGGCGCCGCGGTATTTGGGCAGCAGGGAAAAGTGAACGTTAAGGAAACCCAGGCTGGCCAGCGCCAGGGTTTCAGCCGGGATAAGGCGGCCATAGGCCACCACCACGGCCAGGTCCGGCTTCAGTCCCGAAACGACGGAGTGCAGCTCCTGTCTTGAAGCGGGCTTAAAAACTTTAAAGCACAGCTTCTCCGCCAGGGCGCTGACAGGGGCGCAGCAGAGCCTGAGGCCGCGGCCCACGGGCCGGTCCGGCTGTGAAATTACCCCGGCGAGCTCATGCCCGGAGGCCGCTATGCGGCTGAGGAAGCCGCAGGCGATCTCGGGCGTGCCTAAAAAAATTATTTTCAACTTGGACAAATTAACGCCCTCCGGGCGGACTTTCCAATATTCACCGCAGAGGCGCAGAGGTCGCAGAGTGGAGCGAAGCGACACCGCAGTGTTCAGATGAGGAAATATTAATTCGTATTTCCATATTCTACTCACTCTGTTCTCTGCGACCTCCGCGCCTCAGCGGTGAACGCTATCCCCAGTCTGATCTTACCTCTTTTCCTCTCATCTCTCTCTGTGTCCTGTTAGGTACAATTGAATTGTGTCGCTTCGCTCCACCCTGTGGTGAAATTCTTCTGCTCTTACTCCGGCTTCACTACTTGTGCGGGCGCCCGGACGGCCATTTTGCTTTCGTCGATTTTTTTCCACCGGGATTTGAGCTTGATCAGGGCGGGCTTCAGCCTGAGGCGCGACAGCAGCGGCAGGCGGCTGATAAAGACCACACCGTCGAGATGGTCGATCTCGTGCTGCAGCGCTTTGGCGAACAGGCCTTCCGCGTTGATCTCGATGGGCAGGCCTTTCTCGTTGATGGCGCGGACTTTGACCTTAACTGCCCGGCGTATTTTCGCGAAAAGCCCGGGGAAGGAAAGGCAGCCCTCCTCCTCGTTCATAGTGCCCGACTTCTCTACCAGCTCGGGGTTTATTATAACGATGCTGAGCGGCTCCTCTTCCTCGCGCTTTATCGATATCACGGCCAGACGCAGGTCCAGGCCGATCTGGTTGGCCGCCAGGCCGGCGCCCCCGACCGCGTTCATGGTTTCGAACATATCGGCCAGCAGGGCGGGCAGGCTTTTTTTAAGCTCCGCAAAATTGACCTTCCTGGTCTTCTTCTCCAGTATCTTCTCGCCGTATTTGCAAATTCTTCTTATAGCCATAAATACCTCGTATACTAAAATCGAAAATCAATAATCGAAAGTCGGAGATCCGGGCGGATTTTATTTAAGGAACTCAGCGATTTTCGACCTTTGATCTTCGATTTTCGATTCTGCTAGGAAAGCTGGTACGTCATCTGGCGGCCTTCCCATACCACTTTCGCAAGCACCGGCTTGGCGGGGGGGGAATCGGATTTCTTCAGCATGCCCCAGGCCATCGCCAGCCGCTCGAGCTGGACCTCGGCGCCGCTGGAGCCAGAGACGCCCATAACGATCTCGTCGGCGCCGGCGGCCTGCGCCACCTGCGCCATCGAATAGAACGGATCATTGGAAAAAACAAAGATGGGCTTCACGGTCTTGCCGTATTTTTCCGCCAGCAGCACCACCGCGCTGAAGACTTCCCTGTCCTCGTCGGACATCGTCTCGCCTCCGGACTGTATGCCCTTGGCTATTTTCGCGCTCAGCACTATTATGTCGGTGTCATCGTCCGACACCGTCTCCAGGACCGAGGCCAGGTGCACCAGGTTGTTAGGGTTCCGCACCGGAATCAGGATGCGGCGGGCCTTGGTAAGCTCAGGCACTACCGTGTGGATATCCGCCTCCCTACGCAGGTTCATCTTCTCGTCGTTGTCGTCGTCCGTGGCGTAAAAGCGGGTCTTTTTCTCGTTCATCTTCTCAGAAATATGGAAGATCGTGAAGAAGGTAAGAGTAAAGAGCACGCCGCCTATGGTGGCCACTTTTTTAGTGAGCATGTTCATGCCCGTAGCGGCCAGCAGCACCATCAGGACCGCCACCATGCCGACGGGAACGTACACATTATCCATCTTGATATTGAAAGGGAACATCCATTCGCGCTCTTCCTCGCGCTTCTTGAAGCGCAGGATGATCATCGAAAGGGTGTCGAAGGTAAGGCTCCAGAGCACGCCGAAAGAATAAGCCTCCCCGAGCAGGAAGATGTCTCCGCCCGAAATAAGGATGATGAGAATCTGCGTTACGGCGATTATATTAATCAGGCGGTGGGTGGTCCCGTACTTCTTATGGAGGTGCCGGAACCAGTCATGAAGTATCCCATCGTCGGCCACGCGGTTAAGCACGCCGTTGGACCCCACGAAAGAGGTATTGACCGCGCCGACCAGCATCAGGGTCCCTGAAACGACTACGGCCACCTGCATAAGCAGGCGCGCCCAGTAGGGGCCGGAAAGTTCGATAGCGAGACCGCTGAGCAGGTTGTCGGCGTATTTCCCGGCTATAAGGTCTCCGGGTATTATCAGCGCGGAAATAAAAGTAAGCAGGCCTGTAAAAAAGATGCTGAAGAAGAAAATAGTCACTACGGTTTTCTTAAGATTTTCCACTTTAGGGTCTTCGATCTCGCGGTAAACCTGGGCCAGGGTCTCGAGACCGCTCAGTGCCAGGATGGAATGGCCGAAGGCCATTATCAGGCCTATCACCCCGACGGCTTTTATCCAGGGGAATTGCGTGGTCCAGCCGAGGGCTTTCGGGGTAAATTCAGGGGTGAACGGCGGCAGGGTAAAACCCCTGGTATAAAGGGTGAATCCCGACCAGACGATAAGCACCACCGCCACCACGGCCACGAAACTTATTATCTTCAGGTTATTATCGGCCGATTCTTCGATGCCGCGTATGTTCTCGCGCCAGAAATAAGCCGTGACGATAACGGCGAAAATAACGGCGAAAGCCCGGCCCGGCACATGCCAGTTGATGTGCATCAGCGGCATGATGTTCTCAAGAAGGCTGCCCAGGTAAAGCCCGGCGGTGACGGAACTGATGGGGCCCGTAAGGGTATAGTCGAAGATAAGGGCGGAGACGGAAAGCTTGGCCATGACCTTGCCCATGGCCTCGCGCACCACCACGTACACCCCGCCGCGCACGAACATTATGCAGGATTCGGTGTAAACACCGAGCATAAGCCCGGAGAACAGCATCACGCCCATGATGAACCAGGGGAAGGCCGGGCCGAAAGCGTTCATGGCTATGCCGCCCGCGTAATAGGCGCTGGAGCCGAAGTCGCAAAGCACTATGGAGGCGGCCTTCCAGAAGGAGATAAAGCTGAGCATGGCCGTGCTCAGCACAAAAACCTGCTTAAATTTGGGATTAGGGACCATTACATTAATTATATCTGTTTATAGACGGCAACGGATAGCGGCAGAATTATCCAATGCAAGATGAGCATGAGAAAAAGCCTGTTTCCAATGCAAAGTGAGCATGAGAAAAAACCCGTTTCCAACGCAAGATGAGCATGAAACCGGTTTTGGCTTGCAAAAGAGGTGTTTCCCGTCCATAATCT
>JAUSCK010000059.1 GCA_030651035.1 Elusimicrobiota bacterium
AGATTATGGACGGGAAACACCTCTTTTGCAAGCCAAAACCGGTTTCATGCTCATCTTGCGTTGGAAACGGGTTTTTTCTCATGCTCACTTTGCATTGGAAACAGGCTTTTTCTCATGCTCATCTTGCATTGGATAATTCTAGGGGTAGGGTTAGGGGCGGCGCATTTTGTAGAATTTAAGATGTGGTTTCAAGGGGGCTTTATGACGCTCGGACTTTCCCATTACCAGCTGCTCAGCGAGATACTCGAGAAGGTGCATTACATATACGACGAGGAGGAACTTTCCGGCGTCATCCTCGAGGCTCTTTCCAAATCGCTCGATACCGAGGCCGGCACGATCTTCCGCATTTCCGAGTCCCGGCGGATAGTTCCGACCGCGGCCTACGGCGCCTCGCTGGACCTACTGAAGGCGCTGGGTTTCTCGGTCGGCGACGGCGTGGTGGGCTGGGTGGCGCAGTACGCGCAGCCGGTCAAGGTGGACGACCCGCAGAGCGACCACCGCTTTACGGGCATGGCCGACGCCGCCACCGGCTTTACGACGCGCAACATATTATCCGCCCCTATACTCGCCAAAGGCAAGGCCATCGGCGCGCTGGAGTTCATTAACAAGAGAGGCGGCCCCTTCACAATACCGGACCTGGAGCTGCTTTCGATGATAGGCCGGGAACTGGGTATAGCTTTCGAGAACGTGCGTCTGTTGAAGGAACTGAGGGAGAACCACGCCTACCTGAAGTCAATAGTCGGCGGCCTGGGCGCCGGCCTGCTGGTGCTGGACCACGAGCAGAACGTAGTGGTGCTGAACCAGCGCGCGAAGGAGATACTGGACTCGCAGCTGGAGGCCACGCTGGAGAACAGGCCGTCGGCTGCCCAGGTGGCGGGGAACGCGCCGGAGTTCCTTAAGCTGATACTCGAGCTCGCCAGGGGCGGCCGCCCGGTGCCGCGCGGCCGGCTCAAAGCGCTCTTTGGCCTGAGCGAGATTGTCGTCGGGTATTCCGCGGTCCCCGTGACCGGAGAGAGCGGGCGCCCCTCGGGGATGACCTTCCTGTTCCAGGATATTACTCCCTACGAGAAGGAAGCGGCTGAATAACGAAAAAAAGGGTCCCCTCCCCAGTGGCGCCGCGGCAGGCCCATTATAAGGACTCCCGCGGATCGATTTAATTCTGTTCGATAGCACAATATGAAAACAGGCAACGGGCAAATCTCAGATCCTGCCGATAAGACCGTTCTTATCGTAGAGGACGATGAAGCCATTATGGATTTCATGTGCTTCCTGGTGGAGGCCGAAGGGTTTGTTGTGGAAAAAGCCTTTGACGGAGAGCAGGGCTTGTGGAAAGCGGAAAATCTTGCGCCTGATATTATTCTCCTCGACCTTATGCTGCCTAAATGCGGCGGGTTCGATATTCTGAAAGAGCTGCAGGCGGGCGACAAGATCGCCATCCCCGTGGTTATAATTACCGGGGCGGCCAGCGAGTTTTCCAAGGAGGCAGCCCTTAGGAAGGAACCTAATGTGCGGGGGTTCATGCGGAAACCGGTGAGCGTGCCAGCTCTGACAGCCCTCCTGCACCAGATCCTTAATACCAAAAAAGCGTGAGCCTTTCGGGGCTTGTCCGACAGGTAAAATTTGTCCGACTGGCCGCTGCGAGGGGGCATCTGCCGCTGATAAAGCCGCGGCTGCCTTCCGCAAGTTCCTCCAGGCCTCCTGATTTATACTATAATTCCGTTTATGACTATATCAAGATTCCTTGCTTTATGCCTGTGCACTTTCCTGGCGGCACGGTCAAGCGCCGCCATGTCCGGTGAAGAACTGAGGCAGGAGGCCGGCTCCGGATTGGAGCAGGCCCTTCAGGCCGGCGCGCTTGAAACCGCGACGCCTCCTGTGGGACCTCCCGCCCAGCCGGCCGGCTTCTCCGGGACCGTGGACTGCTATAAGGCGGCAAGTCCGCTGACGCAGTACCCTCCCCTGCTCTGCGCCGGCGCTGATTCAGCGGCCCCGGCCGCTTGTTTTTCCGCCGCCAAAGGCCTGACCAGCTATCCCGCCATGCTTTGTTCCGGCGCCGCCTCCAACGCCCCCGTGGATTGCTTCAAGGCCTCCGGGAAACTGACCCGGTTCCCGGCGCTGCTCTGCGCCGGTACGCGCGACGCCGCGGCTCCCGTTTCCTGCTTCAAGGCCGCCGATAAGGTGACTCAATATCCGGCCCTGCTCTGCCTGGGCGCGTCCTCCAACGCCCCGATAGACTGCTTCAACGCCGCCAAGGACCTGACGAAATACCCGGCGCTGCTCTGCGCCAAAGCTGCCGGCCTTGCGCCCGTCGACTGTTTCAAAGCCGCCAAGGGCCTGACGGACTTCCCGGCTCTTTTGTGCTCAGGGGCGGCTTCGCTTGCCCCCGTCGACTGCTTCAAAGCCGCCAAGGGCCTGTCCGACTATCCGGCGCTGCTGTGTTCCGGCGCCACCTCGAACGCCCCGGTGGCGTGTCTCAGCGAGGTTAAGGGACTGACGAAGAATCCCGACCTGCTCTGTTCCCCTAACGGCGTTCTTAAGGGCGTCACGCACCACAAGATAGACCCGTCCTACAGGCACCCTTATCCGTTCGCTTATCCGAACCCGTACCCGTTCTGGTTCCCGTTCCCGGACCCGAACCTCGATCCCAGCCAGCCCCCCGCGCCGGCTCCGGGGACGACGGATCCGAATACCGTTCCCTGACCCGGGGCGTTAGGCGCCCTTTTAAGTTGAACCGCCGGGGAAACCCGGCGGTTTTGTTGAATTATAGTATAAGGTTTTAAGTAATGCCGTTTAGGGGGATGAAACGGGGCATCTTATAGCTGTAGCGGCCATCTTGTACGCGGCATACGGCGTGGCCAACCTGTTCGCGCGGGTTAAAGCATAACCATAGGCTTGCCGACACTTTTGTCGGTGTATTAATTAGTTTTCCAAAAAAACCTACCGGTTTAGAATGCAGGATGCGGTGCTTCGCTAGTTTCTGAATTATAATATATATATAGTGAGAATATAGTCCGCCTTATATATAAGGAAAACAATGCCATAATATCAGGCTATCCGTTGATTGTCTGTTGATTGATTATATGTAAATGGCAGTGTATACTATACTACTAATGAAATGTACGGACAGGCTCAAAAGGACGCTATACATCCTGCTCACGGTTGCAAGCGCATCTGCCGTTATCTCTACGCAGGGCTTCGCTTCAGAGTTTGAGGTGGTCAGATCGGCCGTCTCAAGTCAAAGTTTCGTGGAAGTTACGGTAGACTCCTATTGCGTCACGCAGACAGTTTCGGAAAATTCCGCCTCGGTATCCGAACTGAAAAACTCGACCGTAACCGCTATGTCCGGCTACCTTTCCCAGATCTCTTCCTTTCTGCTGAGTCCTAAGGTGGGTGCCATATCCGGCGGGACCCTGATCGGAGGAAGAACCATGGGGGTAAGCGGGTCTGACGAACCCATCATAGCTTTCAGCAATGATGTCTTAATCGGCTCGCTGACCCAGGAGAATATAAGCGTAATAGAGCTGCTTAACCACTACGGTGAGAGTAAATCTCAGAAATGGCTGACCGATCTGTCCTATAACCCTGTTTCCCGCTCGGTCGGATTTGTTCCGCAGGGCGGAGGGCAATGGCCGATGGGCAGCCTTTTTGCCGTCAGCGTCACTTCGGGAATTTTGGATGCCAACAATATTCCGCTGCCGGGCGGGGTCACCTTTTATTTCCACACCCTGATAGACCACACCACGGACAACACATTCTCACTGGTGGATAATTTAAAAACCAATGTGTATCTGCCGGCCGGTTCTTACTCTCAGGATTTTTTCCTTCTGCTCTCCACTCCCTCGATAACGGCGGCTATACAGACCGCGAATCAGAAACTTATGGCGTTTTCAGGGCCCGGCAAAAGCCCTTCCAAAGTTGTTGAAATAACGCCGTACGACTCCCTGGGCGCAGCTATGGCTTCCAGCAGCGCGCGCCCCGCCAGGATAACCTTATCGTACGACGATCTGGATAAAAACAACGACGGCGTAGTAGACGGCAGCCTCCCCCCGGCCAAGACAAAAGATCTTTCCATCTGGCGGCTGGATGAAAATAAAAAATTATGGGTCAGGCAGAGCGGCGCCAGCTTCGACAGCCTCGGGAGCGGGATCTCACTGGATACCGGACATTTTTCCACATACGCGCTTATCGCCGGACTGGACAACGATGTCGCCAATATTTACCCGTATCCGGTACCGTTCCGGCCGAATGCGGGAAATGTGGCGCGCTATGGCAGCTGGCAAAATGGAATAACCTTTAACAGCACTTCCGAAACGGGCTCTATCCGCATTTACAACATCAATATGGAACTTGTGAGGGAGCTGGAAATGACCTCCAATACAAGCGGTACGACCGTCTGGGACGGCAAAAACACGTCAGGGGAAAAAGCGGCCAACGGCGTATATATCTGGGAAGCCCGCTCTGGAAAAAACCGGAAGGCCGGCAAGCTGATGATCATAAAGTAGCGATCGACGCGGCTCGGAAAGCGGACAGGGATAAATTACAGCGGTTGGCGATCAGGAAAAGACGGATACTTTATGCGAAAGGTCGAGCGTAGCCATACAATAATCTTGTCGGACCTGCCTCCGGCCTGCACTCAGCGGGTGAAGGCAGCGGCTGCTGCCGCGGACCCAAATAAGCGCCTTTCCGCACTTTTACCTGTGCCCGCCGTTAAGCGGCGCCGCCCGCAGAATTCGCGCTGCTCGCCCGTGCTATTCGTCGGTCTATCCCTGTTATTCGCTCTTTTCCGCCCTCCGCCTTTAGCCGCGGACGCGGGCGCAAGCGGCCTGCAGTTCCTGAGGACTGTCCAGAGCCCGAGGGCGGCCGCCATGGGTGAGAGCGGCGCCGCCCTTTCCGGCGACCTGTTAAGCTGCGCCGTTCTTAACCCTGCTGCCCTTTCTCTTTCGTCTTACACGGAACTGGCCTTTGTCTATAATTTCTGGTTTGAAGGCATAAGCATGCAGCAGCTGGCATTTGCTTATCCCACAGCCGAAAAAGGAACTTTTGCCGCGACGCTGTCCATGCTGAACATTTCCCCGTTTCCCGGTTATGATAATTCAGGCAACCCCGCCGGGGAAGTATCATCCAGCGACATGGCTTTCGGCGTTTTATACTCCCGAAGGGTAGCCGGTTCGTGGAATGACAGGAAATACGGCGTCTTTATCGGCGGCGGCCTGAAATACGCTTCCGAAACCTTGGACACCGTCAGCGCCGGCGGGCTTTTATATGACGCAGGGGCGCTGTATTTCAGGGAGCTGCTTGGCGGCAGGTTTGGCGCAGGGATAGCCGCCGGTTCTTTGGGCTCCGGCCTGAAATTCGACGCGGAACAGGATAAGTCTCCGGCGGTCTACAGGGCGGGCGTGAGCTATGAGCATCTCCTTTGGGGAGACCCGCTCAGGGTGGCTATTGACGCGCGGAAAAACAGCGATGCGAGCGGCTTTTCTCCTTCTCTCGGCCTGGAGTTTTTTGTCAGGCGCACGCTTTCTCTGCGCGCGGGGTATATGCCCGGGCCGGATGAGGGGAGCGCCCTGAGATTCGGAGTGGGGTTTAATCTCAAGGCGGTGAATCTGGATTACGCTATCGCCAAATTCGGAGATTTCGGCTACGCGCACAGATTCGGCCTTTCCTACGCGTTCGGGAAACCGATGGAGATCACTCCGCACATGGCTCCCGGGCAGGAAAAGGCCCGCTGGAAAGTGGAGCGGGCAAAGGTCCTGATGCAAAACCGGCAGTATTATGAAGCCGCCCTGGAACTGGACGAGGCCCTTAAACTCGACCCAAAAGTGCCTGAAGCCATGGAACTACTGATAAAAGTGCGTACTATGATAGAAGTGCTGGAATAAGATATGCGAGCCAACCCACTTTTTTTCCCCCGCGTGCTGCCCGCGGTCTTCTTATTCCTGCGAGCGGCTACGTGTTTCGCCTCCGGTGACGTCGACAAGCGTTACGCGGAGAGCGTCCAGTTAATGCAGCAGGGGAAATTGAAAGCGGCGCTGGTCGGGTTTATGGACGTGATCGCCCGGCGGCCGGACGACGCGCAGGCGCATGCGGGGCTCCAGCAGGCTACCCGCGCGCTTATTGCGGGAGAAAATTCAAAAATTGACAGTGAAAGGGCGAGGCTGGGAGGCGATGTCGGGAGTATCTGGAAGAAAATCGAGGAAGTAAAAAGCGAAAAAGAGGAGAAAATAGCCGGGTGGGAGGCGCTTGTTTCAAAACTGAAGGAAAATATCCCCGATGTCGGCGACACGGACTACAATCTTAAGTCCTATCTTAACCTGCTTTCCGCCGCGCCCGCCTACCCCGGGATGCTGAAAACTTTAAACCAGCGGATAGGCGAAATAAGAGAGCTGTTCTCCGTTAAGATAAAAGGTAGCTACACCGGGCGGGCGGGAGAATGGAATAAACTTTCCACAGCGGATATCGTCGCCGTGGTCTTTATGAAATACGGCGAGACGGACCTGGATCCGCAATCCGACCCGCGGTTCGCGCAAAAAATAGTAGCCAGGGCGGGTGAGATAGACGAGGCAGAGCGGGATGCGGTGAAGCGGCTCGCCGTCGCCGACCAGGCGCTCGATCTTTATGTGGCAAAAAAATATTCCTCTTCGCTGAAACTGTGGGAAAAGGTTCTGAGTGAGAATTCGAAAAACGCCGAAGCGGCTTATTATGCGAGCCTGTCAAAGCGTTATCTGGGAATCCCCGACCCCTCCGCTAAGAGCGTTCCCGCAGCCGCGGACAACGCCGCGGAAACAGCAGGTAAGGGCGAAGGGAAAGCAAACAGCGTCATATCAAATCCCCCGCCAGCTCTGCCTGCCGCGGGGGCACCGGCCGGAGCCCCGGCCATACAGACTGCCGATGTGCCCCCGGTTCAAAAACCCGGCGGTGAAACTGGCGCCGGGGTCACGCCCCCGTCCTCCGCAGCGGATACTGCCGCTCCCGGACCCGCCGCGCGCCGGCAACGCTCTTCCTCCTCCGCCTCCTCCGCCATGAAAACGGGTTTGCCGCAGGCGCCGCTTTCGTCCAGGTTTCAAGTCATGCGGTCAGAAAAGTCCTATTCGCAGCCCCTGCCGCCGGGTATGGCCGGCAAGACAGGCCGGACGGCCGCAGCCGGAAAAACGCCGGCGAACCCGGTTGCGGCGCGCGCGGCCCTATACTACGATACGGGCATCAGGCAATACGATGCCGGCAATCTAAAAAACGCGATAAGATACCTGAACAAATGCCTTGAGCTGGAGCCCGGCAACGCGCGCGCCAAGCGCGCCGTGATCCGTGCCACGAGTGATTTGAAATCCAAGCCCGGCTAAAATATTCCGGTCCGGGTTGATAGTTGTTTCCTAAAGTATGAGGAAAGTCCAAAGCAACGAACTGGCCGCCGTGGACTTCGCAATATGAACAAGTCGTTAAACCTCAGGGCTCTGGTGTTATTCCTCAGCCTTTCCGCCGGAGGCGGGCCCGCCGGGCTGTTAGGCTGGCAGCCTTTAGCCTGTGCCGGCGCGTTCCAGAACATAATCTATCAGGGCACTCTGCGCCATGACGGGGCTCTCTATACCGGCGCCCTGCCCATGGAATTTAATATAACGAACGCCGACGGTTCCCTGGTTTACTGGACCTCCGGTTCTACCGATGTTTATGTCTCGGGCGGTTTGTTCAAGTATCCGCTGGGCACCCCTAACGAAGCTCAGTTCGACGCGATCCCCTGGTCCGCAGTAACGCCCTACGTACGGCTGACGATAAGCGGCTCGGTCCAGTCTGCCGACCCGCTTTTATCCGCGCCCTATGCCCTGTATGCCCCGCGCTCGGGCACGGCGGAAGCCAGTTCCGGTAACTTTACCCTGGCTGACGGAGATCTGAAAATCTCGCCCGCCGCCGGCAACAGGGGGATAATATTCCAGGACGGCTCCGCGCAGTACACGGCCGCCGGCAGCAGCTTGTGGCAAACAGCAGGGCCTGATATATACGCGTCCAACACCGGGAATGTCGGCGTCGGCGTTTTAAATCCCGCGTATAAGCTTGACGTGGCGGGCGTGATACGGTCCACCGATTCCGCGTATTTCGCCACGGCCCAGGGAAGCGTGGGTATAGGTCTGACGACTCCGACGCAGAAGCTTGAAGTGGCGGGCGCGGTAAAAGCCTCGGCGTTTCAGGGCTCCGGCGCCGCCGTAACCAATATAGCGGCTTCAAACATAGTAGGCGGAAGTTTCTCAGGCGCGCCGTACAGATTTACCGGTTCTGTGGCGCTGAGTACCATTACGGTAAGCAGCATTACGGTCGGTCGTATTCTTATCGCGGGGACCCTGGGCGGCGATGTGAACGCCGGCGGCTATAGAGTGACGAATCTTGGCGCCGCGGCCTCGCCGAGCGACGCGGCGATCCGGGCGTATGTCGACAATCTCACGGGCGGCGGTCCCGGAAGCGCCGCTATTCTTTATGCCACGCAGACCTTCACCGGGCAGGACACCTTCCGCAATAAGGTCACGGTTTCCGGCGACCTGGTGATAGTTAACGGTTCTTTCGGCATCGGGACAGCGGCTCCCGAGCAGAAGCTGAGCGTCCAGGGGGGGGTATTTGCCGGGTCGGGAATAACGGCCGGCGGCGGGTTTTTCGGCGACGGCTCCGGGCTGACCGAAGTAGGCGCCGCCTCCATGCCGGCCGATATAAGCCTTTCCACCATAAATGCGAACGCCCTAACCCCGTACGGGGGGGTAAACATCGCCACCAATGTTTATATAACCGGCAAGGCGGGCTTTGGACTTTCCGATCCCGCTGAAAGGCTCGAGGTTTCTGGCAATGTGAAGGCCGACGTTTTTATAGGGAACGGCGCGCAGCTGGTGGAACTCGCGATCGCAAACATAACCAGCGGCAGTTTCGCGAACGCGGCCTACGCTTTTCCCGGCGCCGTGGTGTTCGGCACGGTTACGGCAAACAGCGTTACAGCGGGCAATATCAGGGTTACAGGCGTATTGGGCGGCAACATGAACGCCGGCGGCTACAGAGTCACAAATCTCGGCCCGCCGGCAGGACCCGATGATGCGGCAAGCAAGGCTTATGTGGACGCGCTCACCGGCGGCGGGGTCGACAAGGCCGCTATTCTTTTCGCCACGCAGACCTTCACCGGGCAGAACACCTTCCAGTATCAGGTTACGGTTTCAAGCAACCTGGTGGTAACGGACGGCAGCGTCGGTATCGGCATTGCGGCGCCCGCGCACAAATTAAGCGTCCAGGACGGGATACTGGCCTCGTCAAGCATAACGGCAAACAGCGGGTTTTACGGCGACGGGTCAAAGCTTACAAACTTGAGCGCGGCTAATCTGCCTGCCGTCATAAGTGTTTCCACTATAAACGCAGGCGCCCTGACCCCATACGGCGGGGTATCCATCGCCACGGCTGTTTACATAACCGGCAAGGCGGGGGTGGGGCTTTTTAATCCCGCTGAAAGACTTGAAGTTTCCGGTAATGTGAAGGCCGCCGCTTTCCTCGGGAGCGGCGCGCAGCTGACGAATATAACGGCGGCAAACATAGCCGGCGGCAGTTTTTTAAACGCGGCGTATGATTTTCCCGGCACCGTGGCGCTGAGCACTGTTGCGGTAAGCAGTATTACGGCGGGCAGTCTCAGGGTTACCGGAGCGCTGGGCGGCGATCTGAACGCCGGCGGCTATAAGGTGACAAATCTCGGTCCGCCGACTTCGGCAAATGACGCGGTGACCAAAGTGTACGTTGACAACGCCACCGGCGGCGGCAACGGAGGCGTCTCTATTCTTTACGCCACGCAGACCTTCACAGGCCAGAACATTTTCCAGAGCCAGGTGACGGTTTCAAGCGATTTATTCGTCATGGACGGCAATGCGGGCATCGGTACCGCGGACCCGGGATACCGGTTGGGGGTGGATGGAGACATCAACCTGACAGGCCAGTTGCGCCGTAACGGCATACCGGTAGTCTATACCAACTGGCTGGCTGCGGGTCCGGATATTTACCGGCTGAGCAATGTAGGAATAGGGACCGCGGCGCCGGGCGCGGCGCTGGATGTGGAGGGCGCGGCGCAGTTCGGCGCGGGTATCGCAAAAAGCACCTTC
>JAUSCK010000063.1 GCA_030651035.1 Elusimicrobiota bacterium
CTTAGAGAGTGCGAAAGTACGAAAGTAGTACTTTATGACCACGCTACCAAATACGACGCGGTTTTTATAGACACCCCGCCGCGCCTGGACACGTTGACTTCGGCGCTCGCCTCTTGTTCCGTGGCTGTCCTGGTCTGCTCGCCATCCCCTGCGGATATCTGGACCACCCGCGACACCGTGGAAGCGATCCGGCCGCACCTGCCTAAGAAAGCGAGGTTAAAAATACTATTCAATGGTGTTCTCGCAAACACCGTTTTATCCCGCGAGCTTCCGGACCTGGCAAAGCGAATAGGCGTTAAAGCGCTTTCAACCACAATCTCGCGCCGGCAGTGTTATCAACACGCGGCTTTACTTGGCTGGCAGGCGCTGGACCTGGCAGCTCGGGAAGAATTGTTTAAGGCAGCGCTGGAAATAGTAACAGAGTAATAAAGTAGGAAAGTATGACCAAACAAAACACATTACAAGCCCGACTTGCCCAGTCCCTGGACAAGATGAATAAACGCGAATCAAAGACCCACACTGCGGCCCCCGCAGCTTTGCCGGTGGGGGAAGATCGGAAGTGCAAAAAGCTGAGCATATCGCTTTTTAAAACCGATATGGCTAAGCTTGATGGCCTCCGTTCTTTTATGGAAACGAACGGCCAACGGATCTCAATTTCCCAGGCTGTAAAATTGGCGCTCCGGACCGCGCCGCTTTCCAACGATCTAGTTGAAGCGCTGGCCGCAATCCGGGCAGAAGACGGGCGCGTTTAATAGCTGCCTGGTAGGGGACCTAAAAAGTTATCAACAATCCCCGGCAAGGCTGCGGAAGTGGGTTGGAAAGCTATGATATAGGGGTGACAACCTCCAATATAGCTATGATATAAGGGTGTCAAAGGCATGATATAGCGGTGACAAGGCTCTCTATGAGAATGAGGGTTCTAGAATCGGTAAGAATATAACGGTTAGAATTCGTTAACGATTTTTCGCAAAACCCTGTTGATAACTATCGCAAGGAAGCAGAATGACCTCGTACTTAATAGACGAAATACTTGAGCTTACCAAGGACCATAAAAGCCGCCCTTTCTTTGAAAAGGCTTTGAGGGAAATTGGGGAGCATGTAATGGCCGAAGAATTCGGCGAACTGAAACACCAGATAAGAACCGGCCAGGTCCAGAATCCAGCTAAATACCTGACTACCCTTTTAAAAAAAAGGATGGTTCAAGCAGGGGGGGATAAAGCAAAACAAGATCCCCCGGCAGTGCAGGAAAAGATTAAGACCTATTTCGAAGAGACACAGTTAACGCTTTTCTCTAATTTCCGGCCGGTTAAAGAAGAAGGAGAAGTCGACCAGGGCGTAATGGCTGTACCTTACGGTAAAGAGATCATTCCCTGGGCTACGTTCATCAGCTCATCCTTCTTCACGCTTTCCACCAACAAAGCCAAGTCCGATAAGGTCATGGCGAAGTTCCGTACGCTTGATGGCGACGTTTCCGTTGTTCCGCTGTGGCGCGGCCGCATTAAACCTGGCGACCGGGAGCGCGGTATTTTAACGGCAGAACACGCCAAGGTCTTAGCCGCCATAGAAAGCCTTTGGGTTCAGCAAGGCTGCCAGCGCAATAAATATCCATCCGGCGCCGTCACCTGCTTCTGCTACGTTTCCATCCGGGACCTGGCTAAAGCCTTAGACTGGAAGTCTTTCAGCGGGCAGGGCTTAACCTGGCTCACAAGCATGGTCTACGATCTTAAGACTATGCCGTATTACGTGGACCTGTCCGCAATGAAGTTAAAAAATATAAATGGCTACGGCTTTAGTTTGCTCGGGGACGTCGAACTGGCCGAAGGGAAAAAGCGCGGCCAGCCCGAAACGGTCCTTAAAGTTAAATTTTCAACGCCCTTGAGCGTCCAGCTCCTGGAGCGTCATGCCGTAAGCCGGCCGAAAGAACTGGCGCACATACATGGCGAGCTGGCTTTCTTGATAAGGCTGTTCATCGAGCCGATACTTATCGGGCTGGACGGCAACGAATATAATAAAACCCTGGCGGATCTTATAAAAGAGCTTTCCCTGCCGGCTGCAGGCTGGCACGGCCACAAAGGCAAACGGAAGCAGATCTTCGAGAAAGCCGTTAAAGAATTAAACGCGCAAAAAACCGCCGACGGTAGGCCGATAAAAGTATCCATCGAAAAAGGGCTTTACGACTGGATGTTATCTGCCAAGCTGGGTGGCGAAGAGAAATGTATTGAGGTCCAGGTTGAAGAACCTGCAGGGCAGAAATGAGCCCGGATATTAAGTGCCTCGATCTTAAAGAAGAAGAAACCCTATTAAACGTCCTGGCTAAGCGCAAAGACGCGGAGCGGGCACACATGCTCTACCGGCTTATGCTTGTGACCGGGCTGCGGATCAGCGAAGCCCTGAGCCTCAATGTCAGCGATGCGGAGCGCGCCAAGGTAGACGTGCAGGTTAAAGGCTGGACGCGCGACGGCGAAAAGTTGATCCGGCTAAAAACGGTTTATTTCCCCAAAGCCCTGCAGGAGCGCCTGGCGCAATTTCTCCGCTTTAAGCGCCGTAAAGGCGAAAGCCTGGCGCCGGCAGCGCCGTTGTTTGTTTCCAGAGAGAGCGCCAGGCTGAGCTGCCGGCAGGCGCAGCGCGATTTTAAGAAGTGGATTAAAGAATCCGGGATCGAGGGCGAGTTCACGCCACACGCGCTAAGACACACCGCCGCGACGAAGTTAATGAAACGTACCGGCAATGCCAAACTTGTGCAGCGTTACCTGGGGCACTCGGATGTGGCGACGACGCTAAGATTTTATGTGGACGTGTTCCCGGAAGACTTAAAACGCGCGGCGGAATTCCTGGGCGGGAAGAACGATTATGAAAAAGAAATAGGAGCATTATGACATTAACCCCAACACAACGAAAACTTATTTGGGCGGCACTTGTTACTCTTGCCATTATGGGAAGCGTTCCCCCTTGGACATACACTTTTATGGGCCCTCAGGGGAACTACAGTGAAACTCCCGCAGGATATTCTTTTATTGTGTCTCCGCCTCCAAAACAGAAGGACTCTGTATTTTTTGGGGTTAAATTAGATATGGGGCGCCTGTCTGTGCAATTTATAGGGATATTAACTGCTTTGGGTTTAGGGTTATTGTTAACTGCTAAACGAAAAGATGCCGTTTAAAATACGCCATTACAATCAACATCCAAAAGGCATATTCTGATGAAAAAAATAATTATGCGTATTCCAGGCCAAAGCAAACCACCATTCCAGAGCAAACCAAACCACCGTTCCGAAGCAAAGCAAACCAGTATTCCGGTCAAAGCGGCCCCCCCTGTTTTGGGGTATAGCAGCTGATCCCTGTTGAAGCGGCGCCGGGTAACAATGTTTGATGGAATCTACCCTAAAAGGAGATTCCATGCCCAACACGAGGTTACTCATGCGCAAAATAAAAGAAGTCCTGCGGTTACAC
>JAUSCK010000067.1 GCA_030651035.1 Elusimicrobiota bacterium
AAACCGGCGTCGCGCCCACCGTGCGCGCGCCTGCCTGCCTCAGCCCACGCGCTACGCAAGCACGGGCTTCCGGCGGCATTTGCTAACCCGGCCCCCCCAACCGCCTGGGAGCAATAACATTAAAAAAGAACTACTTCCGCCTGTAATGGCCGCTTTTGCCGCCGCTTTTCTCCAGCAGAAAGACTTCACTTATTTCTAAATTTTGGGCGAACATTTTGCACATGTCGTAGATGGTGAGGGCGGCGACGGAGGCGGCTACGAGGGCTTCCATTTCCACGCCGGTTTTGCCGGTGCAGCGGGCTTCGGTGTTTACGAGGACGCCGGCAACATCCACTTTAAATTCTACGCCCACAAAATTAAGCGGCAGGTTGTGGCAAAGGGGTATCAGGCCGGCGGTGTTCTTGGCGGCCAGTATGCCGGCTATGCGGGCGTCTTCGAGGACGTTGCCCTTGGGTATTTTATCGGCCAATATAAGCCGGACTATTTCAGCGTTCAGCTTTACATAAGCCTGCGCCCTGGCAATCCTCTTAGTATCTTTTTTAGCCCCAACATCGATCATAAATTCCCCGATCCCCGATTTTCGATTTTCGATTTTCGATCTTCGATTCTCGATTCCCGATTCCCGATTTTAGATCTTCGATTCTTATCCCCCCATACTGCTCATTTCTATGTGGCCGGAGGAGGCGGAATCTTTGTTATATTTAGATTTTACTAAAAATATCTTTTTTATCAGCTCCACAAGGGTTTCTTCGTCCGCGCCGGCGCGCAGGTGGTCCCGCAGGGTGTGGGTGGACGGCGAGAACAGGCAGGGGTAGACTTTGCCGGTGCAGTCCATGCGCACGCGGGTGCAGGCCCCGCAGAAATAGTCGCTGCGGCCGCTTATAAAGCCTATCTTGCCCTTCGCGCCGGGGCGCTTAAAGACGCGCGCCGGCCCGTCCGTCGGGCCCGAGGGTACCTGCTGCAGCGGGCCGTAGGCGTCCTCTATCCGTTTCCTGGTCTCCGCGGTGGTGAACAACGCGTGTTTCAGGTTCTTCGAACGCTCGTTGGTCGGGAAGAACTCGATGAACCGCACGGACAGCGGGAAATCCATGGACAGCCTGGCGAATTCGGGGATCTCGGCGTCGTTGATCCTCTTCATTACCACGAAGTTGAGCTTGACCTCGGAGAAGCCGGCCCTGAGCGAAGCCATCAGGCCGTCCCAGGCGTCCTCCAGCGAGCCCGAACCTGTTATTTGCTTGTAGGTCGCCGGGATCAGGGTGTTCAGGCTGATATTTACCCGGTTCATGCCGGCCTCGCGCAGCGGGACAGCCAGGTCCTTAAGCAGCACGCCGTTGGTGGTCAGGGCCAGCTCCTGAAGGCCGGGAATGGCCTTCAGCATGCGCACCAGCTCCAGAATGTTCTTCTTCAGCAGCGGCTCGCCCCCGGTCAGGCGTATTTTTTTCACCCCGGCGCGCACAAAGGCCGCGGCGGCGCGGGCCAGCTCCTCGTGCCGGAGCAGGTCCCCGTGCGCGAGGTAGCCGCTTTTTTCCAGCGGGGTGCAGTAGATGCAGTTTAAATTGCACCTGTCGGTGAGGGACAGTCGCAGATAGTCTATTGCCATGTAATAAATCTGGCCTTCCCGCTCTTCTTTATTGCCCCGCCCTCTTTTACCATCGTGAAGCCGTCCGCCGCCGCCAGGGCCAGGATGTCGGCCGAGCCGTTATTGGAGACCTCGGCCAGGGAATATTCCGTGTCCGCGCGCACTTTGGAAAGCACCAAGGCCCGGCGCGGGGTTTTGGGCTCGAAATTGCCGGCGCAGCTCCCTGTCAGGAATTCCGGCGCGCAGTCGGGGCGGCCGGCCAGTTTGCGTATGGCGGGCCGTATGTAGGCGAGATACGCCATGAAATTAGCCACCGGGTTGCCCGGTATGCCGAAAACCAGGGTCCGGCCTTTCACCCCGAAGAACATCGGCTTGCCGGGCCTTACCCGCACTTTATGAAAAAGGCATTTCACGCCCAGGCTTTTAAGCACGCCGGGCACCAGGTCGTAGTCGCCCATGGACACGCCGCCGGAGATAAGCACTATGTCCGACCTGAGGGCTCCGGCTATGGCGGCCTTCATTTTGCGGGCGTCGTCGCGCACAATAACCGGGGCGGCGGTTATCCCGTCGGTCTTCAGCATGGCGGCCAGCATCGGGCCGTTGCTGTTGTAAATGCGGTTTTTCCCCAGCTTAGCGCCCGGCGGCACTATCTCCCCGCCGGTATTAAGCAATGAAACTTTCGGCAGCGCGCCGGTCTTTACATGGCTGCGGCCCACCGCGGCCAGCGCGGCTATATGGGAAATGGAGATCACAGCGCCGCGCGCCAATATCTTTTGCCCCTTCTTTATATCCTCGCCGCGCAGGGCTATATTGACGCCTTTCTTTATCCCTTCTTCAAATTTCACCAACTCGTTCCGCTCGGAAGTATATTCCACCATCACCACGGCGTCGGCGCCGGGCGGCACCGGCGCGCCGGTCATTATCTTCACGCATTCGCCGGGGCGGAGCTTACCTTTAAAAGTATCGCCCGCCTGTATCAGGCCTATGCTGCGCAGTTCGCGGCTGTCCGCCAGGTCAGCCGCGCGCACGGCGTAGCCGTCCACGGCGGACTTATTGAAGGGCGGCATCTCCATGCCGGAGCGTACATCTTCCAGCAGCACGCGGCCGACCGCGTCCTCTATGCGGGTCCGCGCCGGCGGCAGCGGCTTCGCGTTCTTTAAAACCGTTTCTATAGCTTCCTCAAAACTGATCATGTTATCCTCTTGATCAAATGCGCCGCCGTAGCCTTGAACGAGGCGTAAACCTCGCCGCCCGGCTTCAGGCCCAGCCCGTTCACCAGCTGTTTTGTGACCGCTGCCTGCAGCGTGAAGCCGCAGTCCAGCTCCACCTTGTACTCCAGGCCCCAGGGCGCCACTGAAACGACCCTGGACTTGAAATTGTTACGCCGGCCGCCGGCATCCGCGCCCAGGGAGACGGACACGTTCTCCGGCCGCACGCAGACGAATACGCTGTCCCCGCCCCCGCAGTCAGACACCACCATCAGGGTCTTGACGCCGGCCGCCACAGCGCAAAGGTTGTCCTGCCTGGAAACCACCTTGCCGGACAGTATGGTTTCCACGCCCACGAAATCCGCCACTTCGGCGGAAACGGGGCGGTTGACAATATCCTGCGGCTCGCCCTGCTGCAGAATTTTCCCGTTCACCAGCACCGCCAAAGTGTCGCAAAGCGTCAGCGCCCCGCTCTGGTCCTGCGTAACAAAGACCACGGCGGCATTGGAGGCTTTCAGGACGCGGCGCAGGTCGCGGGCTATGGAAGCCTTCACGCGCTCGTCCAGGCTTGCGAAAGGCTCGTCCAGCAGCACCAGTTTCGGTTTGGTTACGAAAGCCCGCGCCAGCGCCGCGCGGTGGGACTCGCCCTGGGAAAGTGTCCTGGCATTGCGGTCGCTAAGGTGGCTTATTTGAAAAAGCTCCAGCATTTCTTCCACGGCCGCGCCGTCCTTCTGCCCCCTCAGTTTCAGCGGCAGCGCCACGTTGTCATATACCGTGTCGTTGGTAAGGTAAGGCTGGGAAAAGACCACCGACATAGCCCGGCGCAGGAACATCTTATTGGCCGGGGCCAGGGCGTCCTTCCCCATTATCTCCAGCGAGCCGGCCGACGGCTCCCTCAGCAGGGCCATGGCGTTCAGGAGCGTGGTCTTGCCGGCGCCGTTCGGCCCTATGATGGCGAACACTTCCCCCTCGCGTATATTAAGCGAGTCCACGGCCAGGTTAAACGAACCCGCGCTCAGGCGCAGGTTGGAAAGTTTTATCATCGCGGCAGCACCTTCTTCTGCTGTATCAGTGTGAGCGCCAGGTTCACCGCGAAGCTTAAAGTCAAAAGTATCAGGCCCAAGGCTATGGCCATGTCGAAATTGCCCATATTGGTCTCCATCACGGTGGCGGTGGTAAGCATGCGGGTCTGGTGGCGGATATTGCCGCCCACTATCATAACCGCGCCGACCTCGGCCACCAGGCGCCCGAAGCCGGCGATAACGGCGGCCAGCACGGTCAGGCGTATTTCCTTGAGGCAGACCTTTATGGCCTGCCAGTCGCTGGCGCCCAGCGTGAGCACCTGCTGGTAGAACCTGGGGTCCACGCCCTGCATGGCCGAGATGGACAGCGCGGTGATTATGGGCATAGCTATTATGAACTGCGCTATTATCATGCCGGTCGGGGTATAGAGCCAATTGAGGAAGCCCAGCGGGCCGCTGCGCGCCAGGAAGAGCATCACGACGAGGCCGGCCACCACGGGCGGCAGGCCCATCCCGGTGTTGACCAGCGCTATCAGGAGTTTTTTAAGCGGGAATCTTTTTACGGCGATCCAGCTGCCCAGCGGGACGCCGGCCAGCACGGCGGCCGCCGTGGCCAGCAGGGACACGGTCAGCGACAGCCTGGCGATGCCGAAGATCTCGGCGTTGCCGGAGAATATCAGGTGCAGGGCTTTCTGGAAGCCCTGTATGATGAAGCTCATTGCTCCCCTTGCGCTTATTTTACGGCGTAGTCGAAGAAGAACAGCTGCCGGCCGTACTTCGCAACGCCGTATTTCTCGATCATTTCTTTAGCCGGTTTTGAAAGCACGAAATCGAAGAACGCTTTGGCGCCCGCTGCATTGACCTTGGGAAACCTGGCGGGGCTGACAAGTATCAGGCTGTAGCGGTTTATGAGGGCGGCGTCGCCTTCGCTCACTATCTCCAGGCCGATGTTCTTCTTCATCGAAAGATACGTGGAGCGGTCCGCCAGAATATAGGCGCTCTTCTCTTTGGCGATAGAGAGCGTTCCGGCCATTCCCTGCCCCGCCTCGATGTAGAACTCCTTGCCCGGCTTAACCTTTGCGGCGTCCCAGATCTTCAGCTCTTTCTTATGGGTGCCGGAATTGTCGGCACGGGAAACGAACAGCGCTCCGGCGGCGGCGATTTTATTAAAAGCATCCGCGGCTTTTCTTGTGCCCTTTACTTTGGCGGGGTCGGCGGCGGGGCCCAGTATCACAAAGTCATTATAGAGGAAGGTGGTCCTGTCCGTGCCGTAGCCTTCGGCCACGAACTGCGCCTCGTCGTCAGGACTATGCACCCATAGGATGTCGGCCTCGCCGGTCTTACCCAGCTGCATGGCCTGCCCCGAGCCCACCGCTATAGCCTGCAGCGTATATTTTCCGTCTTTCTGAAAGGCGTCGGTCAGAATGTCCAAAAGGCCCGTATCCTGCACGCTGGTAGTGGTGGCCAGGCGCACGATGTGCTGCGGGGCGGGCTTGCCCTGGCAGCCAAAAATAAAAAGGGCGGCCAACGCCAGCGGGGGAGATAATTTCAAGCTTTTCATCAGGCACATAGACCAGGCTGTTATTGTTAATGATATCAAATAGCCCTCTCCTGACAAAAACCTGTTTCACAGCAGCGGTCACCGGGGCGGCATATTTGATAAAATTGTGATAGCGCGGTTTTATTGTGAGCGACAGGGGAGGCAGCAATGAACACGGAATTACGCGTACCCAGGCCTGAGAACGAGCCCGTACTTGATTACGCCCCCGGCAGCCCGGAGCGCAAAGAGCTTTTTGAAAAACTGGCGGAATTAAAAAGCCAGGCCGCGGACATACCCCTTATAATCGGCGGCAAGGAAGTGCGCACCGGGAAAACCTCACCGATAATCATCCCGCACGATACCCAAAATACGCTGGGCTGCTACCACAAAGCCGGCGCCGCTGAAGTGCTGCTGGCTATAGAAGCCGCCAGCGCGGCCAGGGCCGGCTGGGCGCGCACGCCCTGGCGGGAGCGGGCCGCGATATTCCAGAAGGCGGCGGAACTGCTGGCCGGACCCTGGCGCTCTACGCTGGTGGCCGCCACTATGATGGGACAGTCCAAAACCCCGCACCAGGCTGAAACTGACGCCGCCAGCGAGCTTACCGACCATTACCGCTTCAATCCCTACTTCCTGGACCAGATCTACGCGCACCAGCCCCCCTCTCCGGCCGGGGAAAAGAACAGCCTGGAGTACAGGCCGATGGAAGGCTTCATCTTCGCCCTGACTCCCTCCAACTTCACGTCCATAGCGGGCAACCTCCCCACGGCCCCGGCTTTAATGGGGAACACCGTTCTCTGGAAGCCCGCTTCCGCTGCGGTCTTTTCCGGCTACCAGCTGATGAAACTCTGGCAGGCGGCGGGGCTGCCGGACGGCGTGATAAACATGATCCCCGGCCCGGGCGGAGAGGTAGGCACCTGCGCGATAGACAGCCCGGACTTCGCCGGCCTGCATTTTTCCGGCTCCACGCCGGTCTTCAACGGCTTCTGGACCGCCATAGCCCGCAACCTCTACAGATACAAGGACTATCCGCGCATCGTCGGCGAAACGGGCGGCAAAGGCTTCATCTTCGCCCACAGCTCCTGCGACCCCGCGGCCCTCAAAACCGCCATGATACGCGGCGCCTACGAATACCAGGGCCAGAAGCGCTCGGCGGCCTCCCGCGCCTACATACCGCGGTCGCTCTGGACCGGTATAAAGGACGACCTGGTCTCGCAGATAAACGGCATCAAGATGGGCCCCTGCGAGGATTTTTCCTGCTTCATGAACGCCGTCATAGACAAAGTCGGCTACGACAGCATAAAGGGGCACATCAGCCTGGTAAAAAAGGCGGCGGACGCCAAAATACTGGCCGGCGGAGTCTGCGACGAAACGCAGGGCTACTTTATAAGGCCCACGCTCATAGAGACCACAAACCCCCTGTTCAAGACCATGCAGGAGGAGATCTTCGGGCCGGTGATGACCGTGTTCGTCTACGACGACGACAAGTTCGCGGAGACGCTTAAGATCTGCGACGAGACCTCGCCTTACGCGCTGACGGGGTCGGTCTTCGCCCGCGACAAGGACGCTATAAAGGAAGCCTCGGACCGTTTGGCCGACGCGGCCGGGAACTTCTATATAAACGACAAGCCCACCGGCGCGGCGGTCGGCCGGCAGCCTTTTGGCGGCGGCAGGTCCTCCGGCACCAACGACAAGGTGGGCTGGCCGCATAATCTGCTGCGCTGGACCTCCGCCAGGACGATAAAGGAAAACCTCGCGCCGCCCACGGATTACAGGCATCCGTATATGAAGTAAAACCCGCGTTGGCCTCATTGCCCGAAGGGCCTAATTTCGCATAGGTCTTTTTACCTGCTATAGCTGGGTCCTAAGACGCTATCGGCGGAGACAGGTTTTTTGATTTACTTGTTTCAGAGACGGGGCTGCAATGTTTTGCATCAATAAAATAGCGGGAATAGAGGAGACTTAAATGAAACAAAGAATATTTACTGGCGTAGGGATCGTGGCGGCAATGGCCTTCCTGGCCGGCTGCGACGAAGTGAAATTCGGCGGCTTACTGAACGTAGTTGAACCGATAACTTTCACCCAGGTCAGGGGCCCCTCCGGCAGCGGGGTCGAGTGGGAATTCACCAAGGCGGCCGGGGACGTAGTTCTGGCTCCGGGACAGTTCTCGACGAAGATCGTCATGGGAAAGTCCGGCCAGAAGAAGCAGTTAACGCTGGAGGTGGCTAATGCCAACCCCGCGACGGTCATTAAGCTGAAATTCGACAAGAACATAGAGCTGGGCGAGAACTTCACGCTTACAGCCGCACAGTTAGGGCAGAACTTCGACCTGACCGGGAACCTGGTCACGAAAGTGGAAAGATCACCTGAGCAGTCCGGAAGGGAATCCTGCACTTACCAGTATC
>JAUSCK010000082.1 GCA_030651035.1 Elusimicrobiota bacterium
TCGGGCGGACTCTTCGGATTCACCGCTGAGGCGCAGAGGTCGCGGAGTTCGGAAGAGAAAATATTAATTCGTATTTCAACCCTCTTCTCACTCTGTTCTCTGCGACCTCCGCGCCTCTGCGGTGAACTTTGAAATTCCTGAGCATTAAATTAGCCGCCGCAGTTGAATTTTTTCATCCGCGCCTCTATGCTCTCGAAGCTGTAATCCTTTTTCATCAGCTCGGGAAAGGACATATTCTCTTCCTTCATCGCGAATTCCACCGCCAGGCCGTATTTATAATCCTGCAGTGAGGAATCGTCCGCCTTCCCCGAGCAGGTATCCGCGGGCTTGAAAGCCCCGGTCCCGCCCGAGAGGCGCTCGGAGTAGCCCCTCAACTTCCAATCGCTCAGGATTATGTACATCAGAGGCTTCATGGTGCGCCTTATCAGCTCACGGGCGGCAGCCCCCGTGATTTCAGTGCTCAGTATGCGGTATTCCGCCGCACCGGGAGCGGTGCGCACCAGGTCCCCCTTAAAGTCCGCCGCGGCGATAAAAATAGCGCCGGTGAACGGGTGCACGCTGGAGTAATCGCCGCTCAGGAAGGCGGTAAAGAAAAGGAATTCGCCCCGGCTGCCGGGCAGATAGATCACCAGCTTCGTGTCCGGAGTTGCAAATTCCGAAACCGCGATCTTAGCTATAGCATTGTCCAGCACGGCGTCCGGCCTTTCGGGAAGGGGCCCGCGGGCCCTCAGCGTGAAGTTCTTATACTCCATGCTCTTGTTGTAGTAAAGATCGGGCTTGGCCAGGAGCACGCAGTAGCCTGCGGCCGCTGCTAAAAGGATCAATATTGTTTTTTTCATAATACTCCATTAAAGAAAGGATGAAGGATAAAGGGAAGATACACAATCCGGCCCTAGCCTGTCATATATAGTATTTTACTGTTAAGTTGCCACAAGGTAAAGGGGGTCACGCCCAGTCTTCGCTCTTTATGCCGCCCTGGATGCCTATGACCACGTGCTTTACCGGCACCTTGCGGCTGGAGGCGGCGGCGGCTTTTTTTACCATGGCCAGCAGGCCGCCGCAGCAGGGGACTTCCATGGTAACCACGGTGAGGGTGTTCACCTTGGCGTCCTCGATCAGGGCCTGTATTTTCTCGGCGTAAACTTCCTGGCCGTCGTCCAGCTTGGGGCAGGCTATCACGATGGCCTTGCCTTTTATGAAGTCGTTGTGGAAGTTGCCGTAGGCGAAGGCGGTGCAGTCCGCGGCCACCACCACGTCGGCCTTCTGGAAATAGGGGGCCATAGGCGAGGCCAGGTGCAGCTGCACCGGCCACTGGCGCAGCTGGGAGGCGGCCGCCGGGTTTTCCCCGCTTTCGGAGCCGGGGCTGTCCCGCAGGTCCATCATCCGCCCGCCGGGGCAGCCGCAGGGTTCGGGTGCGCCGTGTTTATGTTCGTTTTCCATTTCTTCCTCCATGGGGTTGGGTATGCTGTTTTTTTTAAGGTAGTCGAAGGCCTGTTTTAAGAATGTTTTTTGGGCGTGGTCTTTGAGGTGTTTGAGGTGGGCTTTTATGGTGTTGGGGCCCTTGCTGACCATGCCTTCCATCACTTTTGCTTCGTCGTAAGGTACGGCTTCGCGCGTTTCTATCTTTATCGCTCCCTGCGGGCATTCGCCTATGCAGGCGCCGAGCCCGTCGCAGAGCAGGTCGCTGATCAGGCGGGCCTTGCCGTCTATCACCTGCAGGGCCCCCTCGTGGCAGCCGGTGACGCAGTTCCCGCACCCGTCGCACCTGCTCTCGTCGATCTTAATTATCTGTCTTTTAGTTTTCATAAATTATTTCCTTATTTCCCCCGCCTTCCCCTTTAAGGAGCTGTGTTTTTCACTGGAGGGGTGGCGAGGGTATGGGTTCGGCGGGCCTTCCCGCAGGCCGGAGCTTACGTAAGAGCGGGGTGGAGCGAAGCGACACAATTCAGTGTTCATGCCCGAGGGGTGAGCGCGGCCACGGTGTGGCCGATAGCGCGCCCGCCGGGCCCATACCCTCGACAGGACCCCGACTACGCATCTGTGACGTGAGTTTCTTCATGAAAAACACGTCTCCTTATACCAGGTCTTTGATTGTAATTCCTTCTATTTCTGAGAGCATACGCGTTTCTATTACCGCTATTTTGTGGCGCAGCAGGCAGGCGCCGTGGTTCTGGCAGAGCTTTTTGCGGAAGACGCAGTCGTTCAGCTTGAGCGGGCCCTGCAGAACGGCGACCAGGTCGCTGAGGCGGATATTTTCAGGCGTCCGGGCCAGGGCGAAGCCGCCGCCTTTGCCTTTCACAGCCTGCAGTATGCCTGCCTTGTGAAGTGTTTGCAGTATTTTACGCAGAAAAGGGCGGGCCACCCCCACCTCTTCCTGCATCTGGGTCACAGAGACGGTGGGCTTATTGGCCCGGGCAATATAAACCAGGGCCCGCGCCGCGTAATCCACGTTCCTGTTTATCAGTTTCATGTTACCATAATGATACCAGATAAGTCCTATTATATCAAGGGCCAAAAAACATCTACCTTTTCGTAATTTGCGGTTTTCTTTTGTAGAATAACTATCGGAGACCTTATGAAAATATTTATTTATTTATTTTTTCTTTTACTGCCGGGTTTTTGCCAGGCCGACACCTTCATACTGAAGGACGGGGCCAGGATAGAGGGCGAGGTAACCGGCGAAATGGACGGCGTGCTGCTGGTGAAGACGAAATACGGCTCGCTCACCATAAACAGGGCCGATATACAGGAGCAGCAGGCCGCGTTGGCCCCGGCGATTATTTCCCCCGCCGCCCTGATAGAGCTCTCCAGCGCCCAGCCGGCAGCGGTCGCGGCCTCAACGGCGGCCCCGGCGGTAGAGATCTCAACCGCACTGCCGGAGGCGGTCATAGCCTCAACGGCAGCCCCGGCGGTAGGGATTTCGACAGCGCTGCCGGAAGAGGTTGTGGCCCCGGCCCCGAAATTAACTTTCCGGACAATAATCCCCAGCACGATGACGCGCCAGTTGGTCTACCTGGAAGGCGGCGTGGCCGTAGCCACCGAAACTTTTGACGCCGGCGGCGCGCTGGTCCTGACCGAAGGCGCCATAAGCAACGGCACCTACACCGAATATTACCCCGACGGCAGCCTTAAAACGGTAAAAACCATGATGAGCGGCAAGGCCAACGGTACGCTGAAGGCATTTTACCCCGCCGGCGCGCTGCAGGTGGAAGCCTATTACCTGGCCGGCGGCAGGGAGGGCCCTTTCAAGTATTACACCGGGGACGGCAAGCTGCTGATGGAGGCCGCCTACAGGAACGACCTGCTCAACGGCTGGAAGAAGGAATACGGCGCCGACGGGGCCGTAACCTCCGCAACCTATTATATCGACGACCGCCCCGCCGAGCCGCGCAAGGAGCCGACCGCGCCGGGACAGGGGAAACAAACCGCGGCGGAGCCGGAATCCATGGTCACCGCCAAGGTCGTGCGCCTGGCGCGCGGCGAGCTCCTCTCCTTCCGGCTCAACGGCAAATACATAGGCAAAGCCCACCTGGACAAGGGCTTCAACTTAATAAGCCAGGAGGGAAAGATACCCGACGGCGCCGTGAAGATCTACACCGAAGACGGGAAGCTCCTGAAAGAGCTGGTCTTCGTGAAGAACGCCCTTATAACGCTGCGCGCCTACGATCCCGGCGGCCTGTTGAAAGCCGAATATTACTACATAGACAACGAAGCGGTTAAGAAGTAGCGTCCGCGCCGCACCGGCAAAAAAGGCCGTCCTCTTGCGAGGACGGCCTTTTAAATTACTGGGCCCGGAAGGACTTGAACCTTCGACCCAACGATTATGAGTCGTTTGCTCTAACCAACTGAGCTACGGGCCCTAAAATCCTGTGCCGCCGACCGAACAATCATTCTAGCACTTAAACCGCATTGATTCAAACCGCCGCAGGGCGGCACAGCCATGAAGGGCGTGCGGCATACAATACTGGCCAGTCACGTCTTTTGTAAAATTACAAAATATCACGTATCAAACAGCAAAACGGGGCGCATACGGAGCCTGGGGGCTCCGAGCTTCTTGGGCATTTATCCTTCTGAA
>JAUSCK010000084.1 GCA_030651035.1 Elusimicrobiota bacterium
CAAGGCCGCGGTAAGAGTGGATTTGCCGTGGTCGACGTGGCCGATGGTGCCTACGTTTACGTGGGGCTTGGTTCTGTCAAACTTTGCTTTTGCCATAGTTTTTTTCTCCTACAGTTTTAATACCGAAAATCTTAGGCTGGGGACATGCGAGCGTCAGCGAGCTGCCCCTTTCAGAAAACTCACATCACCAAAATTTTAAGCTGGGGATGGGAGTTGAACCCACGACCTTCTGCTTACCATGCAGATGCTCTACCGACTGAGCTACCCCAGCAAAAACACACTAACTCTGCTCTGTTCGGGAGAGGTACAACATTCCCCTATAAGGAACCTCCCGAATCCGTTCTTCCAGCGGGCGACACGCGAGCGTCAGCGAGCTTCTTCTATAAGGAAATTCCCATCGCCAGAACATCCAACGTCTACCCAAATTCCAAAGCGGGCGATGGGAATCGAACCCACATAACAAGCTTGGAAGGCTAGTGTTCTACCATTGAACTACGCCCGCGTCTACCGCTGCAGAATATAAATTATAGCCATTTATACCTTTCCAGTCAAGAAAATGACGACCCCTTCCTTTAAATTATATAATTGCGCATATAAGAACGGGGGCCAAATGTACCAGAAAGACTCAGGCGACAAAAAATATTTCCGGGTGCTCAACATCCTCAACAGGCTGAACGAGGGCCCGGTGCGCATAGCGGACCTCTCCGCGGAGTTCGGGGTCTGCGAACGCTCCATACAGCGCGACATAGAGCGCATAAACCTCACCGGTTTCCATCTGGACACCTCGCAGAAGGGCCTTTATTCCTTCTCAAGCGGAGTTTCCCTGAAGAACTTCAACCTTACCAGCGAGCAGCTCTCCATGCTGGTGCTGATGCGCGAGGTGGCCGGCGGCCTTGGCGGCACCATAACGGACGCTTTTGACAAGATCTTCGACAGGGCCACGGCCCCCGGCGCCGGGGATTCGCCCTTTTACTCGGTGGGTTCCAGAGCGCTGAACCCGCTCACCCGCAAATTTTACGAGGACATCGTGTTCGCCATAGAGAATCACAAGAAGCTGAAAGTGCGCTACGCGGCTACGGAGGGCGTAACGGAAAGGGTGCTCCTCCCGGTCAAAATACTCGCCAGCGAGAATTTCTTTTACATGATGGCCGCCAGGGACGGGGAAAAAGCCGTCCAGTTCCGCAAATACAGGGTGGACCGCATAAAGCGCCTTGAGATACTGCCCGAAGAATTCGCCCCGCCCTCGCAGGAGCTGATAAAGCGAACGATCGGCACGGCCACCACCATCTGGGGGGTCAACGACGGAAAGAAAACCAGGATAATACTCAGGGCGGAAGGGGCGGCCGCGGATTTCCTGCAGAGCAAGGAAATACTGCCGCGCCAGAAAGTATCAAAGCCCGGCAAGGACGGCAGCGTTACGGTAAAAGCGGAAATACACCACAACATGGAAGTGGTTCCGCTGGTGCTGCACTGGATGCCGGAAATAACCATCATAGAGCCCTCCGAACTGCGCGAGGCGGCGAAAAAAAGTATAGACGCTTACCTGGAAAAACAGAAAATATACAGTCTCTCCTGCAGATAGAACCTTGCAATGCGCGGACCTGAAATAAAGATCCTTCATTTAACCGCGCTGGCGGCCTGCTTCGGCACGGCCTGCCTTCTTGGCGCCGCGTGGGAAAAAAAGCTGGCGATAGCCCCGGCCGGAGCGGACCTGCCGCGCACGCAGGCGGCTGACGGCGAAGACGATGAGGACGGCGGAGAGAGCGAAGAGAAAGAATACACCAGCCGGGAGACCCGCACGGAAGCGGGCACTTCCCAGAAAATTTCCGCCGAGGGGACCGCCCTCAAAGCGCAGTACCGTTTCATAAATTTCAACAAGGACCGCGTCAGCGTCAACTTCGCCATGACCGGGCGGGATTACATGAATTACCTGTCCGGCTACGGGTATACCGACTCGGAAATGAGCGGGCTCAAGGCCTGGCGGGAAAAAACCAGGCAGACAGTCTGGAAACAGACTTTTTTAAAAGGCGGCAAGCCGGCCGCTGAAAAAGCCATCGCCAATGTGGACCTGGAATACGACACCCGCCTGCGCGCCCTGCTGCGCTCCCGCGGGCTCGCGCTGCGCGCCGGCAACATAGTGGAAAACGACATGCCCGTAATAGTGAAGCGCAACATACCCCTGCTGAAACCGCTGGCGCTTGCTCTCCAGAAGGTCGCCGCCGAAAGGAGGTACGCCGAGGAAGACCTTATAGGGGCGGCGCTGTCGCTGGTACAGACGGCCCTGCGCTATAAGATCCCCCCCTTGATGGACAAAGGCCTGCACACCTGCGGCCTGCTCCCCCCCGCCCGGGCTCTGCTGAGCGGCTGGGGAGACTGCGACACGAAAACCGGCCTGCTGGCGGCCATACTCGGCAACTGGTCCGGTATCCGGATGGTGGGCATAGCGGTGCCGGGCCATTACCTTATGGCCATAAGGCGGCTGCCCGGCAAGGGCGATATGTTCGTCCGCTACGAAGGACTTGAATACGTAATGGTGGAGCCGGCCGGCCCGGCCTGGCTGGAGCCCGGAACTGTCGGCACAGCTACAACGGCCCTGCTTTCAGGCTCGGAAGGCTACAATGTGGAGCCGTTCTTTTAGAAGTATTTACGCTGATTTCAGGAATTCTTGAGGATATTTTCAGGAGGAACGATGTTCAACACAAGGTTAATAGTAAGCGTTTTCGAGTTCATACTCGCGGTGGTGATGTCCGGGTTCATCATCTCGCTCACCTACAGGGTATTTATAACGGCGAACCCTGACTTTAACATGGAGGAGGAAATTAAAAAAGGGAACGCCGCCGTGGGCACGCTGGTGGCGGCCATACTTTTCGCCGCCTCGATGATACTGCAGAGAGGCATGGGCTCCGTGGTAAGCATGTTCCGCATGCACATCTCGGCCCCCGGAGAAAGCACCATGGGCCTGGGAAAACTGGCCCTCCTGTCCGCGGCGCACCTGGGGCTCTCTATGCTGCTGGCGGTTATAACCATCTCCGTCACGCTCCGCCTGTTCGGCAGGCTGGTGAAAAGCCTTCACGCCGGGCAGGAGCTGCAGAAAGGCAACCTGGCCGTGGGCATAGTCCTCTCCAGCGTGGTGCTGGTGGCCGCGCTCTACGTGGGCGAAGGCGTCAGCGCCATCTCCAAAGCCCTGGTCCCCCAGCCCTCCATAGGCCAGATCGAGATAATGAAGTAGCAGAGAGTTCGCGTCTTAGCCTGATACTCACGTCACAGAAGCGTAGTCGGGGGCCTGTCAGGGCAAAGCCGCGGACTGCTGCACTCCTCTTGAGCCGCGAAAAAAATAAAAATAGCGGAAACCAACCCGACACGCCCTTGTCGGGTTGGTCTGCTATGCTATGGGTATGACCAACAAAAACCGGAGTTCAATAATCAGCGCGCGCGCCGGGCTGCTCGGCGGCAGGTTCAAGGCCAGGCTGCGCGTTTACACCCTGGGGACAGGAGAAGATTCCTCGTTGTACTTCTCACTGCATCTCTGGCAGGCGGCCACGGAAAAGCAGGCTCAGCTGTCGCGCTGCGCCGCTTGCGCGTCCCGGTAGTTTCCGGTTCGCTGTTTACCAATAAAAGGAGGCTTTATGAGCTGGGAATTAAAAGGCTGGATGAGCGGCGGCTACTGCGCCACACGCGAAGACGGGGAAATAGTCTTTATTTATAAACGCCCGGACTGGGGCACCGGGATGAGCGGCCTGCGCCGCTTTTACGAACTGCGCAGCCGGGGCCTGCTGGTAGGCCGGATAACCTCCGAAAACTCCTGGCGGCCGCAGGTCAGGGCCGAATGGCTGGCGGAGACGGACCGCCCGCTTAACGAAACCGACCTGATAGAAATAGCCGTGGCGCTTAAACTCTGACCGCGCGGCCTGCTATAATAAACCCTGGATGAAAAAACCTTTCAGGCGCGCTTTTATCGAGATAACCAACAGCTGCAACCTGGCCTGCGGCTTCTGCGCGGCGTCCTCGCGCCCGAAAGTGTTTATGCCGCTTGAGGCGTTCGAGGCCGCGGCGGCCCAGGCCGGGGAACTTGCGGCGGTCATCTTCCTTCATCTTCTGGGCGAGCCGTTCATGCACCCGCGGTTCCCTGAAATTCTCGGAGTCTGCTCACACCTGAAACTTAAGGTCAACCTTGTAACTAACGGCGTGCTGCTGGATAAATTCGGGCCGGATATTTTCAGCGAAAAATGCCTGGGCCAGGTTTCAGTGTCACTGCACGCTTTGAAAGAGCTCTCTCCCGCCCTCCGCGCACAAAGCCTGCGCCGGCTCACGGATTTCGCGCTGCGGAGGCCGCCGGGGGTTATAGTCAGTTTCCGCCTGCGCGGGAACCCCGCGGACCTATTTATAAAGGAAGCAAAAGCCATATTGCTGGAGGCTCTAGCCCAGGACGGCGCCGGAGAGCGGGTCAGGGGCTTGCCCCGCACTTTGGCCCGGGCACGGGAAAAAGTGCGGGGCGGGCTTAAGCTGCGCGAAGGAGTGTACCTGAATTTTGGGAGCATTTTTGACTGGCCCCGCACTTTGGCCCGAGCACGGGAAAAAGTGCGGGGCGAGCCCGGTGGTGAGCACGGGCAGGCCAAGGAAGGCTGCCTCGGGCTGCGGCACCATTTCGGTATTTTGAGCGACGGGCGGGTGGTTCCGTGCTGCGCCGATTTTGACGGGGCGCTGGCGCTGGGGAATGTTAATGAAAGGCCGCTGGCGGATATTCTTGGCAGCCCCGCGGCGCAAGCGCTGAGGGACAGCATAGCCGGCAAAACCCCCATGCCCCCCTACTGCGCCTCCTGCGGCTTCACCGCCCCCGACAGTTGATTTTGCTCAACTGTTTATGTAGTATTCCTAGTATGAAGCCGGCCGCACTTATATTGTTTTTCCTTTTGCCCGCGGCGGCTTTCTGCCAGGCCCCCTGGTACGCTCCGCAGCGCGTTGATCTTGTTATACCCTCCCCGGGCCAGCCGGCCGATATGCTGGACAGCTGTCCGAAATTGAGCAAACTTAAAGCGGATGAAGGCTACAGCGAAGCCCCCGCCGTGAAGGAAGTGGCTGAAGTCGACGCCGCGGCGCTGCCGCTCCCGGCCGACGACCTGGAGCGCGCCGGCATCATAGAGGTTTTGAGGACGGACCTGGACTACTAGAACTCCCGCCCGGATTCCGCAAAGATACAGCTGGGCCCGGACTCCTATGACGCGCCGCGCCTGCGCCGCACGACAAAAGCCCTGCTGGAGATATTTTCCGCGGTCATGCCCGCAGAGGAGCTCCTTAACTCCCTGAAGAGCCAATTCAAGATTTACCGCGCCTCCGCCGACGACGGCACGGGCAAGACCGTCATCACCGGCTACTACGAGGCGGAGATAGCGGTGACGAAAAAGCCGGACGAGACGCACAAGTACGCGGTGCACCTCAAGCCCGCCGACCTGGTCAAGACCACTCCCGCGATGGGCGTGGACTTCGACTACGGCCGCTACAATGAGTCAGGGAAACTGGCGCCCCACTATTCCAGGGCCGGGATACACGCCGGCATGCTCGGCGGGCAGGGGCTGGAAATCGTCTGGTCGGCGCACCCGTCGCAGATAATGCTGCTGCAGATACAGGGCTCGGGCGTGCTGCGCTTCCCGGACGGGGACTACGCGCGGGCGGGCTTCGACGGGGCGAACGGGCACCCTTTCCGCAGCGTGCAGAAGATGCTGATAGACTGCGGCGAGATCCCGGGCATGTCTTTCAAGGATTTTATCAAGTACCTATCGGCGCAGGGGCCGCGCGAGGAGCGCCTGGCCGACCTGAACCCCCGCTATATATTTTTCCGGTCGCGCCCCAAGGACAGCCGGCCTTACGGCGCGATAGGCCGCGTGCTCACGCCGGGGCGCTCTATAGCGATCGATCCCCAATATGTGCCGCTGGGCCTGTTCGGCCTGCTTAGATCAAAGCGGCCGGCAGCGCAGGGCGGCGGGCTGGTTTTCAAGGATTTTAACCGCTTTATCGCCACTCACGACACGGGCTCGGCGATCCGCGGCCCCGGGCGGGTGGACCTGTTCTGGGGAACGGGCGCGACCGCTGAAACCGAAGCTTCCTCCATGAAAGCTCCCGGCGAGCTGTACCTCTTCGTCTCAAAGTAACCTGCAACTCCGCCAAGCGCCGTTGATCCCCGCCCCACCCCCGATTCTCGATTCCCGATCCTCGATTCCCGATTTCCCCAGTGACTTGTCAAGCCGCACCCCT
Organism: Elusimicrobiota bacterium; assembly: GCA_030651035.1. Lineage (GTDB taxonomy): Bacteria > Elusimicrobiota > Elusimicrobia > Elusimicrobiales > UBA9959 > UBA9959. Next base: position 6,250 of record JAUSCK010000084.1, read on the forward strand.
TGACAATGAAAATATATCTGCTATACTATTTTTGGAGCGGGACACCTTATCGACGGTTGCTTCCTGCTCCATAACTTTTGAGGGAGACAGGCAGCGCGGGCAAAGGCCCGCGTTGTCGTTTTAGAGTTTTTTGGAGAGTTCGTAGAAGACTATGGCGGCGGCGTTGCTGGCGTTGAGGCTTTCCACGCCGCCTTTCTGCGGGATGGAGACCACCACGTCGCAATGCTCGCGGGTTTTTTCGTGCAGGCCCGCGCCTTCGGAACCTATTATTATAAAAGCGGGAAGAGTAAAGTCCACCTTGGGCAGCGCCTGCCCGCCCATGTCCATGCCGTAGATCCAGAAGCCTTTTTCCTTCAGCTTGATGATGGTCTGATTGAGGTTCACTACCTCGACGATATTCACCCGCTCCAGCGCGCCCGAGGCGACCTTGTGGACCGTCGGGGTAACCCCGGCGGAGCGGCGCTCAGGCAGGATCACCGTAGACACGCCCAGGCAGGCCGCGGACCTTATTATGGCGCCCAGGTTCATGGGGTCGGTTATGCCGTCCAGGCCGGCCCAGATGGTCCTCTTTAAATTTTTCTCCAGCCCCACCGCCTCGTCCACGTCCAGCTTACCCAGCTGCTCGGTCTCGATGATCACGCCCTGGTGATGCCCCCCCGCGGCCAGTTTCTCTATCGTGCGCTGGTCGCAGAAGTCCACCCTGATGCCGCTCTTGCGGGCCAGGCTGGCAAGGTCCGTCACGCGCTGGTTCTTTTCGTTGCGCGAGATCACCAGCCGGATAACCCTGCGCCGCCCGGCCTTAAGGATCTCTTCCGCCGTGTTTATCCCGAATAAAGTTTCTGTGGACATATTTTTTAAACTACGAACGCGAAACCCCGGTTTTCCGGGCCGCTAGGCGCACCTCCCGGTAATCCCCGAATTGCCGAAGCTTGTCCCCACGGACAGAGCCATCAGCACTTCCTGCGCACAGGGCGAAACCAGGCGCAGCTTTCCTACAGCCTGCGCGATGCTCACGCTGGTAAAGCCGAAATGGCGGAACGACACCATCCGGCCGAACTGTTTCCCGTCCAGCAGCTCGGCCGCTTTCACCCCGAAGCCCGTAGCCAGCCAGCGGTCAAAGGGAGTGGGCTGGCCGCCGCGCTGCACATGCCCCAGCACCACCACGCGGCTCTCAAGGCCCACCTTGCTTTTATCCAGCAGCTCGGCGATCTTGTAGGAAACCCCGCCCAGGCGCAGCGGGTCGGGTGAGCCCTTCACCACCTTGGTGACCGTCATTTCACCTTTTTCAGGGCGCGCGCCCTCAGCGACTACAATGATCGAAAATTTTTTGCCGCGGCGCTTGCGGTCAAGAACGGCGCTGATTATTTCTTCGGCCCGGTAGGGGATCTCCGGCAGCAGTATTATGTCCCCCCCGCCCGCTATGCCGGCGCGCAGGGCTATCCAGCCGGCGTAGCGGCCCATGGTCTCCACTATCATCACGCGGTTGTGAGATTCCGCCGTGGTGTGCACGCGGTCCACCGCCTCGGTGGCCACATTAAGGGCCGAATCAAAGCCGAAGGTCACGTCGGTAGCGGAGAGGTCGTTGTCTATCGTTTTCGGCACGCCTATGACAGGCATGCCCTTTTCATACAGCTGCTGGGCCATGGTAAGCGTGCCGTCGCCGCCTATGGCCACCAGCGCGCTCAGACCCAGGTCCTTGAAATTTTTAAAAGCCAGCTTCGAGAGGTCCCGGGGTTTCTCGGCCGAGCCCAGCGGCGCCAGCGTGTAGGCGAAGGGATTGGCGGTATTGGAGGTTCCCAGGATGGTGCCGCCGCGTATTATTATGCCGGACACGTCGTGATCGTGCAGGTTGACAAAATCTTTTTCCACCAGGCCGCGGTAGCCGTCGCGGAAGCCTATGACTTCCCAGCCGCGCTTGAGCGCCGACTTGGTCACCCCGCGCACCACCGCGTTAAGGCCGGGGCAGTCGCCGCCGCCGGTAAGAATGCCGATTTTCATAAAAATCTCCTGGGCGGTAGCTGCCCTAAAACGGCGACGGGTATATCGGGTCTTTTTCCATGGAGGTCACATACAGCACGGCCGCAAGTATCTGCGCCGGGTGGCCAAGGCGGGAGAAGGCGTAGTCCAGGTGTATCTGGAAGCGGTTGGAGGAGGACGGGTCCAGGAACACGTAGCCCGCCCGCCTGTCCTGCGCGAAAATGCCGTAGTGCGAGCGCAGCGCGCCGCCCAGGTTGCCGAACAGCTTGCGCAGCAGGTAGCCCTTGGGGAAATCGTCGCGGATGTTAAAGATCACCAGGTTGTCGGTATCCACGAACTCCCAGCAGCGGTCCACAGCGCTGCCCTTGCGCACCAGGCGGGCCACCTCTTTGCCGGCCCCGTCCCTGATCAGGCCGTAAGCCACTTCCGGAGTTACTTCCATCACAAGGGTGGACTGGGCGTCGTAGATCTGCAGCACGCGCTTCTTTGTCAGGTACATGAACGCCCCGGCGATAAAAGGGAGGATAAAAAAGATCTCAGGCAGCGAAGCGAAGGCGCGGCCCAGCAGCGGGAACTTCATAAGGGCGTTGACCACGGCGTCGCCGCGGCCGGTGAAAGCCAGGAAGCTCCAGGCCACATGGAAGAATACGCAGCCGTAAACGGAGCCGGCCAGGTAAAGCTCATGTTCGTAAGGGAAACTCGCCAGCAGCAGCTGTCTCTGCCTGGTGATAACGTTGTAGGTGACCTCCTTGAACGTGGCGACCTTTGAAACCACGAAAGGGAAAAAGAAGTCGGGCGGCACGTCCGTCGGCGGCGGAGGCAGCTTGGGGTTGCTGTAGGAGGCCGCCACGCCCCTGGCCGCGAAAGAGCCGGCTACCCAAAGGCCTATCAGGGTCCCCCAGAAACTGAAGGCCAGCGGCTCGCGGGGGATATAGGGCGGGCTGCCGTCGGCGTCCTGCTTTTTAGCCAGGTCGGAAAAGAAATTATGAGCGGCCTCTCCGGCGGCTGCGGCGACGCTCTGGGTGGAGGCGCCGACCCCGGCGGCGGTTTCGGTTGAAGCCTCTAAAGAGATCACTCCCGGCGCCGCGGCCACTACCACGGCCGAGGTGGACACGTCGGCGGAACCATCCTTGAAGATCTGCACCTGAAACTCGTCGTCGTCGTCCTTCTCTTTCTTCTGGCGGGACACTTTGATCTTTTTGGGCTTGGGCATTTCTATTTTTTCGCCCGGCTTCCTGACGCTCGAGAGCACCCCGCGGAAACCGCTCTCCTCCATGCCGCGCCCGGAGACGGCATAGGAAACGCCGTTATAGGTGAAGAAAGCCATGTAGGCTTCCGCGCCCATGGAGTCGTAGGAAGTGTAATAGGCGCTGGAGACGCCATGGAGGCTGGCTGACTTTATGTCGCCGGAGAGGGTGTTGCCCTTGCTGCGCAGCGATTCAACCTGCTCTTTAACGCGGGCTTTGAGGTAATAGTCGCCCAGCTCCGAATCCTGTCTGGAGAATTCAATGAAAGATTTGCCCTTTTCAAGCCTGAGCGTGACGGCGGGGTCGTCGCTCTTGCCGGTGACCCAGCCGGAAGGGAAATCCACGGCGATAATTTCGCCCTTGTCCTTGAATTCACCGGCGAAGGCGCAAAGCGGCAAAGCAAGGAAGAAGGCCGCGCAGATAAAAATCGGTTTTTTCATAGCGTCCGCGATAACAATAATAAAGTATAGAATATTATTGTTACTTAAGTCACATAACTGGAAAGCACAATTTGAAATTCCGCGGTTGGATGTGTTGACAACCTATATTTAGGTTTGTAACATTAGCTTATAGGATTTTAGTCTGTTTTGCAGTTTCAGCCGGCAAAAAAATCAAACCAAAAGGATTATTAAGGAAAGGAACTTATGTCTACAACCTCGGCAGTGGCAGAGAAGGGCAAGAAGTCCGCGCATGATTATATCAACGGCCTGCTGGCCCATGTGGTCAACAAGAACCCCGGCGAGAAGGAATTCCACCAGGCGGTTAAAGAAGTCCTGGAAACCCTCACCCCCGTGCTTGAAAAGCACCCTGAATACATCAAGGCCAAGATACTCGACAGAATAGTCGAGCCGGAGCGGGGCATCACTTTCCGGGTACCCTGGCAGGACGACAATGGCGAGATACAGATCAACCGCGGTTTCCGCTTCGAGTTTAACAGCGCCATTGGCCCGTATAAGGGCGGCCTGCGCTTCCATCCCTCAGTGAACGCCAGCATACTCAAATTCCTGGGCTTCGAGCAGATCTTCAAGAACGCCCTGACCACCCTCCCCCTGGGCGGCGGCAAGGGCGGCTCGGACTTCGACCCCAAGGGCAAGAGCGACTCCGAAGTTATGCGCTTCTGCCAGAGCTTCATGTCGGAGCTGTTCCGCCATATCGGCCCCGACACGGACGTGCCGGCGGGCGACATCGGCGTGGGCGGCCGCGAGATCGGCTTCCTGTTCGGCCAGTACAAGCGCCTGAAGAACGAGTTCACAGGCGTGCTGACCGGCAAGGGCATCACCTGGGGCGGCTCGCTGATACGCCCTGAGGCCACCGGCTACGGCGTGGTGTATTTCGCCGAGGAGCAGCTCAAGACCAAGGGCGCCAGTTTCAAGGGCAAGACCGTCGCGGTCTCCGGCTTCGGCAACGTGGCCTGGGGCGCGGTTAAGAAGGTCGGCGATCTGGGCGGCAAGGTGGTCACCATCTCCGGCCCGGACGGCTACATTTACGACAAGGACGGCATAACGGGCGACAAGTGGGAATATATGCTGCAGCTCCGGGCTTCGGGCCAGGACATTGTGGCGCCTTACGCGGAGAAGTTCGCGGGAGCCGAGTTCCACGCCGGCAGGAAGCCGTGGGAAGTCAAGGTTGAAGTAGCCCTGCCCTGCGCCACCCAGAACGAGCTTAACGACAAGGACGCGGCCATGCTGATCAAGAACGGCGTGATGTGCGTGACCGAAGGCGCGAACATGCCCTGCACGCCGGAAGCCGTTACGGCGTTCCAGAGCGCGAACGTGCTGTTCGCCCCCGGCAAGGCTTCCAACGCGGGCGGCGTGGCTACCTCCGGGCTTGAGATGAGCCAGAACAGCATGCGCATGAGCTGGTCCCGCGAGGAAGTGGATAAACACCTGCACGGCATTATGATCAACATCCATAACGCCTGCGTTACCGCCGCCAAAGAAGCCGGCATCCCCGGCAACTACGTCGCGGGCGCCAACATAGCCGGCTTCAAGAAAGTAGCCGAAGCCATGATGGCCCAGGGGCTTGTCTAAGAAGTGAGGCGGACAGAGCCTGAAAAGAGGGCGGGGCCGAGAAGCTCCGCCCTCTTTATTTTTATCGGGCAGCGGCCTTTTTGTTTTATAATATCCAGAGGAAGAGGAAACGCTATGCCTAAAATACTGGTGGTGGACGACATCCCGGAGATAGTGGAATTTTCCAAGGAATTTTTCGAGGACGCGGGGTTTGAGGTGCGGACGGCCGAAACGGCCCCCGCCGCGATAACGGCCCAGCAGGAATTCAGGGCCGACGTGATCCTGCAGGACCTGAACATCCCGGACGGCGGCGGCATACTGGTCTACGAGACCCTGCGCGCGCGCCGGGACATGGTGCCGGTAATATTCTCCACAGGCAAGCCGGAAGCGCTGGGCGACATCTCCGGGATGACCAACGTATCCGTACTGAAGAAACCCACTGACCCGGAACAGCTCATGGCCGAGGTTAAAAAGCAGCTCACAAAATTTTCCGCGGAACGCCCGATGAACCCGGCCCCTCCCCCTCCCCCCGGGATGCCCCCCAGCCGTCAGTAAGAAAGAATTACCCGAAAAGAGGGCGGAGCCTGAAAGCTCCGCCCGGGCAAGCGCTCCGTCGTGAAAAGCGGCCGGGTAGGACTTTATGCCTATAACCGGGAGGGTCTTTGGTAGTTTGACATCCATCAACCCGTGTGATAAAACATCGTAACGGAAATCAGCAGAAAGGAGGCCTTATGAAAACCATAGTTAAAATAGTACTCGGACTGATCATTCTCCCCGGTGCCGGACTTTTCGCCCAGGATTTCGTAGGGCAGGATTTCCGTGACGCTCTTGATAACGCCCGCCAGGAAGCTGCCCCGGCAGTCGGCCTGCCTGCCGTCCCTCAGCCGGCCGCTGTCGACTTCCAGGACGACTCCACCGCCCCTGCGGCCGAAAAGGAATGGACCATAATGGTGTTCGTCAACGGCAAGAGCAATCTTGAAGGCGACGGCCTGACCGACATCAACGAGATGGAGAAGGTCGGTTCCACCCCCGGCGTCAACGTGATAGTAGAACTGGGGCAGTTCTCCAACAACAAGCTGGCCCGCTATTATATTACCAAGGACAGCAAGCCCGCGGAGATCACCTCCCGGCTGCTCGGCAGCGCGACCGGAGTGGACATGGGCGACCCCGCCGCAGTAAAGGACTTCACCCTGTGGGCCGAGAAGCGCTACCCGGCCAAGAAGTACATGCTGATACTCTGGGACCACGGCTCCGGCTGGCTTAAAGGCAACCCGGTTGAAAGCCGCGGCGATGCGAAGGGCATTTCGTTCGACTACATAACGCACCATAACATAGACACTCCCCAGCTGGGCCGCCTGGTCAGGGATATCGAGGCCGCCGGCGGCAGGGTGGACCTGCTGGCCATGGACGCCTGCCTGATGCAGATGGCGGAGGTCGCCTACGAGATGAAGGATACCAAGGTGTCCCACATTGCTGCTTCCGAGGAGATAGAGCCCGGCACCGGCTATCCGTACGGCAAGATCCTCTCGAAGCTCGCCCTTAAACCCTCCATGACGGCCGGGCCGCTCGGCGTAATCGTGGCCAAGGAATATCTTAAGGAGAACCCCAACGGGTTCCAGGGGAAGGGCCTCACGTATTCAGTCCTGGAGGTAGCTAAAGTCCCGCAGCTCGCCGCCAAGATGGACGTGCTGGCGAAGGCGATCATAGCCGCCGGTGACAAAGCCCCCGTGCTGCGCGCCAGGGCGGAGGCCACGCGCTACAGCCTCGCAGACAGCAAGGACCTGCGCCGCTTCTCGCAGCTGCTGATGCAGTACAGCAAGAGCGCCGAAGTTAAAGCCGCCGCGTCCGAAGTGGAGCAGCTTATAAAGAAAGGCGGTCCGGTGCTGTTCAGCGGCGTAAGCGCCAAGAAACCCACCCTTTCATACGGCGTGGCCGTGTACGTGCCCGAGAACGCCGACGAGATCCGCGGCTATAACGAGCTTAAGCTGTCGGCCGACACCTCGTGGGACGAGTTCGTGAACTGGATGCTGGTTCCCTGAGCCAGGTATTCCGCAATAAAAAGCCCCGGCGAAAACCGGGGCTTTTTTTGTGCCCGCGCATCTTCCGGGTGTTTTCCCGGCAGTCTAAAAGTAGAAGCGTATGGCTATATTTGCGCGCAGGCCGGAATAATCGTACTTAAACGGCCTTTCATTGGGACAAAGGGGCTTAGTCTCCGGATGAAACCCGATGTAATACTCCCCATCAGGCGGAGTAGCCTCTCCTACAACCATCCTGTATTTTGTCGGGTCAACAACGCCGTCCGTATTAAATTTCCCCGTCAGGTTGTCGAGGGCGGCGCTGAACAGGTATTTCGCCCCGACATTGATAGAGAGCCCTTCGGAAAGGAACAACTCGAAGCCGGCCTGCGCATGCGGCACGACCTTGTTCCGCGTAAATTCGCCTTTTTTTGAATATTGCGATGGAGTAAAAGCCGGATTATCGGAGGTGTTAGAAGAATAATAGTCGTAGGTGGTGCGCGCCATAAGATAATCCGCCCCGCCGCCGGCGGAAAAAATGAATCCGCCGCCCTGGCTTTCATACTTAAGGTAGACATCCAGCGGCACATACCTGGTCTCATTGCTTAGCTTGGTACGCCAGTAGCTATAAGAGTAATATGGAGAAGAATAATTAGCGTATTTTCTGCTGGAGTTATAAGAAACAGAAGGCATTGCCCCATATCCCGCCGAAAGCCCGAAGCGGAACTGCGAGCGCCCCTCTATAAAAAAAACCGCCGAGCCGCCATACCTGTACTGCGCGATCTTGACCGTTTCTCCCGACCGCCTGTCAGCGGGGGCCGCCTTCGCGAGATCCTTCCCGTCCATTTCCCATAACGAGCCGGCGAATTCAGCGCCCCAGCGCGCGGTATCCGGGCGCAGCAGCGAATATGTTCTCGCCTCATATTCTTTTCTATCCGCCATCTTTATCTCTGCCAGCGTACCGGCGTCGTGCGGGCGCTCCGATGCGATCTGCGAGCATAAGCCATGAAGCCCCGACCTGGTTTCGGAGGTCAGCGTTCTGCTGAAGAACGCCGCGCCGGTTTTGGCGGTCAAAAAGGTTATCTTCAGTGTATACGGCATATCCGGCCCCGTATTTATGCTGCCAATGACGACATATTTCGCTTTTAAAACTTTACCAAGGCGAAGGGCCGCGTTCTGGTCGATGTCCGGCGGTTTAAGCCTTTGTACCCGGATAGTTTGATCGATCTCGCCGGATTCAACAACGAAATATTCCCCTGTTCCGGCCAGGAAAAGACGCAGGAGCCCGGCGACTTGTATCCCTAATTCCCGGGAATCCCCAGTAACCTTAAGATCAAAAACCGCTATTTTGGTTCTGGTTTCCGCCGCGGACAGCAGGCTGCCGGAAATTCCGGCAAGCCCGATAAGGATGAGCGACTTGAAAAAGAGGGATCGTTTCACAGTGTAGTAGAGCTGCAGATAATTATCTGCGTTCTTTCTAAAAGAAAAAAAGGACCTGGACTTTTCATAAAGTCCCGTCAGAGATAGTCTACAAAACTTGCCTCGATATGCAGGCCGCGGACGGTCCCGAGATCGAGGGCTGTTACGGTTTTTATGGTCAACAAAGTATCAGTGCAGGTTTGATGCATTGACCCGGAGGGGTTGGACATCCCGTGCGGGTTCTCTATATAAACGGACTTCCCTTCTTCGCCGCGATAAAGCGTTTCCCGCGGGCTTATCCGCCTGAGGCACCATACAGCGGGCTTCCCGACAGCCCTTACGGGGTCCGCCAGGACGGAGTCGTAGGTCAGACCGAGCTCCCGCGACTCTTTGATCAGCGGGCCGTTCCGCGCTTTCCTGGCCATCCTGGCCTTGAAGGCCGGCACAAACGTTTCCGCCCACATTGCCGCGCCAAGAACAAGGACCGCGGCAAGAACAACCCCGCCTACCAGGCTGGCGATATCCTGTAAATTCACGCGCTGTTTTATTTCCATGCAATTATTACTTTCCCTCGTCCCGCCGGAGGGAAAAGGGACCTTTTCTTAGTAAAAGGCCGGTTAAGGGTTTACCTTAACCGGCCTTTGCGTCATTTACAGCCCGGCTTAGGGGGCCTGCTCTACAAGCTGCTTCAGCGCCTCACCGTTAACGTTCATTGGGGCTTCCACCTCGGGTATGTAGATGACGGCCTGGACCGCGGGAAGTACGGGCGCGGAGGGGTCGTAAGGGACCGGTCCGGCCAGAACAGGCTCCACGCCCTTCCTGGGGGCGGGGATGGTAAGCGTCTGCGTGCCGCCGGTGGTGAAAAAGATCCTGGCGCCGGCAGCCCTGACGCGGTCCAGTGCCTCTTTATGGGGATGCCCGTACACATTGTTCACGCCCACGGACATTATAGCCACCTTGGGAGCGACCCGCTCGAGGAATTTATCGGTAGAGGAATAGCGCGAGCCGTGGTGCCCCACTTTGAGCGCGTAAGACTGCAGGCCGGACTTGAAAATGCGCATCATGGCGTTTTCTATGGAAGCTTCAGCGTCGCCGGTGAACAGCAGCCCGGTGCCATTGTAGAAGAACCGCAGCACTATCGAGCAATTATTCACGTCGTCGTTGTATTTGAGCTGCACGGGCTCCGAGCAGGTATTGAGAACTTTTACGGTTACCCGGGAGTCCCAATTGAGGTTGTTGCCGGCTTCCGGGTAATGGGTCTTGCAGCTGGGCTCCGCATCGGCCAGCTCGCGCAGGTTATTGTCGCCAATAGCCTCAACGTTCTCCGCCCTGGAATCGTAAAAATTCTTCACGTCGACCATGGCGAAAACTTTTTTCAGACCCCTGTAATGGTCGCTGTGGGGATGGGTAAGCACCACATGGTCTATGGTGGTTACATTCTTGTCCTTCAGGAATTTCTCCATCGGCGCGGCCGACGGGCCGCCGTCTATCAGGACGTTGTGGCCGTTGGGCAGTTCTATGTAGGTGGCGTCGCCCTGGCCTACGTTCAGGTAATAGACGTTAAGCTGGGCCCGGAGGCTCGAGGAGGAAAGCAGTAAAAGAGAAACAAAGGCCGCCAGTTTGCGCATCATTGTTATCTCACGCCTGTATTTCATTAATATATTGTAATACAGCCGCAGGATTTTTAAAGTGCCAAAGGGCCTACCAAGGCCTAGTCTAAATGGGGAGGTTCTCGAAGCAGCGATTATTCTTTCTTGTCGAATTCGCCGCACCAGTCGGCGGAGGTTACGAGCGGATATCTGCCTTCAGCCCCGGGCGGGTAGCGGTGGCAGGCGCCAAAGATCCCGACAGGGAAAACTTCTTCCAGCTCAGCCGCATTTATCTTTTCCACATACCTGCAGGCCGGGCAATTGTCCGGGTTCACAATACCGCTGTCCTCTTTGCGCGCCAATTCGGTGAGCGGCACAAGGTCGTTCTCGATCTGCGCCGCATTGGCGGGGACTTTCACTTTCGAGCCGCATTTATGGCACTTTGCCGTCTCGCCCGGCTTCAGCCATTTAACGAACAATTCATGCCCGCATTCAACGCAATTGAATTTATATGCCATTTACGCCTCACGTGCCTGGGATTGTTTCAAGATCGTCCATTTCAGGAGCTTATGCTTTTTTAAAAGGTGATTTGAGAGTAAGCAGCAGCTCGCCGGAGAAAAGCTTCCCGGCCAAAGTGACGAATACGGCGAACACCCCCGCCTGGTAGAGAATGCCCCAGAGCACCTGGGCATTATTATGCAGCATCACGTTTTGCGGGGCGGTAAAAGCGTGCGTGAAGGGGATGGCGTAGAGCAGCAGCCTGACGGAAAGGGGAGCGGCGTTTATGTCGATGAACAGGGGAAGGATGTAGGAAAGCATCAGCAGCATCATCAGCGGCATTATCGTGACCTGGATGCTTTTGACGCTGTCCGAAAGCACGCCCAGTATGAACGCGATGGAGAGGGCGCAAAGTATGCAGAAAAGGACCGATAAACCTATCAGCAGGTATCCTGACGGAGCGATTATCAGCCCCAGCTTCGCCAGGGCCGCCTGCGCGGGAAGCGCGGCGCCCGCGGCGGCCTGGGCGGTTATGCCCGACATGAACGAGCGCATCCCCAGCATATAGGCGCCGGAAAGGGCGCCGGCTATCAGGGCGGAGGCTGACAATTTGGACACGACCAGCATCCAGCGGTCCAGCGGCGAGCTTAAAAGGGTCTCGAGCGTCTTGTTTTCCTTTTCGCTGGCCACCGAGGTCATGACCATCTGCGCGGCCAGGATGACTATAAAGAACATCGCGACCGGGAAGAAGAAGATCTGCGACTGGATGGAGGCCAGCGCCTGCCCCAGCGATACCTGCTCCAGCTTCCCGCCGACCATGACGAACTCCAGAGCCGCGAGCGGTTCCCTGGCGAAACCGGCGTCCAGGGACGGAGAGCGCTTCCGGAGGACATAAACGCTCAGCTCGTCGTTCACGCGGGTTATGGTCCGCCTGATCTTTGAGGCCGTGACGGTAGTGGCGCTGGCGGAAAAATTCGTGAACTTCGAATAAAAACCTATGCCGCCCTTTCTGCCGGCATCGAGCCCTTTTTGAAGTCCCGCGGGGATGAGCATGAACAAGCCGTCATCCTTGAATTCCGGGGCGGCAAGCGCCGTGTCAATACACGGGATAGAGGTTTTTTTTACCCTGTAGCCGGCTCCGGACAGCCGCCCGATAAGGCTCTTTGACAGAGCTGACCCGTCAAGGTCCAGCACTACCACATCGCTGTTGCGCGCTTCCGACGCTTTGTGCTGGGTTCCCACGACCTTGCCTATGACATAAAAAACCAAAAGCATGGCGGCTATGGAGATCAGCAGCTGGCGGGTGAGGAGCTCCTTGATTTCTTTTTTTACCAGGACCAGGAATATGTTCATTGAGCCAGCTTTATGAAAACTTCCTCGAGATTATCGGTGGAGAACCGCTTTTTAAGATCTGCCGGCGTGTCGCAGGCAAGGATCCTGCCTTTGTAGATTATGGCGATCCTGTCGGACAGGAATTCTATTTCAAGCATGTTATGGCTGGAGATCAGGAAGGTAATGCCGTCCTTTGCCAGCTGCTTTATGGTCTTCCTTACCTCGTAGCCGTTGATAATATCCAGCCCGCTGGTAGGCTCGTCGAGGATGGCCAGCCGCGGGCGGATCATAACGGCGCGGGAAAGCAGGAGCTTCCTGGTCATGCCCTTGCTGTAAGTGCCGATCTTCTCTTTCAGCTTGTCCTTGAGCCCCGACAGCTCGGAGCCGTATTTAACCGCCTCGGCCGCTTTTGCCCGGTCGCGCAGGAAAACCGAAGCCATGAAATCCAGGTATTCAAGCCCGGTCAGGGTCTTGTAAGCCCCGGCCTCCTCGGGAAGGTAACTTATTGTTTTCCTTACTTTCTCAGGCTCGCCGACGGTGTCGGAACCAAAAACCTCTATCTTCCCGGAGGTAGGGAACAGGATCGTGGCCGCCATTTTGAGCGTGGTGGACTTGCCCGACCCGTTAGGGCCGACGAGCGAGAATATTTCGCCCTCTTCGATACGGAGGTCAAGGCCGCTGACGGCCGTAAAATTCCCGTATTTCTTTTCGAGCTTTTCCGCGCTTAGCGCTGGGGTGGGCATAGGCTCATAATATCATTTTTTTTGCAAAAAAAAAGGAGCCAGCCAGGCTCCTTTTTTCCAGCTTCTCATGCCCGGCTTCCGGGCCCCTTTATTTCAGCTTCTTGTCGATGTGCGCCCAGGCGTTCTTCAGCTCCACCGTTAAATGCTGCAGTTCCGCGCCGCTGATCATCTCTTTTCTCGCGTAGCGCTCGGAGATCTTGTCCACCATCCTGAGGTAGGTTTCCCTGTCTATGGTCTTCATCGATTCGATCTTTTCCAGAACTTCGCCTTTCATCTTCAGGGCCCAGCCGAAGACCCTTTCGCGGTTCTTGGCGTTCTTTGCCCCGTAGAGGAAATAGGCGCCCGCGGCGGTTATCGCCGCCAGGCCGACCCCCGCCCCTATAAGTTTTTCGGTTTTTTTCATGTTCGCTCCTGTATTCGCAATTTAAACGCGAGAAAGGATGTCGTCATCATTTTCGGTTTGTTACTGTCGGGGATCGGTTTACTGTAGAGAGATGTCTCTCCAGCTCTTGCCGGAGCGGGGGCGGGGGCTCAGGTCCCACAGGTAGGCGCCATGTTTAACCGGCTTGAGGACGGGAGTATCCGCGCCGGCGTCCTGCACGGCAGGCACGCGCACGATCAGTTTATCGTCCTTACCGCTTTCATGATTGTCTCTGTCAAAGTTGCATGTTATCGCCATAGATCTCCTCGCTTCCAACCCCGTACCATATCGTACGATAAAGACGGGAGAAAGGACAGGCCCAAAGGGCCCAGTTCCCGCCTGTTTTTTGGCCCCCCGGATTTTGGCCCAAAAGGCGGCAGGCGGCGCTTTCTACGCATAAAAAAGCCCGGGAGTTCCCGGGCTTTTTCTGCGGGCGGGCGCCATACTACTATCACACAAAGACACGAAGGCACGAAGAAGAGTAATAAGCGATGGCGGGCGATGGCGCCAGTATAACTTACACAAACTCTTAGCGGCCGGCAATGGCGTCCAGGAAGAGCTGGCCGTATTTCTCCACCCGCTTTTCACCCATGCCTTTCATCCCGCGCAGCTCGTCCAGGGTCTGCGGCTTCTTCGCGGCCATCTCTATCAGCACGGTATCGTGGCAGATGACATAGGGCGGGATGCCCTTGGCGTCGGCCACGCCTCTGCGCAGGGCGCGGAGTTTCTCAAACAGGTCTTTGTCGGTCTCAAGGAAGGCCACGCCGGCCTTTTCAGCTTTCTGCACGGCCTTGGATTTTTTCTTGCCGGCTTTGGGCGGCACGGGCAGTCCCAGGCGCACGGAGCCCTTATCCTTGCAGAGGGCGCGGCCTTCCGCCGTGATGCGCAGCAGCGGGTATTCATTGTCTTCCGTCACTTCAAGAAAATCCTGTACGATCAGCTGGTCTATCCAGGACCGGACGGCGGGTTCCCCCGCCTCCTTGAGTATGCCGAAAACTTTAAGCAGGTCGTGGCCGTTGCCGGTCATGCGGTCGTTGGGGCGGCCCAGCAGCAGGTTCACCACGTAGCCGGTGCCGTAGCGCCCCTCGGCGCGCCAGGCGGCGCTTAAAACCTTCTTGGCCGTCAGTATGGCCTCTTCGCCGGACAGCCCCTTGGTCTCGCCAAGGCAGACGTCGCAGGCGCCGCAGCCTTCCTCAGCCTGGACCGCTACAGGGTAGGGCGCGCTGAAATGCTCTGCCAGCTGGCCGTGGCGGCAGACCGGGGCCACGGCGTAGCGGCCGATGTCGCGCAGTTGTTTTTCCAGCGCGCGCGAGCGCTCCGGGGTAAGGGTTACATCCTTCTTAGCCATCCAGCGGTGCGTGGCCAGGTCCGCGGCGGAGAACAGCAGCGTGCAGTCGGCGGGCAGGCCGTCGCGCCCTGCGCGGCCGCTCTCCTGCTGGTAATGCTCCACCGAGCGCGGGGTATTGGCGTGCACCACGTAGCGCACATTGGAACGGTCTATGCCCATGCCGAAGGCTATGGTCGCGACTATAACGTCCAGCCGCTCGTTCACGAAATTGTCCTGGGCGCTGCGGCGCTCCTCGGCGTTGAGGCCGGCGTGGTAAGGGGCGCTGGAGACGCCTTCTTTCTTCAGATTGGCCGCCAGGCGTTCCACGTCCTTGCGGGTCTGGGCGTAAACTATACCCCCCTCGCCGGGGTGGCGGCGCACCACTTCCAGCACCTGCTTGGACTGGTCCCGGCGCGGGAAGGCGCGGTAAATCAGGTTGGGCCTGTCCGGGTGGCCGATAAGTATTTCGGGCGAGCGCAGGCCCAGCTGGGCGCGGATATCGTCCTGCACAATGGGCGTGGCGGTGGCGGTGAGGGCCATGCGGGCGGCCTTGGGGAAAAGGTCCAGCGCCTCGGTGAGGCGGCGGTATTCGGGGCGGAACTCGTGGCCCCAATGGGAGACGCAGTGAGCCTCGTCCACCGCGGCAAGGATAAGGCGCGGGGCTATACTTTCGTAAAGATCGCCGCTGAGCAGGCGCTCGGGGCTTACATAGAGAAGTTCGGTGATGCCGTTGGCCAGGTTCTGGTAGGCTTCGCGTTTGGGGGCGGCTTTCAGATTGGAATGCAGGGCGTCGGCCGCGAGCCCCGCCTCGCGCGCGGCCGCCACCTGGTCGTCCATCAGGGCTATCAGCGGTGAAACCACCAGCACCAGGCCGCGGCCCATGGCCGCCGGCATCTGGTAACAGAGGCTTTTGCCGCCGCCGGTGGGCAGCACCACAAGGGAGTCCCGCCCGGCCAGCGCGGCTTCTATGGCCTCTTTCTGCAGCGGCTTGAAGGTGTCGTACCCCCAGCGCTTTTTTAAAATATTTTCCGGTTCCATCTAATATAGTATAGCAGACCAACCCGTCAAGGGCGTGTCGGGGTTTTTTCCGGGATATTGACCGGCTATTCCCAGTTTTCGTCTTCCGGGGGCATCTGGTCCTGCCTGCCCTGGCGGCCGCCGGAACCCATCTTGGGCCTGAGAGCAAGCTCCTTAACGACCTTCAGCGTGGAAGGCTCGATTTTCATAAGGGTCTGGCCGGACAGCACATAGAGAAAGTTGCCATGTACGACCATGGCCGCGCCCCCTCCCATGCCGCCGCCCATCATGCCCATAGGCGGACGGCGCATCCCCGCTCCCTCCTCGTCGTCCTGCCTCTGTCCCCTTCCGGGACCGCCGCCCATCTGCGCCCCGAGGTAGTAAAAACCTCCGGCGGCTATGACCAGGAACGCCGCCAGAACGAACACGTTCATCCGTTTATTATTCATATTCTCCTCCAGTCCCTGACATAGGCTAACCCCGCCAGAACCGGCCCTTTTCCCCGCGCCAGAATGACCGCCGCTAAATTTTCAGCTTGTACAGTTTTACTGACAGGTGCTTTTTAAAGCCGAGCTGCCGGTTTATGGCCTGCATCGACGCGTTGGATTCGGCGTTGCTTGTCACTATATATTTCACGCCCGGATATTCCTTCCTTATGTGCAGCAGCATCCTGGCTTTAACGAGTTTCCCCAGCCCGCACCCCCTGTATGCCTCCCTTACCCCGGTCATCATCTGCGTTATCCTGTGCCCGGCTTCCTTAAGATACAAAGTTTCGGTCAGCCCGCTTACTTTGCCGTCGCTTTCCCTTGTATAAATAGTGGTCTCCGCCAGGCCCTGTTCCAGATTTTTCTGTTCGTCGAACCGTATCTGCTCCGGGGTATACTTGATAGCTATGGAAACGTCGCCTAAGGGCTGCTGGTTGATGGTTTCCGTGTAGGCCGCGCTGTAATCCTCGAGATCCTCCCGGGGGATGCTGGACACCGTCATTACGGTCGTGGCGGGGTTCCTGCGCGCCGACCCCGCCGCCCAGGCCTCGACCGTGACCCAGTCAAGATCGCTCAGGTAAAGCCGGTTCTCCGCGGTTTCAAGGGAGACGGTGCCGCCCCGGCGGTTCATAAAACGCTCACCCGGCTCCAGGATCACGGGGGACAGGAACTCGCTTACCGCCGGCTCTTTAGCGGCCAGCTCTTCGATGACGCGCTTCAGCAGCAAGGCGCCCAGTCCCTTGCCCCTGTGCTTTTGGGAAATAAACAACAGGAGCAGGGTGCCGACATGTTTATTGGTTCCATACGAGGGAGAATGCGGAGTCTCGACGGACACCGTCGCGCAGCCGGCCGCTTCACGGATATCGCCCTCGGGAAATATAAGGAACCTGTACACTCTTCTGTCCGGGTTGGCTTCCGCCGAAACCATCAGCGCCTTGCGTTTTTCGCGCGGCAGCAGGGGCTCTTCAGGATCTGCTTCCCGGTTATGTTCGTCCGTACCGCGCAAAAAACCGTCCCAAAGTTCTTCCGTCGCCGTCAGGGGGTAGAATTTCACAATAGTTGCATTCATAGGTTTAAGTTTTTCCACACTCATCTATTTTACCTATAAAACGCAAAGAAAAACAAAAGGCTCCCGCTGTCGCCAGCCATGAAGGGCGTGCGGCATACAATACTGGCCAGTCACGTCTTTTGTAAAATTACAAAATATCACGTATCAAACAGCAAAACGGGGCGCATACGGAGCCTGGGGGCTCCGAGCTTCTTGGGCATTTATCCTTCTGAA
>JAUSCK010000087.1 GCA_030651035.1 Elusimicrobiota bacterium
CGATGTGGTCATCCATTTAGCCGCCACCCACCTCCCCGGCGTAGAAAAGTTCGTCGCCCTGGGCACCATCTGCGCCTACCCCAAATTCGCCCCCACCCCGTTCAAGGCTATGCCAGTGCCGCACAAGCGCTATGCGCATCAGGCGGCCAAAGCCCGCGGCTGTAAAGAGATCTTCATCCCCAAAGAGCAGGACTACGACCTGACCAAACCCGCCGCCATAGAAGCCGCCTTCCAGGACGCCGGTAAACTCTTCTCTTCTTCCCCCGATTTTCGACCTTCGACTTTCGATTCTCGACCTCCCCTAGATATCGTCATCCATTTAGCCGCCAAAGTGGGGGGAATAGGCGCCAACCGCGAAAATCCCGGCAGCTTCTTCGACGACGAAGCTATGCTAGTGCCGCACAAGCGCTATGCGCATCAAGCGGCCAACCTTATGATGGGCGTACAGCTAATAGAGCAGGCCCGCCGGCACGGCGTAGAAAAGTTCGTCGCCCTGGGCACCATCTGCGCCTACCCCAAATTCGCCCCCGAAGAAACCAACGCCCCCTACGGCCTGGCCAAAAAGATGCTCCTAGTGCAGTTCCAGACCTAGTGCCAGCAGAGCCTGACATTTTAACTTGCTTGTGATAAATACAAATTTACCCTTGACTCCTGGCCATCCAACCTGTATACTAATATAGAGGTTGGAGGTATATTAATGACTACTCAAATTATCGGTTTAGATCAGGCGCGGCAGCGGCTATCCGGTATTGTTAACGGCCTCGATCGAAGTCAACTCAGATATCTTGTCAGCTCCCGGGGCAGACCGAAGGCTGTTTTAATGAGCATTTCAGATTACCTGACCACTATCCTTAAACAAAAACGAGCCTCCGTTGTAGTTGAACTTCAGCTTGAAGCTAAAGCCAAAAGTCTGGATAAAATCACCTCAAAGGAAATTTTGCGTGAAATCCGCACAGCCAGGCGCGTTAAGCCGTGATCCGCGTAGTTCTAGACACTAATGTCGTAGTATCCGCCCTTCTGGCGTCGGATGGCCTTCCTGCGACAATCCTGGACTTAACCCTGCAGGGCAAAGTCAGTGTTGCCCTTTCACAGCCTATCCTGGCCGAGCTGGAGTTGGTTCTGCGCCGGCGAAGATTTGGTTTTGAACCCCGAAAGATCGGAAGTTTTCTCGCCCTGTTTAAGTCCCGGGCTAGGTTGGCTTCTCCGAAGAAGACACTGAATCTTTGCCGGAAAGACCCATCTGATAATCGTTTTTTGGAGTGTGCAGAAGCTGCAAAAGCGGAATTTCTAATCACCGGCAACAAATCTCACTTCCCGCTCCGTTATAGAAACATAATCGTGGTCACTCCCAGGGAATTCTGGGAAGCCTACCTCTTGCGAATGTCTCTTTAGTAACTCCGCGACCTCTGCGTCCTGCTAGATACAGTTGAATTGTGTCGCTTCGCTCCACCCTGTGTCTCTGTGGTGAACTCCTTTCCCTGCCCCGACTCCCGCACCCTGATTCTCGATTCCCGATTCTCGATTCTCGATTTTATGTTTGTTCCGGACTTGCTGTAATATAGATATCAAAATGGACCTCTCCTCAAAACGCATCATGCTAACCGGCGGCGCCGGCTTCCTGGGCTCCTTCGTCACCGAAAAGCTCAAAGCCCGCGGCTGTAAGCACATCTTCATCCCCAAAGAGCAGGACTACGACCTTACAAAGGCCTCCTCCATAGAAGCCGCCTTCAAAGACGCCGCCCAACTCTTCTCTTCCTCCCCCGATTCCCAATCCTCGATTCTCGATTCTCGATCTCCCATCGACATCGTAATCCATCTAGCCGCTACCCTCCTTCCCGCCGTAGAAAAGTTCGTCGCCCTGGGCACCATCTGCGCCTACCCCGAATTCGCCCCTTTATGACGCCCCAAGCCCTGAAAAAACTAATAGCCGCCGGCGAATCCCAAACGCTGGAATACAAAGAGTCGTTCGGCGATGCCGTCATAGAAACCCTGGTTGCGATGGCCAATGCCGGCGGGGGGAAAATACTTATTGGGGTCAGGGATAATGGTACAGTCTGCGGGATTGCTCCTAACAAGCCAAATGTCGCCTCCTGGATAAACGACATTAAAATGAAAACCTCCCCGGCGCTCTTCCCGGACATAGAAATAACCGGCATTCAGCGCAACACTATAGCCGTATTCTCAATAAAAGATGTCCCTATAAAGCCGGCCTCCACCAAGGGCAAGTGCTTCATCCGGCGCGGCAGCAGCAACCACCTGATGAGCATTCAGGAAATTGCCGACATGTATCTTAAGACCTACAACCTTTCCTGGGACAGCCTTATTGATCCCAATACAACGCCGGCTGACCTGAGCCTTAAAAAGGTGGAGCGGTTCCGTGAATTGCTGGAAAAACAGGCCTCCGTTACCGTGCCTGAAGATTCGTTTACGCTTCTAAAGAAATTTTCACTCCTGAAGAACGACCGGGAGACGACTTTTGCCGCCTCGCTCCTTTTTTCCGCCAAACCGCCCATTAATACAGCCATACATGCGGTGCGCTTTAAGGGGACAACAAAGGACGAATCTACCGAGGATATTTATATCCAGGAAGACCTAGTCGCTGAAACCGAGCTGCTGATGGAATTCATCCACAGGAGCATAAGAAAAGGCGTCCGCAAGGTATCTGCCCTTAAGCAGTTAACGCACGAGACGGTCTGGCAGTACCCCCCTGATGCCATGCGCGAACTGGTTGTAAACCTTGTTATTCACCGGGATTATAAAAACGCTTCACCCTCCTGCTTGTTCATTTTTGACGACCGTATTGAAATGTGGAACCCCGGCGAGATGCCAAAAGGCCTCTCCATGGCAAAACTTCAGTCCGGCGACTACGAACCCAGCGCAAGAAACCCGCTGCTCACCCGCGTTTTCAAAGAGCTCGGCCTTATAGAAAACCTTGGCAGCGGCCTGCAGAAAGTCTGCCGGATCTTAAAAGGCGCGGGCCTTCCTTTGCCTTTTATTGAATCACTATCTTCAGGAACCAGGATAGTAATCCGCTCTGCGGCCGGGTATCCTGAGCGGAATGAGGGAGTAAATGAGGGAGTAAATGAGGGAGTAAATGAGGGAGTAAATGAGGGAGTAAAAAGTCTCCTGGAGCTTATTATGAAGAAACCGGGACAAAGAGTCCCGGCTTTGGCACGTGAGATTGGCGTTACCCCTAAAACCCTTGAAAGATGGCTAAGCCGCCTTAAAGCCGAAAATAAAATTATATACAAAGGCAGTTCCAAAACCGGAGGTTATTACGTTGCCTAGCCTAATCGTGACCTTCATGTGCTTAACCCCTCAATTGCTATAATATAGATATAAATATGGATTTATCCTCAAAACGCATAATGCTGACCGGCGACGCCGGGTTCCTGAGCTCCTTCGTCACCGAAAAGCTCAAAGCCCGCGGCTGTAAAGAGATCTTCATCCCCAAAGAGCAGGACTACGACCTCACCAAAGCCGCCGCCATAGAAGCCGCCTTCAAAGCCTCAAAACCCGATGTGGTGATCCATTTAGCCGCCTCCCACCTCCCCGGCGTAGAAAAGTTCGTCGCCCTGGGCACCATCTGCGCCTACCCCAAATTCGCCCCCATCCCGT
>JAUSCK010000093.1 GCA_030651035.1 Elusimicrobiota bacterium
AGGAATGGTCCGGAAATTCTAATGCCTGCAGCGATCCGAATAAAGTCCTGATCGGCCGCAGGTTCGCCTGCTTCGACGGTTACTTGTTTGGCCCCAAAAAGCTGAAGAAATGGTCGGGCGACTCGAACGTGTGCGGGAATCCGAATAAAGTTAAGTTTGGCCACAGGTTCGTTTGCTTTGATGGTTACCTCATTGATAACCAGGGCAATGAGCAGTGGACCGGAAGCTCAAATTATTGCGGCACCCACGAGATCCCGTAACATTTCTCATTCAAGGGATGGAGACGCCGTCCGCCTAAGGCGGACGGTTTTGTTTTGTGGTGACTAGGCACTTTGGCCTGTATATGACAGGAAGAATGGCCCTTTCGGCAAGGCCTTGCATCAGATAGAGTATTAATATGAAAATTAAAAAACTTATTCCCCTTGTTGCGCTCGGCCCTGTATTGATGGCTGCCGGTTTCGCCTTCGCTGAGAATACCGCCTACATACAGCTTAAGGGCTCTGCGGACACTCAGGCGCAAGCCGCTCCCGCCCCCTCCTTTTCCGCCTCCAAAAGCATCTACGGCGAGAACTCGATGCACGAGTACTACCAGGTTCCGGACCAGTTGAAAAAAATGGCCGACTCCACCGTGGCCTTCGTCAAGAAAAGCAACCTCTATTTCGATCCCGTGGAAAAGATATACAAGATAAAAAACACCATTAAGATCTCCGAAGCGGAATACCTCGAGGAAAGCGAGAATTTCTCTTCGCAGAGCAGGCTCTCCAACTGTTCCGGCGCCTATCTGGGCAAGGGGCTGGTCATGACCGCGGGGCACTGCGTCTCCGAAGACCCGAAGGATTCCAGTTATTTCGAAAATCTTTTCATGGTCTTCGGCTGGAAATACGATAAAGAAGGAGCCCCCTCGCAGGTTTTCCCGGCTGACGCCGTTTATTCCATAAAAAAAGTGGAGACCCGCGCCCTGGAGGGGTCAACCGGGGACATGAAATCCCGCAGGGATTTCGCCCTCGTCTCAATGGAGCGGGACCCCTCCGACAGGCAGCCTCTTACGCTTGAAACAGAGCAAACGCCTAAGATCGGCCAGAAGGTTTTTACCATAGGGTATCCGCTTGGGCTGGCGGTAAAGATAAACGACCCGGACCAGGCCCAGATTTACGCGGTGGAGAAGAACTATTTCTATACTAACATAGACGCTTTCGGCGGCAACTCGGGCGGCCCCGCTTTCGAGTCGGCCACCAATAAGATAGTGGGTATACTCATAACCGCCGTGGGGACCGAATTTTCCTACGAATTAAACCGGAATTTCAGCTTCACAGCGGATTTTTCCCTCCCCTCCGACACTATAGAGTACAAGCCGCAACTCGGGACGGCCGTCCTCGGCACAAGTTTAAGAACCACGGTCCTGGGAATGATCCGAAATTCGAACGGCTCCATCTCCATATTGGACGAAAATAAATGTCTTATTACCCTACCCAAGGGCGCCAGGTTCGAGAACAGGTCGCTGTTGTTTTCGCTGGTCACCAGCGTAGGCGGAAAGAACGTTTTTAACAGGGGCAAGCTGATGCGGGACAAGCAGGAGAGTTTCGGTACCGGCGTCATGAGACTGCCGGAAGAGATAAAGAATCTTATCCGGCCTTGACAGCCGGTCTTGCGCTTTGTTGTTTGAAGGGAAGCCGCCCGGGAAGCCGGGCGGCTTTGTTTTGTAGAATGGGGGATATGTTGCGCTTGCGGAGGTTTCTATGGATATGGAACTGAAGGAAAAATTTCTTGCCGGGTGGAGGAAGTACTTCGCGGGAGCGGAGCTGCCTCTGGGGTTCTATTATACCGACGCCGCGCCCGGCGCCGGGTATGTGGCGCCCCCGGCCGGGCACCAGTGCCTTATCGGCGTGCTCGCGCGGGCTTTCCGCGGCGAGACGCTCAGCTTCGACTCGGCATCCATGGGCTGCGCGGGCGGCAGGCGCTTCGCCGGCTTCACCGGGGAGCTGCGGCCCGGCTTCGAACATTTCCTCTCATGCGGTATACCGGGCAAGCTGGAGGGGGAGCGCTACAAGAAATCCCCCGAGCTGGTGCTGGAGTGGCTCAAGACCGCCGTCAACTTCACGGCGCCGGCAAAATACCTGGTGTTCAAGCGTTTCGACAAACTGGAACAGGACGAACAGCCGACCGCGGTGGTTTTCTTCGCCTCGCCGGAGGTTCTCTCCGGGCTTTTCACGCTGGCCAACTTCGACGAGGCGGAGCCGAACGGGGTGTTCTGTCCTTTTTCCGCGGGCTGCGGCACCATAGTGCGGTATCCGTACCTGGAGCAGGCCTCCGCCAGGCCCCGGGCGGTGCTGGGCATGTTCGACGTGAGCGCCAGGCCATTTATGCCCAAGGGCGCGCTTAGTTTCGCCGTGCCGATGGGGAAGTTCTCGCGCATGGCGGGGAATATGGATGAAAGCTTCCTGATCACCAAGTCCTGGGAGAGGGTAAAAACCCGCTTTTAGGGGGAAACCAGGGGGGATAGGGGACGCTTTAATATGATCAGCAGCCTGAGAGGGGATACAATGAAAACGATCGCGCTAGTTTTACTTTTGGGGTTCAGCGGGGCGGCGAGGGCCGGGTATAAGGAGGCGGGGGAGGCTATTAAGAACCTGGACGCCAAGCAGGCCAAGGAACTGGACGCGCTCCTGGCCCAGCCGGGCGCCGCGTTGGCAAAAAACCCGCTGGTGACCGGGCTTCTGAGCGACAACGGGCCGGCAATGGAGCTGTTCAGGCGTGCCGCCGGGGAAACTAACGACGGGTACCTGTTCGCCCCCAAGCCCGAGAAACTTAACCAGAAGATCCCGATGCCAGTATTCGTCGCGCATATCAAATTGCTGAAACTCATACTGATAGACGCCAAGATCATGGCGGTCCTGAGGCGGCCGGTCCAGGCGGAGAGGGACCTGCTGGTCGCGGCGGAGTTCATGGCGCAGTTATCGGAGCAGAAGTCGGCCAACCTTCTGAGTTCGCTGGTAGAGCAGTTCTGCCTGATGAAGGCCTACCCGGTAATAGCGGAGAGCCTCCGCAACCCCTCCGCAAGCCCCGGCTATTTAAAAGGGCTTGCGGCCCTGCTGGACAGGGCGGGTAAAAGTCAGGATTTCATGCGGACGGCCATACTGCAGGAGATAGAAGTGGCGAAAGGCGCCATCCTGGAGAGTGTAACCCCGGAAGCGGCTGCCCT
>JAUSCK010000102.1 GCA_030651035.1 Elusimicrobiota bacterium
CTTACCAGTATCCCCAGACGGTTTGCCGCTCTATCGCCAAGAGCGTGGAGCCCGCCCTTGAAACCACTCAGGCTACTATCGCCAAGTTAGACCAGACCACTGACTTCTCGAACCTCGCCTCCGTGCCCTCAGTGCCCAACGCCGAGGTCAGCAAGAACCACGGCCAGTACCCCGGTCAGTATCCGCATCCCGGCCAGTATAACACACCCAATTGCCATACCGTTTGGGTGAGCCGGCCCGGTTCGATGTTCGTCCGCTACTTCATTGAAACCACCTTAAGGGACATCAACGCCAAGTTCGTGCAGGGCGAGAAAACCCTTGCCGGCTACCAGGGCAAGGCTTCCAGCTCGGAAAGGATCTACACGTACCAGGGAACTTGCAACTAAGAACTGAAGTTGCCGCGCACACAATAAAAAACCGGGTCCTCCAAAGGACCCGGTTTTTTAATCCCGCTTTTCAGAAGGAGCTGAACAGCGCTCCCTCGCTGAAGGCTAAGGATCTGCAGGCGCCATAGGGCAGGCTATCGTTAGTTCTCCCCCTGCCTCTATCTTTTCCCTGCCCCAGTTAGGACCGCAGGATCGGCCTGCCGGCTTTTATCCTTTCAAAACCTCGAAAAAAAATATAAATTATAGGAATACGCGCCCAGGGCGATCGCCCGGGCCGGAGTGCGGAAGATTAATTGGCGCCGACAGCCGCAGCGGCTATCTGACAGCGAAGAGCAAGGGAAAAATGAAAAGAATATTATTTCTATCGGCAATATCGATTTTTTTCGCGGGCTGCTGCTGCCGCAACGAACAGGCGGAAACCCGCACCCGCTACACGCGCGGGAAAGTGGAGAATTTCAGCGCCGAGGAGCTGAAGCTTGAAAAAGCGCTGAAGGAGGCTGCGAAGATCCCAGCCGCCGTGGAATTCGCGAAAGGGCTGTTCGACGCCGTCTACATAACCCTGGAAGAGCACGAGGGGACCGGGTTCACCGTCCGCCTCAGGGACGGCGGGGTGGAGGTAGAGAGGGGGCTTAACGTCGACATAGAGCCGACGCTGGTGGTCCCGCTCACCGACGAGGGCGTGCTGAACATAAAGGAATTCTTCAAGGACGGGAAGCTGGACGACACGGAAGAGTTCCTTGTTATAAACGCGCTGTTCAAGCCGGGCTGGGAGGCCTCGTACAGGATCCCGGACATCGGGAACTGGCTGGTCAGGAAATATATGCGTCTGGACGGCCTGCTCCACGCGGTCCTGCTTAACCCCGGGCAGGTGAAGTTCAAGGGAAAAGCAGTTAAAAATGAACTTTCCGTGGTCCGTGTCAGCAAGCAATGGCTGATTTTCAGCGGCCTGGAAGGCCTTCCCGACACGCGTATGGAAATCGCCCCTAAAGACGCTATCGCGATGTACTCGCTGATCATGCGCGACCTGAAGAGCGCGAAAGGCCTGGCGGAAAAGAGGGAAGTAATGCGGAAATTCACCGGGATCCGCGACCGCTGCATATTAAAGAAGTAACAGGAATAACTCTTACGGTCCGCCTGCAATTGGCCGCGGCAGGCGGCCACGCCGGCCATCGTTTCGCCGGATACTGCCAGGAATCCATATGTCGCTCCTCGTCAATCTTGGAAAGATATTTTCCATTCTCGCCGGTGTGTTCACCATCTCGGCGTACGCCTGCGGTTCGGTAGGCGTACTGCTTTCTCCGCCATTCCTTGCCGTCTTTCTGAAGGGTGCGGCGTCTCTGTTCTTTATCTTGTGCGCGGGGTACCTTATGAACGACCTGTGCGACGTGCGATATGACAGGCTTAACCGGCCGGACAGCATGTTCGTCGGCAAGCGGTTGTCAGCGGGGCTTGCCGGCTGGTTCGTGTTGGCGTTATTTTCCTCGGGGGTTGTTTGCGCTTTTTTTGTGAACCGGTGGTTCACGGCCGTAATCCTGCCGCTTTCGGCCGGGGTCGCGCTTTACAATCTCTACTCCAAAAGGCTGGGGCTCTTCAAGGAAGCCGCGATCTCTCTCGTCGTGGCCTCCATTTACCCTTTAGCGCTTGCCCTGACCTCGGGCGGGAATTCATCTTCCCGGCGCGACAGCCTTTATATATTCCCGGTCTGGTTCTTTCTCAACATCATGGCCTACGAGATCATGCGCGATATTATTGACTCACCGGGCGACAAGGCCGGGCGCGGGACGACCCTTCCGCTGCGGATCGGGGAAGAAAAAGCCCGCAAAGCGGCCGTGTTCCTGGCCCTGGCCGGCATTCCTGTTTCGCTGCTGCCGTACCTGCTGGGGATGTGCGGGAATGTATACCTGGGAGGCGCCGCCGCCGCCGCGCTGCTCCTTGCGGCGGGAACCGTGATGCGCAACCCCGGCCTTTCCAAGGCGATATTTATGAACATACTGCTCGTCACGTTTTCTTCTTTGGCCGATCTTCATCTGGGGTGATCTCATGAAAGCAAAACATTACACCGGGATCTTGAAATACCTGCGCCTGGGCGCCGCCGCCATGAGCGGGGACCTGTTCGGCCTGCCGCCAAAGTTCCTGTGGTTCATGGCGAGGCAAATGAGGTTCGAAAAGGTGACGGACCTTAACGGCAAGCTTTTCGTCAACACTACCTATACGCCGCTGAACACCAGGGCGTATACGACCGCCTTGCGCTATTTCGCGAACGTGTCAAAAGGCGGGATCAATCCGCTTTCGGTCTATTTTTCGGTTACGAACAGGTGCCATCTCAGCTGTAGCTACTGCAGCAATTCAGGAGGAAGCAGTTCTGACCTTGGCTTTGAAACCCTGGCCCGTTCGGTCAAACAGGCGCAGGACATGGGAGCCGCTTGTATAGGATTTACAGGCGGTGAGCCGCTGCTCAGGCCCGACCTGGAAAAGCTGATCTCCCTTGCGGACGACCGTTCCTACACCCTGCTTTTCACCTCCGGGCATCTTCTCGACCAGACGCGGGCGCGCGCGCTTAAGGCGGCCGGGCTTACAGCCATAGTGGTGAGCCTGGACAGCCACGTCGAGAAGGAGCATAACAGCAAGAGGAACTCGGCTTCGGCCTACGGCGAGGCCGTCGCGGCTTTGAAAAATTCGATAGCGGCGGGGCTCTATACGGCGATCTCGATGGTTATCACGAAGGATATTCTTTATTCCGGGAGAATTTACGAGTTCATTAAATTCGCCGGCGGGCTGGGCGTGCATGAGATTAGGATCCTGCGGCCGAAGCCCTGCGGGAAGCTCATCAAGGGCAATTTCGAGATGCTGGAGGAGCGGGACGTGATGAAGTTCGTGGAGCTGCAGTATGAAATAAACCAGGATCCCTCTTTGCCCGCGATAATGTCGCTGCCGCACATAGGCGCCATAAACAACTTCGGCTGCAGCGCGGCCAGGACCCACGTCTACGTGAACGCCGACGGTGACGTCTGCCCCTGCGATTTCGTGCCGCTGGGCTTCGGCAACATAAGCGAAGAGGCTTTCGGCGATATTTATGAAAGGATGCTGAAAAGTTTCCCGGAGCACGCTCACGGCTGCATAAGCCAGCTGGCCTACAGGGAGATAGACCGGCTGTCCGGCGGGAAGCTCCCCCTGAAAGACCCGGGGGCCCTAAAACAGGTCATGGCTTCGCTGGGGAACCGCCCGGTCCCGAAGCTCTACCGCAAGCTGGGCTGCAAGTAGAGCTCCAAAGATTTATGGACCGACAGCTGATCAAAAAGACCAGAAGCCTCTGTCCCGCCTGTCTCCGTGAGATAGACGCCGAGCTTTACCTGGCCGGCGGCAAGGCCGTAATTGAAAAGAAGTGCGGGGAGCACGGCGCCTTTTCAGAGGTCGCGGACACGGACGCCGGCCTGTACCTGAAGTGCTCCTCGACCAAAAAGAACCGGACGCTCCATTATGGCCTGGTGATACCGGTAAGCTATGCCTGCGACCTTTCCTGCCGGTGGTGCTACCTGCCGGAGAGGGGCAGGGAGTTCACGGTCGACAGGATCAAAGGCCTGATAGCCGCGTCCCCGGCCAGGCACATCGTTTTCTCGGGCGGGGAGCCCTGCCTGCGCCCGGAGCTGCCTGACCTTATAAAGCACGTAAAGAGCAGCCACCCTGAAAAGCGGGCGGTCCTGCTTACGAACGGGCTGAAACTGGCCTCCTCCTCTTACGCCTCCCTTCTTAAGAGCAGCGGGCTGGATTACTGCATCTTTTCCCTGAACGGCTTCCGCCCGTCTACGCACGCGGCTTTCAACGGCCGCGACCTCTCCTCTGAGAAACTGCGGGCGCTGGGCAACCTGAAAAAGCTGAAGATCCCCACCATCCTCTCCATGACGCTGGCCCGGGGGGTGAACGAGGACGAGTTCGCGGATGTGCTGCGCTTCGGGCTGGCGAACCTGGACTTTATCAGGCAGCTGCGCCTGAGAAACGTCTCGGATATCGGCACCTACGGTCCGCGCGAGCCCATTTATATGAGCGACCTCCTGAAAACGGTTTCGGCGGCGACTGGCTTTTCCCTCGACGAGATATTAAGGGAGAACGCCGTCTCGAACCGCCGGGCCGGCACCGCTAATTATTTTGTCATGAATATTTTCAATATCCTTAAGAGGCGGAGCCGCGCCGCCGCGCACCCGCGCTTTTCTTTCTGGAAGGACGTGTACCGCCGGGCTGGAGCCTCGGGCGCGCTCAGGATGGCCTTCGAGCCCGACCGGCAGCCGGAAGAGCGCACGACTTTCGAGATCGAGATATTTTCATGGCCGACGGCCGGCAATATAGACCTCGACGAAGTCAGGAAGTTCCCCATCAGCCACGTGACCAACGGCGGCGAAGCCCTGCCTTTTTGGGAAGCGCTGTTCAGGAACGACAGGGACAGGAAGCTCGCCGCCATGAAACCGGCTGCGGAGCCGGCATGAACCTCCTGCTCCGAACGCTGTTTAAATTGGCGGGGGGGCTCTCCCGATCCGGGGAAGACGCTTACCGGGAAGACTACGACCTGAGGGCGCGGACTTACGAGTCCGCCGAGACCCGGCCCATGCTTAAGCAAGCGACGAAGGAATTTATTTCCGGCCTGGGCCTGCGGCCAGGTATGCGCTGCCTGGACCTGGGCTGCGGGACCGGCTATTCCTCCCTGCTCCTGGACCAGGCGGTAAGCCCCACCGGCCTGGTGGAAGGCTGCGACAATTCGGAGGCGATGCTCCGCGAGGCGGAGAAGCTCCGCGCCGGCGCGCTGTCGGTAACGCGCTTCGCCCGGGCCGAAATGCTTGAATTCCTCGGAAGCCGCCCGGCCGGGTCAGCCGATTTTATCGGCTCGTTCTGGGCCGCCGAATACTGCCCGCTGGACCGGCTGCTAGAACTGGTCTGCCGGGCGCTGGACACGGGCGGCACCGCGGCCATGCTGATAAACACACACGAATCCCTCTCCGAGCTTCAAAGAACGGTTATGCCGGTGCTTTTCAGGAATCCCGGCTACATCAGGTGTTTCCCCCCGATAAATTTCCCGCCGGATATGCAAGGCTTCAGGAGAAGCGCCGAAAAAAGCGGCCTGGCTATTGAAAGGCTGGAAGAATGCTCGCTGGAACACAGGTTCAGGGACGCCTCCTCGGCGATAAGCTGGATGAGAGGCTCCGGGCCGGCCGCCGGCCTGACGGCGGCCCTAAAAAAAGAGCGCCTCGACGGCTTTTTTTACGACGTAAAAAAAGAGATCGAAAGCAAGAACGGGTTTGCTGTTACCTTCAGGTTCCTGAAATTTTCCGGCAGAAAGAAGTAATACCCCCATCCCAGGGTCGTATGAAAAGAACCCCGCGCGGGAGACCTCAGGTTTTTTATTTGTCTTTTATATCTACCAGAAGAAGCTGAACAACAGGCCGGCACTGAAGGCGAAGGCCACCCACCAGGCGGCGTAGACCAGCAGGCCGCGCCGGCCTATGAGTTTTTGCGACATTATCATTGTCGGGATGCAGGTTCCGACCGAGCCCAGCAGGAAGGCGAAAGCCGGCCCCGGGCCAAGGCCCAGCTTCATCAGCGACAAAGTCAGGGGAATCTCCTCCCCCTCGCAGACATAAAGCGGCACGCCCAGCAGCACGGCTGCGATGTAGGCCAGCGGGCCGGAGGAACCGATATAGCGGGGGATCGCGGCCGGCGGGATAAGCACGGTGAGGAGGCTCGCTATCGCCATGCCCAGGACGAAATATTTGGCGAGGTCCTTCAGTATCTCCATAAAGACCGGCCAGAACTTCCTGGGCGCCCCGTCTTCATCCGCGCCGGAACTGCCGCAGCCCGGGCAGCATTTCTTCGCCGGGACTTGCGCCGGGATGTCCAGGAAGCCGGGCATACGGCGCTCCAGCCACAGGAAAATGGAGCCGATCATCATGGCCCCGCAGAAAGCGGCCAGCGCGCGGGCAGCGGCGAATTTCCAGCCCAGCACGGCCCAGGTGAGCACCAGCGTTTGCGGGCTCACCAGCGGCGAGGCCAGCAGGAAACTGGTGACAGTCCCCAAGTCCGCGCCCTTGCGGCGCAGGCCGTCGGCCATGGGCATGGTGGCGCAGGAACAGCCGGGCATAACCATTCCCAGGATGGAAGCCTTGGCCATGGAAAGCCAGCCGCCCCGCAGATGTTTCAGCGCGAACTCGGGCTTAACGAACACGTCCAGCGCCGCGCCGAAGGCGGCCCCGCCCAGGAAATAGGGCAGCACCATCCAAGTGAGCGTAAAAAATTCTTTGGCAAAAGCGGAGAGGTATTCCATTATACAAGGGACGCCAGACCGCGGCCGACCGTTATTTTAAGGCCATGGCCTTATTTCCCGGTCGGACGCAACTCCGGCCTTAGAACGGAACTTCCTCTATCCCGCCTCCGCCGGAGGCGGCCGATTTGGCGGCGGCGGGCTCGGCCGCTTCGGAGGCGCCGGCCGCGCTGTCACCGCGGCTGCCCAGGAATTCTATTTCGTCGACGTAGACCACCATCTTGGTCTGTTTCTTGCCGTCTTCCTTCCCGGCCCATTCTTCAAGGACGAGGTGCCCTTCCACATAGGCCTGCGAGCCCTTGTGCAGGTATTTTTCTATCAGGTCGGCCAGCTTGCGCCCGGTCTCGCGGTTGAAAGCCTTCAGGTCCACCCACACGGGGACCTCTTCCCACTGCCCGGACTGCTGGTTCTTGCGGCGGTTGTTCACGGCGAAGCCGATGTTGGCCACCTTGCCGCCGTTGCTGAACTCCTTGATCTCGGGATCGCGGGTCAGACGGCCGATGAGCATGACCTTGTTTAAATTTGCCATATAATATCTCCTATTCCCACTTATAGATTTTCCGATAACCTGACATCTGCCCTGCACTTCCATTAAAGACAAAAGGCGCACTATGCCGCCACGCCTAATCTATCACTTTTACCTCCCCATTTCCAAATTTAAGACGAGGAATACGAATTCTCTTTTAAATATCCTCCGGCCTATCCCATAGCTTAGCAGACTAACCCGACAAGGGCGTGTCGCGTTGTTATCCGGGCCGGACTAAGCCAAACAGCTTACCTCAGGCAGACAACAACCCGGTTTTACGGCTGCGCGGCGATGTAGTAAACTATTACAATGCCACTAAGAGACGCGCTTTTACAGGATAAGGAAATCCCACCGGCCTGGCTTGAGAACGCTTTCTGGCTCGAGTCGGCTTCAAAAAGCCCCAAAAGCGCAGCGGAAAGCGGCAGCTCCTTTCCGGCGGCGCTTTCCCCCGACGCCGCCTGCAAGAGGATCTTCTTAAATAGCGACAGAAAAAACACGCAGCTGCCGGAATTTCCCTTCAAAGAAATAACCCGGTCCAGAGTCGTTTTTTATCCCGGCGCGGGGACGGACGGCCAGCCGCTGGAGCTGTTTCGCGGCTCGCATACCGCCCATTGTTTTATCTACGCGGATTACTCCACAAAGAAAAATGAAATAGTTAAACAACTGGGTGAAAACCTCGCTGGTCTGCAGAAGGGCTACAAAACGCTCTTCGCGGTAGAGGGCGGGGAGAAGGATTTCTTCCCCGAGGGCTGGGAGAACCTCAGGGAGACTTATTCCGACATAGATATGTTCCACGCCCCGGAACTGCAGTGGGGCTTCTGGGCGGTGCTGGAGCGCGGGCCGGAATACGATAATACCCACGGGCCGAAGCGGATCCTTTTTTGCTACCTGTACTGCGACGCGGTTTCGGCGTTCACGTCCTTCTGGCCGAAGGGGAAAGGGAAAAGACGCACCAGCCCTTACGCCGTCGTTATCGAGGATTCGGGTTTCGGCTCCAACTGGGCCGTTTTCGGGAGCGAGAAAAGCCAGCTCTACAAGATCGCGGCGAGGAACCACGCTTTGCCGAACTGGCTGCTGGTGGCGGTCGGCCGGGGCGCGCAGCCCTGGCCCGGCTATACCCGCGCCTCGGAGGAAACAGAGCCCGGCGGGGCGGACGGGGCGCAGAGGGCGCTTTTCATAAACGCCAATTCTTCGGTTAAAGACAAAAAATAACTTGATACCGTATCAAGCAAAACCCCGGCCAAAAGCCGGGGTTTTTACATTTACACGGTCAGTGTTGAGAAAGACGGGGAGCTATCAGGTCCGAGAGCACGCGCGCTGCTTCCTCCAGTTCAAAATCCCCGGCGGGAGGAGCACGGGCGTAACCGCCCCCTTCCACCGCCGAGGTGGAAACCTCAACGCCGGCAACGGCGGCGCTCGCGGCCGTCACTGCGAAAGAAACGGCAGCGGAGGAAACGGCCAGCCCCGGGACGGAAGCGCCCGGCAGCGCCCCTGTGGAGTAGGCGACCGCCATGGCCGAGGTCGAATTGAGCACCAGGGGTTTTCCGGCTTCGATATCCTGTAAAGTGATAGCAGTGACGGACAGCGGCGGGATCCCGCGCGCGGCGCGCTCCTTGTTACGCTCGGTTTTCCGGGCCTCGTCCTCCTTGCGCTCGGCCAGGCGCCTGGCGGAGTTAAGGGAGACGGTCTTATCCTTCTTGCGCTCCAGGTAAAGCGCGATGTCCTGCCTCACGAACTTAAAGTCGGGCGAGGCCGCGACCCTTTCCGCCGAGGCCGCCTGCAGCCGGGCGAGCTCCGGCCGGGCTACGGCGTCGATGCGACTATAGGAAGCCGGGGGGATCTGGTCGTAGGGCAGGGCGTTGGGCAGAGAGGACTCGGCCAGGTCCAGGTAGTCGTTCAGGGACGGCAGCACGATGTCCGGGGGCACGCCGAGATTCTGGGTGGAGCCGCCCGAAACCCGGTAGAATTTCTGGATGGTCAGCCGCAGCCCCCCGGCCTTGTACTGGCGCAGAGCCGCCGGCATGTATTGATCCAGGTCCACCACGGTCTGCACCGTACCCTTGCCGTAGGTGCTTTTCTCGCCCACCAGCACGGCGCGCCCGTAATCCTTAAGCGCGGCGGAAACTATTTCCGAAGCCGAGGCCGAGAACAGGGAATCGAGCACCGCCACAGGCCCGGCGTAGTCAGGCCCGGTCCCGGGCGCGCTTAAAGTCCTGACCTCGCCGCGTGAGTCCCGCACCTGCACCACCGGCCCGCCGCCGGTGAAAAGCCCTGTCATGTTGACGGCTTCCTCCAGGGACCCCCCGCCGTTGCCCCTGAGATCGATGATGACGCCCGCCACGTCCTGCAGTTTCAGATAATCCAGCAGGATCTTGACGTCGCGCGTGGTGCTCTCCTCTCCCGAGGGGCCGATCTTGGCGTAAAACGACGGGAGCTTAATGACGCCCAGCCGCAGGCCCCTGCCGTCGTCGCCCGGGACGAGGACGATCTGCGCCCTGGCCTGCTGGTCCCGGAGCAGGATCTTCTCGCGCACCAGCGTCACCGTGACGCGGGCCGAGGGGTCCAGCGCGTCGGCGGGGATCAGCCTTAAGCGGACAACGGTCCCTTTCTCGCCGCGGATGAGCTTGACCAGGCGGTCGAGCTTCATGCCCGCGGCCTCTACGAAGGGGCCGTCGGTTCCCTGCGCCACGGCCGCTATGCGGTCGTTGGGATGGAACGCGTTGCTTTTTTCCGCCGGGCCGCCCGGGATTACGGCAAGGATCTTGGCGTAGCCCTCCTCCGTCTGAAGGGTCACCCCGATGCCTATCAGGGAGATCCCCAGGCCGATATCGAAATTCTCCTCCGCAGGAGCGGCCATGTAGGCGCTGTGCGGATCGTAGCAGCCGGCCAGCGCGGTAAGATAGCTCTGAAGCACGTCCCCCGAGTCCAGCTCCCTGTAGTTGTCCAGGAGCCGGTCGTAGTTCTTCCGCACGTCCCTGGCCCAGTCAGCCGGCTTGGCGGCGTCCAGCTTCGCCTGGAGCATGTCGAATTCTATCCTTTTGCGCCAAAGCTCGCGCGCCCCGGCCTCGTCGGCCGGCCAGGCGGCCTCGCGCCGGTCCGCCTGCATGGTCTCGTCGGAAGTGAAGGTGAAGGTGGAGCGGACGAGCTCATGCGTCCAGCCGACCCGCTCCTGCAGGCGCGTCATGAACCGGTTGAAGACGAAGTAGGCCGGCTCGACGTCGCCGGCCTTCAGGCGCGGGGCCAGGCCGGGGCCGAAGCGGGAGTTGAATTCCTCTATATCCGCGGCGAGAAAGAACAGGTGGTACGGATCGTACATCCGCAAGTAGAGCTTCAGCAGTTCCCGGGAAGTCTCGACGGTCACGGGCTTGTGGCCGTAGTGGCCCTCCTCCAGGAGGCGCGCCACAAGGTTGGCCGTTGCGGGCGCCGCGGGTCCCGCCTCTACGGTCCCGGAGGAAGCCGCGGCGCAGGGCCCCGCCGCCAGGGACAAGAAAAGAATTAAGGAAAAAGAAAATTTAAAAAGTGATCTCATGGTGGCCGGCGCAGCCGAAAGGCGCAAGTTATATCTGATATTTTACCCTATCTGCTTACCGCTACTCTACCATCTGGGCGAAACCGGCATTAGCAAGGTGGTTATCTTTCCTGCAAAACAAATGCTATTCTTGGAATTATGACAATAGCTACCAGAATATCTTATGCCTTAATGGCGCTCATGTTACTGGCCATCATGGTATTCCGCATGGGACATGTGGTCCTGGCGGCGCTGTTCTCCTTTATGTTGATGGAAACTATTTATAAAGCCGCCAGATGGCGCACCCCGGGCTCTATGGCGCGGTGGGCGTCGGCGCTTGTCTTTATTATAGCGGCAGCCGTTTTGACCGTGGTTTTTCTGCGGTTCATAAAGCAGACACTGCTTACCTTGCCGAGCATCGTAGAGGTCGCGCTTCCGCAGGTGATGAGTCTCGCGCAAAAATACGGCCTGGACCTCCCCTTCGCCAATTTCCAGGACTTACGCGAATTCGCGAACAATAAGATGCTGGCCAATGCGCTGAGTATTACACGGGCAAGCACACTTTTCACCCGCGAAGTCTTTCATATGATCATCGGCGTAGTGGCAGCCGTGCTTTTCTTTGTCGGCGGGAAACCCCCGAGATACGCAGCCGATCTTTTTGACGCGGTCCGCAAAGAAACCAATCTGCGCATACGCAGATTCACTTATAGTTTCGAGAAAGTTTTTGGGGCGCAGATCATGATTTCAATGATAAATACCATACTGACGGCGCTGTTCCTTTACTTCATAGCAATGCCCCATCTGGCTTTTCTTATCACAATGACTTTCATTATAGGAGTAATGCCGATCATAGGGAATATTATTACCAACACGGTTATAGTAGTAACCGCCCTCGGGATCTCCTTTAATCAGGCGCTGCTCGCCCTTGGCTTTCTGATCTTTATTCACAAACTTGAATATTTTTTAAACAGCAAGATAATGGGGTCAAGCGTGAATCTGCCGATGTGGCAGATGCTTATTGCCATCGTTATAGGCAACACCGTCATGGGAATACCCGGCATTATGCTTTCTCCCGCGATACTCCATTACATCAAAAGCGAACTTCAGTCCATCCCCTGGACCTCATCGTCCGCCCCGCCGGTCGTGCAGGCGGGTTAGCACACAGAACCCGGAGACCTTACCCTGGAGGAAAGTCTCCGGGTACCTTTTCCCTTCTCTGATCAGTAGCCAGCCGGGACGGTTTCTATATTATTTTTAATGGCAAGGGCGGGAAGGGCAAGCTGACACATCACATGAACGAAAAAGACCGCCCCGCATTCAGCCCCCGCCTGGCCTGCCCCTGGCCGCGCCGGCCGCGGCTGGTGAACGTGGGGCAGATAGCCCCGGCGGAACTCGACAGCTGGATAATCCACCACGACGACCAAGTTATAGTCGTAAACAAACCCGGGGACCTGGTCTGCCACCCGTCCAAGGCCGGGCCCTGGTCCAGCCTTGCCGGCGCGGTGCGCGAGCACTTCGGCCTTGCCGCCGCCCACCTGGTCTTCCGGCTCGACCGCGAGACCAGCGGCGTGGTCGTGTTCGCTAAAAACCCCGCGGTGGCAGGCCGCCTGCAGACCGCCATGCAGCGGCGGCAGGTCGGAAAAACCTACTTGGTGATAATGACTGGCGAATTTTCCGGCCCGGTGACGGTTGACCAGCCTTTGGGCGACGATGAAGGCAGCCCGGTATACTTCAAAGCGGGCATAAGGCCGGACGGGCGGTCCGCGGTGACGCACTTCACCCCGCTTTCCAGCGGCGGCGGTTTTACGCTGGCGCGCGTAGTTACCGAAACCGGCCGCATGCACCAGATCCGGGCCCACGCGCAATGGCTGGAACACAGCCTGGTGGGGGACAAGATCTACGGGCCGGACGCTCAATATTACCTGGATTTTCTCGACAATGGCTGGACGCCCGCCCTGGAAGAAAAACTATTGCTGCCGCGGCAGGCGCTGCATTGCACTGAAATAGATATGCGTAAAGCGGGGATAGAGCGCGTGTTCTCCGTCCCTCTGCCCGCGGACCTGCGCGCTTTCTGCGACGCCCGCGGCCTTGCGGTCCCGTCGGGGCTTTAATCCGTAAATGGGGAAATAAAAGGTCTAATGGGGGACAGACACGAATGGCGCTAACTTAAGGCGCTTTGAACCTGAAAGTTCCAATTGGTCCGTCTCACCGGCGCAAGCCGGTGCCCAGCATCAAGGGGAACTGGATTCCGGCTTCCGCCGGAAAGACGGAATACAAGGAATCTGGAGCTGC
>JAUSCK010000104.1 GCA_030651035.1 Elusimicrobiota bacterium
GCGCGGCCTGCCTGGCCGTACAGACGCCCAACTTCCTCGGCCTCATAGAGGACATATCAGGCGTCGCCGAAACCGCGAAGAAAGCCGGCGCCCTGCTGGTGGCCGCGGCCGACCCCGTCAGCCTGGGGCTACTTGCGACACCCGGCGAGTACGGCGCGGATTTCGCCGTGGGCGAAGGACAGAGCCTCGGCCTGCCCCTCTCATACGGCGGGCCCTACCTGGGCCTGTTCTCCTGCAAAAAAGAGCACGTCCGGCAGATGCCGGGCCGCATCTGCGGACTGACGAAGGATAAGGACGGCAAGCGCGGCTTCGTCCTTACGCTCCAGGCCCGCGAACAGCATATACGCCGCGACAAGGCCGCCTCGAACATCTGCTCCAACGAGGCGCTGTGCGCCCTGGCCGCCACCATCTACTCCTCGCTCTACGGGCCGGTGGGGCTTAAGGAACTCGCCGAAGCCAACTGGGGGGCGGCCGCCTTCGCGGCCGAACGGCTCGCTTCCATAAAGGGCGTCTCCCTCAAGTTCAAAGGACCGTTCTTCAACGAGTTCGTGATCTCCGTGCCCGGCAGCGCCGCGAAGCTGCGCGAAAAAGTCCTCGCCGCCAGCGGCGTGGATATAGGCCTGCCGCTGGCCCCGCTTTACCCCGGGCTCGGCGAGACCCTGCTCGTCTGCGCCACGGAGACCAAGACCGAAGCCGACATCCTGAAGCTGGAAACCGCCGTAAAGGAGGCCATATGAGCTGCGCCTCCGTTGACAACCGCCTGAGCATTGAGAAGTCTGACGCCGGCCGCCGCGGACTGTGCTGCAAGAACCCGCTGCGCGCCAAAGCGAACGTGCCGGCGAACCTCCGCCGCAAGTCCCCCCCGCGCCTGCCGGAGCTGTCCGAGTTCGACGTGGTGCGCCATTTCACCCGCCTGTCGCGGCTGAACTTCTCGGTGGACACGCACTTCTACCCGCTCGGCTCCTGCACCATGAAGTACAACCCGCGCTTCAACGAGGAAGCCGCCGCGCTCGAGGGCTTCGCGGCCCTGCACCCTCTCGCGCACGACAACTGCGCGCAGGGCACACTGGAGCTGATCCACGACCTCTCCGCCCGTCTCTGCGAGCTTTGCGGCCTCGACGCGATAACGCTGCAGCCCGCCGCCGGCGCCCACGGCGAATTCACCGGCCTGCTGCTGGCCAAGGCCTACTTCGAGGCGAAAGGCGAAACCCGCACCGAGATCGTCTGCCCCGATTCCGCCCACGGCACCAATCCCGCTACAGCTTCGATGATGGGCTTCAACACCGTCAACATAGCCTCCCAGCCGGACGGCCGGCTGAACGTAGAGGAGCTGAAGAAGCATATCGGCCCGAAGACCGCCGTGCTGATGCTGACCGTCCCGAACACCGTCGGCATCTTCGAGAGCAACATAGAGGCCATCGCGAAGGCCGTACACGAGGCGGGCGCGCTGCTCTACATGGACGGCGCCAACTTCAACGCGCTGATAGGCATGGTGAAGCCCGGCGACCTGGGCGTTGACATGATGCACCTGAACTTCCACAAGACCTTCTCCACCCCGCACGGCGGCGGCGGCCCCGGCGCCGGCGCGATAGTCTGCCGCAAGCACCTGGCCCCGTTCCTGCCCGTGCCGCTGGTGCAGAAGGACGGCGGGAAATACCTCTCCGACTTCGGCGACGGCCGCAGCATCGGCAAAGTGAAGGCCTTCTTCGGGAACACCGGCGTGCTGGTGAAAGCTTACGCCTACATGCTGGCCCACTCGGCAAAGGAGTTCGGCGAGATAGCCGTCTGCTCCATAATCAACGCCAACTACGTAGCGGCGCTGCTCAAGGACATGTACCCGTCGTATTCCAAGGAATACTGCATGCACGAGTGCGTGCTGACCCCCGGCCCGGACATGCTGGCGAAAGGGCTGAAAACCCTTGACGTGGCCAAAGGCCTGCTGGACCTGGGCTTCCACGCGCCGACGATATATTTCCCGCTTATCGTGCACGAAGCCATCATGATAGAGCCGACCGAGACGGAGTCCAGGGAGACCCTGGACGAATTCGTGGCGGCCATGAAAGCCGTGCACGACGAAGGCATCGCGGACCCGCAGAAGCTTAAGGACGCCCCGCACACCATGCCCGTAAAGCGGCTTGACGAAGTGCAGGCCGCCAGACAGCCGAACCTGCATTGGTGAAGAATCGAAAATCGAAGATCGGGAGCCGGGAGTCGGGAATCGGAAACCTGGGTCACGCAAGGTCCGCCGGTAGACGAGCGGGATGGATTAGCAAAAGCCGCCGGAAGGCGAGGCTTGCGTAGCGCCGAGCCTGAGGCAGGCAGGCGCGCGCACGGTGTGCGCGACGCCGGTTTTGCGTTCCATCCCGCTTGGCGACCGGCTAACCAGTGGAAGACCAGTTCATGAATAAAGCTCTTATAATCGAAACTCAGCCGCTCGACGTCTACGGGCAGATGGCGGCGGACGAGGCGCTCTGCGAGACCATGCCGGCGCCGTACCTGCTGCGCTTTTACAACTGGAAAGAGCCCGGCATCACTTTCGGCTATTCGCAGCGGCGGCTGGCCGTGGCCGAAGCCATCTCGGCGGCCGGCTGCCCGATAAAGGCCGTCACGCGCCGGCCCACCGGCGGCGGGATAGTCTTCCACGAGACCGACCTGACCTTCTCCTTTATCTTCCCCTCGCCGGGCGTCTACTTCGAGCCCGGGAAGACCTATGACCGGCTGCACAGCGCCATAACCGCGGAATACTCCCGCCTGGGAGTGAGCTTCGACCTGCTGAACGAGAAAACGAAGGACTACGCGGTTAACGACCCGGTGATGAACTGCTTCGCCAAGCCGGTTAATATGGATATTTTGTATAATGGTAAAAAAGTGCTTGGCGGGGCGCTCCGGAAGTTCGGAAGCCATATGCTCTACCAGGCCTCCTTCCAGGCCCCGGACGCGCGCTCGAAAGCCGCACTGCACAGGAACGCGGTTATCAAAGCTTTAGGCGGAGAATTCGGGCTGGAGTGGGAAGTCGCGGAGATGCCGGAAGACGCGTGTGCGAAGACCGGCGCGATAGCGGAAGCCAAGTACCGCACCCCGGCGTGGAACGAGAGGATATAGGGAAGGAGAATCGATATGATTGCTTTTGTGCTTTGCAAACTTGTGGCCGGCCTTGAACAGAAAGCCGTGCAGCAGATAAAGAACATACGCGGCGTTAAAGACGTCTATATGACCTTCGGCGGCTGGGACGCCATCCTGGTGACGGAATCGGACACTATAGACAAGCTGAGCGGACTGATCGTGCGCGAGGTCCGCGGCATACACGGCGTGCAGACCACCGAAACGCTGGTCACCACCAATATTTAAGTTCTTCCGGGGGGAAAAGGGAAAGAAATGGAAAACACTTCCGCATTCGGCAAGCCTGCCGACAAACTGGTCCTGATAGTCGACGACGACGATTCGGTGCGGGAACTTATTGAGTTCATAATCAAAAAAGAGGGTTTCCGGATCGACAAAGCGGCCGACGGGGAAGAGGCGCTGAAAAAGGCCCGCTCCGTCAGCCCCGACCTGATACTGCTGGACCTGATGCTGCCCAAGTTCGGCGGCTTCGAGATACTGCGCGAACTGCAGAGCGACGACACCGGGAATATCCCCATAGTGATAATAACGGGCCGCTACACCGACCGCTCAACCTCCGACATGATAAAGCAGGAGCCCAACGTGCGGGATTTTATAGAGAAGCCGGTGAAGCCCCAGATACTCACCTCCCTGGTGCACAGGCTCCTTAAAACCCAGCCGGCGATGAGAAAGCCGTAGCCTGCCGCCAGCCCTCATCCTTCCCGAAATTGCATTGAATATTTTTAGCGTATTTTTGCAATGAAAAACAAATTAAGCGGCAATTACCGGACCTGGATCGCCATAGCGGTCCCGGTTTTTTTCCTGTTCGCCGCGGGCGACCTGGCGCTGCGCTCGCGGGGCGCGCTGCTAAGGGCTGACGAGCAGGCCCTCTGGCGCGATAACCCCGGCCGCAAGGCGGCGCATTACGAGGCCCTGTTCCGGCGGCAGGTCTCGGCCATCGAAAGAGATTCCGCCGGCGGCAGGCTGACAAAAGAGCAGTCCGGGCGCGCCGCGGCGCTCGCCTCGGCCGAGCGCGATTTTTTCATTTCGGAAAGCTCGGCAAAGCTGGCCTTTATCTGGTACCGGACGGCCGCTAAGGATTTCCCCTCACCTTTTAACCCCTGGGCTGAAAAGGCCAAAAGTAAACTTCCCGCCGCGCTGGCCGCCTGGCGCGCGGAGCTGGCGGCGAAGGGCGTTAAAGCTGAAGACTGGATGCTGGAGTGAAGAGGGCGATCAAACCCCTTATCGGCATTGCCCTGGCGCCGGCGGCGCTGGCCGCGGCCTGGGCCACGGCCGCGATGCTTGCGCCGGCGCTGGGCAGATTCAGCGTCACCTTCCCCCTTCTCTGCGGCGCGCTGGCCTGCCTGTTGTTCCACGGGTGCGGCCAAGGAAAGCGCCTGTACGTGACGGCGCACGAGCTGACGCACGCGCTGGCTGCGCTGTTCAGCGGCGTGCGGATAAGGAGAATTTCTGTAAAGAAAAGCAGCGGCTATGTGCTGCTGGACTCCACCAACGCCTTTATCTCCCTGGCGCCCTACATCATCCCCCTGTATACCCTTGCCGTCGCCTCCGCCTATTGGCTGGCCGGGCGCTTCTGGGACGCCGCCCCGCTGAGACCCTGGTTCCTTGCCGCGGCGGGCTTCACGCTGGCCTTCCACCTGCTGCACACGGCGGACATACTCGCCGGCCCAGTGCAGAGCGACCTGAGGAAAGCCGGCGGCCCCGTGTTTTCCATCCCGGTGCTGCTGCTGCTTAACTGCCTGGGGCTGACCGCGGCGCTCAAGCTGCTTT
This sequence comes from Elusimicrobiota bacterium, assembly GCA_030651035.1. Taxonomy (GTDB): domain Bacteria; phylum Elusimicrobiota; class Elusimicrobia; order Elusimicrobiales; family UBA9959; genus UBA9959. The sequence goes on from JAUSCK010000104.1 coordinate 4,891, forward strand.
TCCCGGGCCTGCTGAGCCTGCGGGCATATTCGGCGCGGGTCCTTGAAACGCAGGGCGAGGTCTACGCCGCTATTTTTTCAGCCGCCTCTTATGCCGTCAATACTGCTAAAATATATTTCAATTCATGAAGCTTTTTAAACAGATAATGGCCAGGATAATTTTCCTGCCGCTGATACTGGCGGCCGGCATAGCGGTCACCGGCCTGTTCACGCTCAGGATAATGTTCAAGCCGGAGGACCTGGAGGCGATAGTTACCAACCAGTTCCAGGAAATACTGAAGCGCCCCGTACACATAGAATGGGCCAGGCTGTCGGCCACGGGGGAGATCAAGATAAAAGGCATCAGGGTCACCGAGCCGGGGCCCGAAACCGTGGACTTCCTGAGGGCGGAATACATCTACGCCACCTGCCGGCTGCTGCCGCTGCTGAAGCGCAGGATAGAGATAGACAGCGTGGTGCTGGTCTCGCCCAGGATAGAGCTTATCAAGCGCGCCGACGGGACCTGGAACGCCGGGGACATCTTCGCCTCCTACCGCAAAAGCTCCGGGAAAAGCATCCTTAACAAGATAGACGAGGCTGAGATCAAGGACGGGGAAGTCTCGGTGAGATACATGGAATCCGGCGCGCGCCACTCCTTCGATAATTTCAACCTCACCCTCAGGGATTTCAAGCCCGGCGCGGACACTCCTTTTTCCGCCTCGGTCTTTTTCAAGAGCAACGCCTTCCGGCGCCCGGTGCGCGGCAGGCTATACACCGAAGGCACCGTAAACTTCGCCGGGTTCGACTGGGAGGAGGCCTCGGTGAAGGGCCTGCGCGCCGACCTGACCCTGCTGGATAAAACCGCGAAGTTCACCGGCGGGATAAAGAATTTCCGCACCCCCAGGATAACGCTCAGGGCGAACACCCCCTCTTTTAAGAGCGGGGACCTGGCCTACCTTTTCAGCTCCCCCATGGCTTTCACCGCCCCGCGCTCCTCCTGGGAGATCGACGCCGTTTTCACGTCCTCCGGGACGGCGGAGCTGGGGCTGCTGACCAGGCCCCTGAACATAAAGGCGGAGGGTTCCTTTGACCTCTCCAAATCCACGCTTTCTTACGCCTTTACGATTTCCGCGCCCCCGTTCAGCCTTGACCAGGTCAAGCGCTACGGGTCCGCGCTTCACATGGACGATCTGTCGGGCAAGGCCCAGCTCCGCCTCAAGCTGGTGTCAAAAAACGGGAAGCCTTCCCTGTCCAGGATTTTCATAAACACCTCCGGCGCCGGTTTCAAGTACCGGGGCCTGACCGCGTCCGGGCTGGACCTGGCCGCCCTGCTGTCGGAGAACTTCGCCAACAGCTACGCTACGGCCTCCGGCGGCAAGCTGACGCTGGGCGGGGGCACCCTGAGCGGGCTGAAACTCAAGACGGAAATAGCGAAAGACTGGCTGCTGTTCAACTACTCCGGCAAATTCAACAGCGGGCCGGTAAAAGGCCGCGCGGTCGTGCGGAACCCCTTCACCGCGAAAAGGACGGTGGACTTCACGGGTTATTCCGCGGACCTGCTTTTCTCCGAATTGAAAAACCTGGTGCTGGATATAAAGGAGGTGCGCGGGCCGCGCGTCGGCATGCCGGAGGTCGATTCACAGTTGGTCTGGCTTAAGACCCTGAAAAACTCCATCCCCATCGGCTACTCTTCCGTAAAACTGCTTTATCAGGCCGGTCATTTCAAGCACGAATACATGGACGCCGCCGACTTCTACGTGTCCGCCGCGCTCAAGAACATAGCGGGGGACATCTCCGGGATAAAGGGAGACATCTCCATTAAATCCGGCAGCGGCACCTTCTACGACGTGCAGAAGACCTCCGAGCAGGACCGCATCTTCTATATCTTCTCCATGCCGCTGAGATTCATCTTCGAGATGAACCGGAGGGGCGCGCTCAAGTTCGGCTCCAAGGTGAACGACGTCTCCTTCAATTCAATCGGCGGGGACTATACCCTGAGCGAGGGGAAGGTCGAGATAAAGAACTTCTATATGGACGGCAAGGAGTTTTCGGCCACCGCTTCCGGCCAGCTGGATTTTTCTAACGAGACCATGAGCGTGAAAATTTATACAATATCAGGTAAGTATGATTCCATGGGGAGCCTGCCGGAGGCCCTCACGGACGCGAGCGGAAAGCCGGCGCTGGCCTTTATCATAGAAGGCAAAATGACGAAGCCGGAGTTCAAGATGATAAGCCCGAAGGAGAGCGGGAAATTCATAAAGGAAGCCGCCCTGAAGGGCGTGGCCATAGATTTCGCCAGGATAAACAGTTTCTCAGGAGGAAAGCAATAATGTCCAAACTAGGAAAATTTGACGTGGTGGGGCTGCTGCAGGAACACGGGGCCATCCTCAACGGCCATTTTCAGATCCCGTCGGGCTTCCATACCCAGACCTATATCCAGCCCTCGCTGGTGCTGCAGTACCCGCACCTGGCGCAGAAGGTGGCCAAGGAGATGGCGGCGAAGTTCCCGCAGGAAGTGAACGTCGTGATCTCGCCCTCCGTGGGCTCCATGGCCATCGGCCAGGAAGTGGCGCGCGTCAAGAAAGCCCGCTCCATCTTCACGGAAAAGATCAACGGCGTCATGGTGCTCAAGCGCGACTTCAAGATCTCGGAAGGCGAGCGCGTGCTGGTGGTGGACGACGTCCTGAACACCGGCCGCCTCTGCAGCGAGGCCATAAACCTGGCCCGCGCCTACGGCGCCAAGGTCATAGGCGTCGCGGCGATAGTGGACCGCTCCACGGGAGACCTCACCCTTAACGTGCCTGTGCGCGGCCTGATCTCCTACCCGCTGCAGCTTTTCCCCCCGGACAACTGCCCGCTCTGCAGACAGAAGCTCCCGCTTACCATCCCCGGCTCGACCGGCCACCACGCGCACAGCCAGGAATGAGAACAAAGTTCATCGCCCTGCTCTCGGATTTCGGCACGCACGACCCTTTTGTGGGCGCGATGAAAGGCGTCCTGCTTTCCAAAGCCCCCGACCTGGCCATCATAGACATCACCCACCAGATACCGCCGCAGGACATACAGACAGCCGCTTTCTACCTGATGACGGCTATGCCCTACATGCCGAAGCACACGCTGTTCATGACCGTGGTGGACCCGACGGTGGGCACGGGGCGCGGGATAATCTGGGCCCGCACCGAGAACTACCAGTTCATCTCCCCGGACAACGGGCTGATAAGCTGGGTGGAGCAGAAGGAAAAAATAAAAGAGGCGCGCTTCATAAACAACTCCTCGCTTTTCATGGAGAACATCAGCTCCACCTTCCACGGGCGGGATATTATGGCGCCGGTGGCCGCCGCGATCGCGAAGGGCCTGCCGGAAAACAAGATCGGCCCCGTATTAAGCGGGTACCGCCGCTTCCCCTTTCCCCTTCCGGTGAAAACCGGCAACAGGATAACCGGCCAGGTTATAGCCATAGACCATTTCGGCAACGTGATCACCAATATAAAGCGCGACTACCTGAGCGCCAGGGCGGTGTTCAACATCGCCGACCACATGCTGAGAGACCTGAAACTTACCTACGCCTCGGTCCCGGAGGGCGAAGCCCTGGCCCTTATAGGGTCTTTCGGCTTCCTGGAATTCTCCGTGCGGAACGGCAACTTCGCCCGCGCTTTCGACGTAAAAAAAGGCTCCGCCGTGGAAGCCATAGTCTCGCTCGACGCGTAAAATGTCCGGAACACATTCTAATGCACCGCAGCTCTAACTTATGAAAAACCTCACACTCCGCGCCGCCGCCGTAAAGCGCCGGGCCCATGGACATCTCTGGGTTTTCTCGAACGAACTTGAACTGGTGGATAAAACCATCCCGCCCGGCACCGTCTGCGGCCTGCTTTACCCCGACGGCAAGCCGGCCGGCGTGGGCTTCTTCAACCCGAAAAGCCTTATAGCCATGCGCCTGCTGGCCCAGAACACGCTGGACCTGCCAAAAGACTTTATAAACAACCGCCTTGCCGCCGCGCTGGAATACCGCGAGTCGCTGGGGATCTCGCGCGCCTGCCGCATCTGCTTCGGCGAATCGGACGGCCTGCCCGGCCTGGTCGTGGACCGCTACGGCGACGCCGTAGTGGTGGAAATACTTTCAGCCGGCATGGAGCTGCTCAAGGACGAGGTCACGGTCGCCCTCACGGACCTGCTGCGGCCCCGCGGGATCTTTTACAAGAACACCCACCAGTTCCGCGAGCTGGAGGGCCTAAAATCATACGAGGAGACCGCTTTCGGAGTTATGCCTGAAAAGGCGAAGATCACCGAGAACGGCCTCGAGTACTGGGTGCCCATGGCAGGCGGGCAGAAGACCGGCTGGTACTTCGACCAGCGCGAGAACCGCGAGGCCCTCGTGCCCTTTTTCAAAGGGCGCAAGGTTATGGATCTCCACACCTACCTTGGCGCCTTCGCCATAACGGCCGCCAAGGCCGGCGCCGAGGCGGTCTGGGCCGTGGACTCCTCGGAAAAAGCGATAGAGATGGCCGAGGAGAACGCCGCCCTCAACAAGGTGGAGAAAAAGGTGATATTCAGGAAGGAAAAAGCGGAGCGCATCCTGGAGGCCCTGGAGGCGGGGCAGCTGCCGGAAGCCCCCGACTTCATACTGCTCGACCCGCCCAACATCGTGCGCAACAAGAAGCATCTGCCGCAGGCGCTGAAGATGCTGGGCCGCATGGCCGGCGCGGCGATAAAAGCCCTGCCGCGCGGCGGCTACCTGTCGGTCTCCACCTGCTCGCACCACATCTCAAGGGGGATGTTCATGGAGACGCTGGCCGGAGCGGCGGCCAGGGCGGGCAAAAAGGCCGTGCTGGTAGAGCTGCGCGGCCAGGCCAAGGACCACCCGATACTGATCAGCATGCCCGAGACCGAGTATCTGCATTTCGCCCTGCTAAGGGTAGTGTAGACTTACAAAGAGATAAATAAAAAGGGCCCGAAAGGGCCCTTTTTATTTACGCGCTGCCCTCAGCGTGCGGCTAGATGATGCTCTTCACCACTTTAAGTATTTCAACCCTGCTGGAGGGCTTTGTAATATAGGTTTTGGCCCCGTAACTTATGGCCTGCTGTATCTCGTTTATGCTGCCTTCGACGGTAAGCATGACCACGGGCACGCTCCGGGTGGCCGGGTCCGATTTTATTTCCTTGCAGGCCTTCAGGCCGTCCATCTTGGGCATGTGTATGTCCAGCATCACCAGCGCCGGCAGTTCCTTGCGGGCCAGCTCCACCGCCTCCAGGCCGTTCTCCGCCTTTATCACGGTATAGCCTTCGCCTTCGAGCATGCTGCTGAGCATCTCGAGCATCTCCGCGTCGTCGTCGGCTATCAGAATCTTATTATGAAGGGGCATAGGATAAAAACAAATTTGCCGCGGGTTGGGATCGAACCAACGACACCTGGTTTTTCAGACCAGTGCTCTACCACTGAGCTACCGCGGCAAAAGGTGGTAAACTGCATAGAGAGTTTATCATTTTTTGAAAATACTGTTAAGGTTTTTCTCCAGTCTGGGGTCCACATAAGTCAGAAGGTCACCCCTATAAGAGTATCAAGAACTATCCCGTCCTGTATAATTGAAACATATTCTGAAGCTTAAATCTGTAAGGCATACGGGACGCTGATGGCTAAATGACTAATTTTGATTTTTGCCCCTTTTCTTAACTTAGACATTCTACAAAAGGAAGGGCATACGGGATGTTGCTTAAACGCTTAAATGTCATAAATTCTGGGAGAAAAACTAACAAACACTGCGAGTCCGATGAACTGGGGGCGAGTCCCTATTTATTTCACAATTCTGATTCCGCATAACTCGTTCCGGCGGCTGTCTCAAGAAGGCAGAAGCGGGCGCCCTGGTTGTCGCTGGGATTTAGCCAGAGCATACGTTCAAAGATTTCCCCGGCCTTCTGTAAATCTCCCAGAGCCCAGAAGCAGAGCGCCAGGCCGTGCAGGCAGCGGAGAAACGGCCGGTTGTTGATGCGTCCCCACTGCAGGACGCCCTTAAAGCCGGGTCCTAATGTTAAATCCCCGATTGCCACGCCGGCCGCAAAGTGGCGCCGGGCCTGTTCCGCCTCCCATTTTTGCGGGATATCATCACCAAAGGTCCAGTTGCCCAGGTGCGCGTGAGCGTCCAGCACGCGCAAATCCTCCTCCAGGCATTGGTTTAAAACCTTGTAAGACTTAGCGGAGTCGCCGGCCTCATAAAAATCTACGGCTTGCCCTATAGGGTCCGAATCCGGGTCGTCAGGGTCGAAACCGGGCAGGATCTGCTCCATCTCGAAACTGGGGCGCGGGCCGGCGGCGATGATCGGCTTGAAGCAGTCCATAACCGGCTCGCCCTCTTCGCCCCAATATTCCTCAAGGGGATTCCACAAGTATTCATCTTCCAACTTTAAAGGAACCAGCTTGAGGGCGGGGATATCAAGCCGCATATTGAGTATTTGACCGGAAAGATAAGTTGTGCGGCCGTAGACCCACGCCTTGCCGGGCCGGACTGTTAAGATATAGGCCTCGGTTTCCGTCCTTACGCCCGATCCCGGACGGAAAGTTACTTGTTCGCCGGCATCAAGGATCCGGCAGCGCACCGCCCTTCCTTTAACCGCAACAACGACCAATTCCACAACATCTTTACCTAAGAGCCGCTCCGCCAAAGAGCGGCTGTCAGCGCCCGCCGCCTCCCGCAGGCGCCGGTCAATGCGTATCTTCAGGTTATTCAGTTCCTGAAGCGATAGTTTCTCTATGTCCATCGGCTTTTCCACCCCCTGCCGGAAATTGTTTAAAGCATATGGGACGGTTCAGTTCTTCCTTTTAAGCAAGGCGCGGCCGGCATCGGTGAGCCGGTACTTCTGCAGACGGCTGTTGGGCTTGCCGGGGATGGTCATTTCTATGTAGCCCGCTTTAAGCGCTGGAACAAGGTATAGTTTCCTGAAGTTTTCTTCACCTTTCAGCAAAAGAGCTTCCTGCAGTTTCTTGCGGGTCATAGCGCCGTGACAGATTATTAACAGTTTTCTGACTTCCCCTGTGACTTCCCCTGTGACTTCCCCTGTCGCACAAACCGACTCTGGCTGCGTAGTGGTGTCTTGCCCTCCAACCGCCTTAAATGCCTGCTCCGGCTTGCGGCGGATGGTGACTACAAAACCGTCGGTCAGGCTGAACTCCGGTTCGGCAAGACCCGCATCCCGGCAGCGCGTGATCATGTCCCCCGTGCCGGTGCCCATACGTTCGATATATTTCGTAAGGTAAAGCGGTTCAGCCAGCAGGGGATTCCATGGCACCGAGCCATGCGGGTGGCGCAGTTTCTTCAGCGTGAGCGAGGGCGGCAGAGTGCCCGGATTCCAGACCTCCAGCCGGTCGGAAAAGAGCATAATCTGGATACTGCCGTTGCTGGTGTAATCCCGGTGCGCCACGGCATTAACTACAGCTTCGCGCACAACTTCCGGGGGGATCTCATATGCAACAGGTGCTTGTGAGCTGTTTGCCCTCGTGCCAACGGCAAGATTGATCTTCGATAAAACGAAATCCACCGCATGATCCACTAAATCAAATACCGTGCCTTTGTATGTCTGATAGGAAGGGATCGGTTTTGTCGCCACGGTGCCGTGGAAATGTGCGCATTTCACTTCCGAGGAGGCCAGGAACCGTTGCGGTTGCCGAGCGAACAACAACACAGCGGCGTTGACTACCCCGCCATTATCGAGAAGGTTTAAGTGGGTCAGAAGGTCTTCCGAAGAAGCTGTCTCGCTGAGGGGGAGGCCTCTGGCGCGGCGGGCATCAAGAATGAACCGGCGCATTTTCCCCTCATCCAGATCCTCCAGCGTAGCCTTGGGACAAAGAGCGGCATCGAACGGCCCGGTACGGATCAGTTCCCGGTCTTCTAGCACCTGCACCAGCGCGGAATAAACGTCGGTGAGCAGTTCCGCGCTTGTTCCAAACCTCCGCCGAATGAGTTCCGACCCGGCCCGGCGGATGAGTGCCTGCATCTTCGGATGTTTAGCTCCATCCTCCGCCCCTTTTACAAAGATTAGCCGCGCCTTGTGCAGTTCGGAGGCGGTATTAAATTCGCGCTCCATTGGGGAAAGGCCGCCGACGACCTCAAACCCGTACTCGTTGCCGAATAAACCGAGGTAGATGTCGCACTGTCCCACTTCATGCAGATAGACTTTATCTGCTCCGCGATCGGCAGCGGGCACATCCTCAAATAAAAACGGCTCGAAAAACCGGCGCATAAGGGCATCACCGCGCAGATAATCGCGCAACGCGGCCCGTTCCGTTGCGAATTCCTTTTGCACGCTGCTTATGAATATACGGATAGGTTTCATAAACTTCCCTGAACTGTGAGTCAATTCTATTAAATCCATGAGGTAGTGTGCCACGCTCTTCCGACAGCGTGGTGTCGGGGCAGTTTGGGTAAATTATAGGTGTTCCTGTGGTTTTTCAGTGTATGTGAGGCTATTCCCCTATGTGAACCGTGATACTAACCGTGACCTTAACCGTGAGTCAACCGTGGATCTACCGTGGCCCCCACCGTGACCTAACCGTGACTTTTAGGTAATTTACAATACCCCTCCCAACCGGCGACACCACGCTGTCGGCATGAAGTTTTATAATATCCTAAAGGTACAATGGGTAAGCATATGGCTAACAAAAGAATTTCCAAATCGCAGTTTATGAAGGGCCTGCAGTGCCACAAGCACCTATGGCTTTACAATTACAGGAAAGACCTTATCCCCCCTGTTCCGGAAGACGTGCAAGTGAGGTTTGACGAGGGCCACGTTGTAGGCGCCCTCGCCCGGGAATATTTCAACGGCGGAAAGCTGGTTGATTGTGATTATCAACAGCTGCCCGAGGCGATTAAACAAACAAGAGAATTTATTGAAAGCAGCACAAAAATAATCTATGAGTCCACTTTCGTTTTTAACAATGTGCTGGTACGGGCGGATATCTTAAAAAAGAACACCGATGGTACCTGGGACCTGATAGAAGTTAAAAGCACCACCGAGGTTAAAGACGAGCATTATCCCGACGTCGCTATACAGAAATATGTTATTGAAGGTGCCGGACTTAAAATTAATAAAGCCTGGCTGATGCACATAAATAATCAGTTTGTGAAAGACGGGCCGATAGACCCCAAAGGTTTTTTCACTAAAGAGGATATCTCCGCTGAAGTCGCGGATCTTAAAGATGAGACAGTTCAGAACCTTGAGGCTTTCATGGAGGTGCTTGCCGCCGCCAAGGTGCCGGACATTGGTATAGGGCGACACTGCTCAAGCCCGTATGAGTGCGAGTTCAGCGGCCATTGCTGGAAGGACATTCCGGAATACTCTATTTACGATATTCCCCGCCTGAAATGGGACAAGAAAGACGCCCTTAAGGACATGGGGATATTACGGTTCCGCGATGTGCCGGAGGATTTTCCTCTTAATGACGGGCAGTTGCTTTACTTGCGAGTTGAAAAAACAGGGAAGGCCGTAATAGAAAAGACTGAAATAGCGGAATTCCTGGGTGAGCTGACATATCCGCTTTACTACATAGACTTTGAAACCATAATGCCTGCTGTCCCGCTTTATGAAGGCTCCCGGCCTTACCAGCAGATCCCTTTCCAGTTGTCGCTTCACATACAGGCAAAGCCGGGCGCTGCGGTGCGCCACCTGGAATTCCTTGGGGACGCCAAAACCGACCCAAGGCCCGGGCTCGCCAGGTTCATGGTGGACAACATAGGTCCGAAAGGCTCGCTTCTGGCCTACAACGCCTCTTTTGAGGCTTCCAGGATAAAGGAACTGGCGGAGACCTTCCCCGCCTCTGAAGACGCCCTGGTGCGCCTTGTGGCGCAGATAAAAGATTTGATGAAGCCGTTCCGGAGCCGGGCGTACGTACACCCGCACTTCCATGGACGGTACTCAATAAAGAAAGTCCTGCCGGCGCTTATCCCGGACATGACCTACGAAGGCCTGGCGGTGGCCAACGGCGGCGACGCGCAGCTGGCCTACTTTAATATGATTTCAGGGAAACTAACCAAAGCCGAAATGGAACAAACCGCGAAGGACTTGAAGATTTACTGCGGGCAGGACACCCTGGCCATGGTGAAAATAGTCGAACATCTAATTGGAATTGTTTAAAGCGCATATGACAGCCGGACCTTTTGACCTTATAATTTTCGACATGGACGGGACTTTGATGCACTCAATGGATTGCCTCGCAGACTGGATCCATCGCGCCGTTAAGGGGCACTGCTCGCCGTCGGTTACCCCGGCAGCCATCACCGGCGCGTTCGGCCCCACTGAAAAGAAGATTATAGAGCAGTTTGTTCACAAGGACTTGGTGAAACCGTGCTTAAACGCATATTACGACCTCTACAAGCACGAGCATGACCGCGTACCTGTCTATCCGGGAATAAATGAATTACTTATAGAGATTCAAAAGCGGGGCATTGCGATGGCGCTCTGCACCGGCAAAAGCAGGCGGGCGGTGGAGATAAGCCTCGATCTTTTGGGGTGGGAGTCTCTCTTCCCGGTTATCATCACCGGGGATGACACTTTGCGCTTCAAACCTGATCCCGAAGGCCTGAACCTGATCTTGAAAAAGAATCCTGCTGTACCCGGAAGAACGATATTTATCGGCGACGCTGCCGCCGACACTGGCGCCGCGCGCAATGCCGGCATAATAAGCGGCCGCGCGAACTGGGGAGCACATGGAATCTCCACCGCAGTAGACGCACGCCCCCACCATGTCTTCACAACGCCGCAATCGGTTATCACCCTGCTTTCAGGCCAAGTTACCCTCTAGTTTTCCCATTCGCCCGTGCAAATCCTATAATGATTAAGGCAGTTCTACATCACGGGGGATTTCATGGCTAAAAAGAAAATTATCATCGCTACCGCTGGCAAGCGCGGACCGCGTAAGTACAACACTTTTTTGAACAGGTTCATGCGTGTGCTCACTGCCCTTAATCGGGACGGTTACATAAGAACCAGAACGATGGCACTGGAACTGGAAGTAAGCGAGCGCACGCTGCAGAGGCTCCTGTTAGCTATGCGAGACGATCATTTCATTCTCCCGGACGAACATGAAAAGGGCAAGTGGGTATTTAACTCTGAGGCGAAAAGTTTTGAGAAGCTGGACATCAACGACCAGGACGCCGCTACCATGGCCTTCCTCTGCAAGCTTTCGAAGATCTTCGGCGGCCAGATCAACAAATCCGTTCTCCAGTCCTTGGACAAGGCCTTTCTGCTAGAAGATACCGATTCCCCCTTCTACATGATCACGCCCCGCGTAAAGCAGCCAGACACTGAACTGCCGTTTTATCAGGACCTATACAACGCGATACAAGGCCGGTATAAAATAAACCTCACTTATCAGAGCGGCACCGCCGGTAAAACCGTGAAAGTCTGGCCTTTCTCTTTCATTATGTGCGACGGGATGTGGTACCTTGGATACCTGCTAGAGCCGGAAGCCAAACGCAAGCAGGAGATTCGCACTCTGCGTTATACGCATATCCTCAAAGTAGAGCCGCTGGCCGAAGAAGGTTTTGAAAAGCCAGCCTGGGTTAAAGAAACCTTAAAAGACGCCCGTAATATCTGGTTCAACCGTGATCGCTGCATCCGGGTTGTTATGGAAGTTTCCAACCGGATTAAGGATTACTTTGAGCTTAGCGAATACTTCCCCGCGCAGAAGATAATAGCTGAAGGAAAGGATACTTTTACGGTGGAGGCTAAGATCTGCACCCACAATGAAGCCGTGCCCAATATCCTGCGCTTTCTGCCGGACATAAAGGTTATTGGGCCCAAAGACCTTAAGGACGAAGTTGACCGCCGGATAAGCGAGTACCTGGGCAGCAAGAAGTAACCGCCGGCATCCTCCTGAAGATAACCGCTCCGGCCGCTTTGGCAGCCGGAGCGGTTTTTATTTTCCCCTTATAAAATTCCAGTTAACGACGCCACGCTGTCGGCATGGTGGGATACACTATTGCATCGAGGAATTATGAAACAAATACAAACCAACAAAGAGTACCTTAGAAGTCTGTTAGAGATCCTGGAAGCGCCGGAACTGCGGCAAGTTCTGAGCAAACGTGCGGATCGGGAAGCCCCCCCCACCCGGACGGGGAAGGGCAAGGTTGAGAAAGTCCCGGACCAGAAGGCTATTTGCGCCGCAGCCCTGGCGCAGCTGCGCGAACTTTTCATACCGAAAACGCAGGGGCTGAAAGAGGGCGTCGAAATACCTTTCATGGAAATCTGCGAGAGGTGTAAATTCGACGAGAATGAAAAAACAATTTTCGCACTGATCGTGGCCGGAGAAATTTCTGGACAGAACCTTGGGGACAACTATCGCAACGCGGACGTATTCGTTAAAATCATTTCCACACTGCTTGGCTTACCCAAAATGGAGATCATGCCGTACTTTCTTTCAAGCAGCAGGCTTAAACGGTCCGGGGTATTCACCCAGGACCGCTATGGCCGGGACGAGGCTCTGAGGCCCCCCTCAAATCTTAAGGAGTCGGTTATCGAGCTGCTCCTTAACGGCAACAAGCCCGCGAAGAAAAAAAAGAGCGTGGCTAAAACAGCGCGCCCCAGCCAGATAGCGGAACTGCTTAATGTAAACGTTATCGCACAGGAAACCGCGAAGCGCCAACTGTCCGCTGTGGCTTTTCAGCATATGGAGCGGATCGGCAAGCCGCCGGCCCAGGGGGTCGCAGCGCCGCGTCTTAACACTCTACTTTTGGGCCCCACCGGCTGCGGCAAGACCTATATAACCAGGCACCTTGCGGAAATACTGGGTGTGCCGGTGGTGTTTTGCGACGCTACACAGTACACCGAAACCGGTTATGTGGGGGCTTGTGTTGAAGATATGCTGGTTCAGCTTCAAAAAGCCGCGGGTAATAACCCAAAAGCCGCGGAATCCGGGATAATATTTATCGACGAGATTGACAAGTTACGCGCGCAAAACGTGGGGCAGTCGCATAACACCGAGCGCGACGTAAGCGGCCTGAGCGTGCAGCAGGAACTGCTTAAAATGCTTGAGGGAGATAAACTTCATTATGAAAAAAGCGGTTCAATGTCCCGCCCTGAGTACAACTTCAGCATAAAGAACGTCCTGTTTATAGCCGCAGGCGCTTTTCAGGGCCTTGGCGACGTAGTTAGCGAGCGGCTAAAAGCGAGGACACATATAGGCTTTAAAGATCAGGCTGCTTCGGCAAAAGCTGAGTATGAACAGGCTAATCTTATGCGGCAGGTGCGTCCGCAGGACATAATTAAATACGGTTTTATGCCTGAGCTTGTGGGTAGATTCCCGAGCATAATAACCCTGGATAAGCTTACCCGGAAAGATTTTCTAAGCATACTTGGCAACCAGCGCACCAGCCTGATAGAGCACTACAAGAACTTCTTCGCCAGTAACGGGATCGAACTTGGAATCCCCCCGACCTTCCTTGAGGAAATGGCCGACAAAGCTGCCGCCCGGGACCTGGGCGCGCGCGGGCTGAACTCGGCTGTGGAGAATTTTTTCGCCGAACTTATGTATGAACTGCTGGACCGCAAAACCGGGTCCGACCCACAAAAGGTGAACATAATGGATTGCCTGGACGGAAACCGGCTAAAGGAACTGTTTGCTTAGCCAAAACACAAAATATCCTTACAAAACAAGCACTTAGTGTTTTCACGCGGCAGTTTTAACGGGCGGCTTCGTATATATATAGTGTGGCCGCCATATTACCGCGCAAATTTATATGGAGACAGTATGAAATTAAAAATGAGCATCAAAGATAGAATCCACTTTTGGATTGGCGACATACAAACAGCGCTTTACCGGCTAATGCTTAGGCCTCTGGGATTAATGAACTGGTTCTTTAGAGGTATGCCTATTCTTAATAGCCAGGCAGGAACATCAATGTCCCCGGATGGGTGCTATCTAATCAGTTGCTCGTGGAAGGGGCTTATTTATTTAATCGAAATGGGGTTTATCGGCCCTCCCGTTGTGACAAGTTTTGTGGTCCATCCGAAGCCTTGGGGCGCCCACTTCAGTAAAGACATGCAGCGGATTATTATTACCCATGGATTAGGCAGAACGATATTATCCGCATCTCCCACGGAAGGCTTCTCCCGGCGCAAGTTCCCTATTGTTCAAGAATGGGTTAGTGGGAGTTATCCTCCGCGCAATATTATTGATTTCATTTCCCGGACATCCAGTGCATATTGGAAGTACGAATCAGATCCAAAAGCGAAAAGTGGCTGGAAATCGCCAAACCCATTTCCGCTTCCACCTCAGACAGAGCTTGACTGCAACTGGGAGCATTGGGTTTCCCACGGCGAAAGATTTCTGGACATACCACATGACACCTGTGAGGCGGATGGGTAATTTCAGCAATACTATGGAGGGGATATGACTAGGGGATTAAACGAAGAGTTTATACACGATCTTATGGCGGGCAGCCTTAAGCCACTTTACGAGGAGATACGAGAAGATGACACATTAGACCTGCAGATCCGCGATAATTATCTAAATATCTATTACCGCGGCGGAAGTATTCTTAAGCTCACCAAGGTTGGCAATACGGCAATATACTTAACGGATTTCGACGCGAACTATTTGTATGAAGAGGAGCAGCCTCTGATACGTCATAAATGCATTGAGGACGAGAAATCATTATACGGCTGGATCTCGCTACTTCCCGGGTTAAAACGATGCATGGATAAGTTTTTCCACAGGCATCCAAAGAACGAGAGGGAATTCGCACAGAATTTTGTGCGCGAGAATAACCGCACTAAAATTATTGTACCAGGGCCTGATTACTTTATCTGTGATGTTGAATATAGCTTTACTGTTCCGGGAGCTAAAGGCCAATTTGACGCTGTCGCTGTTAAATGGGATTCAACGGCAGTTGCCCGAAAGAATCCGCGCGGTCTTCGCCTGGCCCTAATAGAGCTAAAGTTCGGCGACGGCGCCTTAGCGGGGAAGGCCGGAATAGAAAAGCATATTACCGATGCTGAGAAGTTCCTTGCCAACTATGATCAATCCGGTTTCAGGGCTGAAATGAAAACAGTGTTCAACCAGAAGCGCAAGCTGGGCTACATCTTAAACCGGAAGGATATTGAGAGTTTTTCGGACGAAAAACCGGAGTATATCTTCATCCTGGCGAACCATGACCCGGCGAGTACTGCGATAAAGCAGGTTTTGAGCAAAATAGAGGAGCCCTCTGCTTTCGACTTAAGATTCGCCAGGGCAAGCTTCTTCGGCTCGGGGCTTTACAGCCAGAATGTGATTACACTGAAGGACCTTAAAGCGATGCTCTAACAAGGAATAACTTATGGGACTATTTAAAGGATTGCTTAATGTAATAAAGCAGAAAGATCTGCGGCAGAAATACGGGAACGGCGAGGAGGGTCGCCTGCTTGCCTTTTGGCTGGATGGCTGGCCAAATAAAAAACCATATATAACACCGGATGACTGCTTCTGGGACAAAGAGACTGACACACATGTCTTCATGGATTTCTTAATCCCGGAAACCGCTCCAGAACTCTTGGGCCGGATTATCTGCTATCTGGATGAAATACAGAAGCGTGGCATCGATAATTACGAGCTGCATATCTCTACGTGCGCGCAAGAATGGCTCGCAACTGGGCTAGAGGAGAACATCGATGCAAAGGAAAGAAAGGCTGAAAGAATACAGGGCCAATTTATGATATTGAAAAAGTTCATTACGGAACTATACGGGGAAGTTACAGCTGGAAAGGTATTTTTAAATGTGGACGGTGAATACAGCGTTGAGGAGCGGAAAAGTATATGCAACCTATTAATATCGAATCTGTGATAGAAAACTCGATCCCTGTTTCACCTGACCGGAAGTATTCTCTTGCCTGGTCTTCAAGCGGAAAAATCGGCGTGCTGCAGCTTGAAGATAATTTCCCCGTGCTCGGCTTCAGGGAAACGCACGGCGCCATACTAAAAGCCGGCTTCTCGCCCGATATGCACCAAATAGTGGCCGAGAACGAGGACGGTACTATCTCGATATGGTTTACAAAACCTGAAATAGGCGGGAGCAGATGTATATTCCCCGACGATATTGTCCTATTCATGAGCGAGAATGATAATGTCCCCTATATAAACATAAACCCTAAGGTCCCAACGCAAAACAGACTCAGATACCATGTTTCACTGCGAGACTTCACCTGTGCCACCTACGACTGGTTCTGCTGGTAGCAATTAGTTAAATAAAGGAAACTTTATGACTATATCATCCGAAGTTTGGCAGCAAACCCGACCGGTTACAAAATATTAATCGGTTTATTTGATACTATTAGCTGGGTGTTATGAAAGCCGACTTTTTTCCCAATACAACCGTGTAAGTTTATAAGACTTTATGGATAAAGAAACTATAAACCTGATATGCGACGCTACCGGGATAGCCGATGTCTGGATCCCCGCTTTTCTACGCGCTAAATTTAAATGTGAGCTCTGCGGCAAATCCGCTTTAGAGTCAAAAGAAAGTATTATAGGCGCGGACAAATGGTGTTTTAGCCTAACCACTACTCTGCACGAAGGTCACACAATAAAAGGGGCTTATGCAGTAATATGTCCCCGATGTCATGAACACATAAACATTCCCGACGATAAATCATATATATTCAAAAAGGATATTGCCGCCTTGAGAAAGTATGACAAAACCGCCCGCAGGAGAATTATTAACGGCCTGCGCATGATGGTAGAGAGGACCATTAAGAAGCGTCTTCAGAAAGTTAACGCGGCACAGCCTATTCTACAGCAGTTAACGTCCGACCCGGCATACGCCAAGGACTGCTGGAAATCTATCCAGGCCGAATACCGTGATTTACTGTAACCAACGGCTATAAATGCAAACAGCAATAGTTTCAGGTGCGAACATAAGGAGAAAGCATGAGCCTTCGAGATGAAACACTTAGGATATGGGATACCAATTACGAGAATATTCGACCAAGGCTACTCGCTTGGATTAAGGCGGCTGCTAAACAGAGGAAGCAATTAAAAGAATACAGTAAAGAAATAAAAGAGTTAGACATGGGACCGCTAAAGCTTTATGCTTCAGTTGGCGCGAGTAGCGCTCTTGATATTAGATTTAGAGGGCAAAGCATAGGAACGCTGAAGTTAAATAAGGGAACGCCTCAAATTACTATTTCAAAAAAGAATCAGAAGACAAATGAGCGTGACTTCAACTTTAAAACAGCAGGGATAATCAGTCACAATCGGATTAAGGCTATACAGAAGCATTTAGAAAACTGCCTCGGTGAACCTAGGGTAACGGAGCATAAGTATGAAAGCTTGATAATACATGAAATGATGGGATCAGCCTCTGGAAAGCTAAGCGGTGTATTCCCAGATGGGATACAACCCGTTACAATGGGCGAGTTTCCACTACAGGTTCCATTGCCTATTTCAGCCAACGAAGGATATCCTGTGTTTAATTCAGGCACTGGGCATATCGACATACTTGCCCGATGCAAGAATAAATCAGAGTTCGCCCCGCGGTTATCTGTATGGGAATTAAAAAGGCCTGGCGAGACACAGCATGCCGCACAACAGGCATATATATACGCTGTTACGCTTTTAAAAATACTCCGATCAGATTTGGGCTCGCAGTGGTATCAATCTGTCTGTGATTTCGCAAAGGAAACTAAAATTGAAAATATTAAAATCCCCACACATTTACACATTGATGTCGTTGTCTGTGTTGAGGAGCGCCAAAAGGCGGTAATAGCTAAAGAGTTTAAGAAGCTTTCGAATCTCAAGACTCATGGATCTGATCAGTTGCACTTTCGAATAGTTACCTATCGTGAAGATCTCACCTTTAAGCTACATAACAGGGAATGATTCTGTTTTAGACTAATAGTATTCGGCTTATTAGTGGTTGCCGTTACGAGCTTAACGATTAGCCCCATGGGGATGTTGATAAGTCGGCGAAAAGGACATAAATATGCTTTGGGATGTTAATAACAACAAAATGATTACTACTATTCCTCATCAGCAGGATTACAATGCTTGGATTTCGAGATTGTCTGGAGAACAGATACAGAGTATAAAGGATGAAATCTCGCGGAAAATTGCGGGGGATGAAATTGCCACGGCTGGATGGATTCCCGGTGTAAATTGGATTGGAACACCTTTTCAAGCTATCTACGCAACTGCCTGCCGGTCTAACCGAGAAGCTTCCGGCAAATGCTTTGGCCTCTTTGTCTGGGTAATGTTAATGGAACATGAGAATTATTGGGGATTTGGAAAATATTCAAAAGATGATGTCCCGATAGAAAGCATGACATACTTCAAAGTCCATCCACAGTTATAGTTTATTCTTTTGAGCATCGTGAATTTTTACTATCTCATAGTCCGGGAATAATTTCTTATATGCACTTGGGTGTTCTGTATGTATAGGGATAATTTTGCCGGGTTTTAGCGCTGCTACTAGGGACTGGAGAGTAGCGACGTCAGCGTGCCCGGAAGAGTGGATGTGTTTCATGTTTTTGTTCAGGCCGGACTCAAAGATGAACTGGGTTAGTTTCATGTGCTGTCTTTCCAGGTAACCTTTCCACTGCGAGTATATTAAGAACGCGTCCTTATAGCCGGGGATGGCTTTAATCGCCGGCACAGTGCCGTCCCGGACTAAAACAATATACTTACCCTCCCCCAGAGGCATATGGGACGTTGATGACTAAATGACTAACCTATTATTCCAATTGGCCAGAATTTGGATTATGAATTCTTCCTTGCGAGCAAGGCGCGGCCTGCGTCGGTGAGTCGGTACTTCTGCAGACGGCTGTTGGGCTTGTCGGGGAGGGCCATTTCAATGGTTTGATTACCCAGGAGAACGCGAATAACCTTGTTTAACTGGCCTGAAATTTCCTTTTGGCCTAGGCGTGCAGACAACTCAGCCTTTCCCAAAGGAGCTGCCATAAGCTGGCGCAAAACCCGAATTTCCAAGGACTCTGGCTGTGACTCTGGC
>JAUSCK010000112.1 GCA_030651035.1 Elusimicrobiota bacterium
CGCTGCCGGACGGCCGTACGCTATGGCTCCTTAATAACCTTTGGGCCGGCGAATTGAAGCCGGACGGCCAGGCCGCGGTCGGGGGGATAATCGACGGCGCGGCGGCGCTGACACCCAGCACCTCCCCTTACGCGCAGGCCGGCGCGCTGGCCTATGTGGCCGACGAGAACGGCTGGCCGCTGACCCTGCTCTCCGGCGATCTTAAAGAATACAACCAGGTGCGTAAATTCTGGCCGCGCGCCGGGCTTTGCGCCGGCGGCAGCTGCTACGTTTATTATTCCATAATGAATAATTACGGCCCCGAACCCTACGACTATTTCAGGGTGGGGCAGGGAGTGGCCGTTTCCGCGGACCCGGCCGGCCCGTACGCCAAGGCGCGCCGGGCTGTACGCTATTCGCTGTGGAACGATATCGAACCCGCTTTCGGCTCGGCCGCCCTGTCCGACGAGGACGGCTGGGTTTACGTCTATGGCAGGTCGATGCATACCCCGGGCGAGTACGGCGCGGAGCTGGCCCGCGTAAAGCCGGAAGACCTGGCCTCGAGGGAAAAATATTCCTACTACAGCGTCGAAGCTGCCTCCGGCTCCTGGACGGAGGATGTCTCCGAGGCCTCCCTGGTGCTGGAAGGCATGCCTGACGAATTTTCGGTCTCCTATAACGCTCACCTGAAAAGTTACCTGGCCGTGTATTACGAGGCCGAAGGCGGGCGCGTGCTGGCGCGCCAGGCCCGCTACCCCTGGGGCCCCTGGGGCGAGCCGGCCCCGCTGCTTGCCTGCGTCAAAGAGGAGTACTGCTACGGGGCCAAAGAGCAGCCCGGCTTCGCGGCCGCGGACGGCAGGAAAATTTTTATCACGCTTGAGAAGAAGAACGCGCCCTACCTGTATGAGATAGTTTTCAAGTGAAGTGCTTATGCTTGACTGCAACATTCTGGTGATAAACCCCGGCTCCACCTCCGACTGCGTGGCCCTTGAAAAATATATTCTCACCGGCGGCCTGGCTCACGGTAAGCTCGTGGCGCCGGAAATAAAGCGCCGCGTGGGCTGGATAGCCCAGGTGCTGTCCTATCCCGGCGGTGACGAGATGACGGCCCTGCGCAGGTCCGCGGAACTGGCGCTGAGACATCCCGCCACGGTGAAAAAATACGGCCCCGCCGTTCCCGGTTAGGCTCCGGACAAGGATCTGTACAAATTAGAAAGCCAGGAGGAAACATGAAATTCAGGAGCTTTGACGAACTTTTGGGCTTGGTACGCGGCAAGACCAACCGCATAGTCGTTCCCGGCGCGAACAACGACGAGGTGCTTACCGCCTGCAAGCTGGGCGTGGACAATAAAATAATTTCGGGCGGCATACTGATAGGCCCCAAAGCGCAGGTGGAAGCCATGGCCGCCAAGGTCGGCCTGAAGCTGGACATCTTCGAGCTGACGGACTTCTCCGACCACGCCGAGATGTGCAACCTGGCCGTTGACCTGGTGAAGGCCGGCAAAGGGGACTTCCTGGTGAAGGGCCTGGTGGAAACCAAGTTCTACATGAAGGCCCTGCTGCGCAAGGAAGTCGCGGCCGTCGCTGAAGGCACGGTGCTCAGCCATTTCGTGCTGTTCGAACTGGACAACTACCACAAGCTCTTCGCCGTTACCGACGCGGCCATAATGATAAGCCCCACGCTGGACCAGAAAGCCAAGATCACCCGCAACGCCGTGGAAATGATGCGCATGCTGGGCGTTGAGACGCCCAGGGTGTCGGTAGTTTGCCCGGTGGAAAAGGTTAACCCCAATATCCCCAGCACGCTCGACGCTGAGGCCCTTGTGAAAATGAACAAAGAGGGGACGCTCATGAACTGCGTGGTGGAAGGTCCTTATGATATTTATATAACTTTCTCAAAGGAACTGGCCGCCGAGAAAGGCATAAAGGGCCAGGTTCCCGGAGAAACCGACATAGCTCTTTTCCCGGACCTGGACTCAGGCAACCCGGTGTACAAGTGCCTGTCCTTTTTCGGCGCGGGCATGAAATCGGCCACGCTGCTGGCCGGCTGCAACATCCCGGTAATACTGCCGTCCCGGACGGATACCCCGATGACCAAGCTGCATTCAATAGCGCTGGCCTGTTTTCTGAAGGATGCCGCGAAAGTCGCGGCCTGATAGACTAAAGCGAGGGAATGGCCGCAAAAGGCACGGAAAGCACATAAATTAAGACAACTATTTTGTGACTTTTGCGCGTTTTGCGGCTAATTTAAGGAGAAAAAATATGGCGTGGGATTTTTTAAAGAGGATCGTGGGCGGCAGGCAGGAGGAGAAGAAGGCGCCGGAATTCCAAATACCGATGCCGGTTCACAAAGCGGAGGCCCCGGCCGCGCCCGCGGCCGAGAAACCGGCCCCGGCCCCTAAAGCCCCGGCGGCCCCGGTGAAGGAAAAAGCCCCTTCCGAGAAAACGGACGACGAGCTGGCCGCGGAACTGGACAAAATGTCGCCCCAGATACTGGCGCAGGCCAAGGACCCCCGGATGCGGGCCCTGATCATAAGCATTTACCGCAAGATGCTTATAGACGGCGTGAATATCAACGACGACAAGGAAGTAAAGAAGTGGATGAAGAAGCACCCGGAGGTGATGCAGGGCGGCGAGTCCGTGAAGGTGGAGACCATGCGCCGCGAGGAGCCCAAGGTGGGCCGCAACGAGCCCTGCGCCTGCGGCTCCGGCAAGAAATATAAGAAGTGCTGCGGCGCGAAGGCTTGAAGATAACCGCTTACCCTTAAGGCTGAAATTAAAAACCCCGGTCCAGGCCGGGGTTTTTAATTGTCCGCGTAATCTTTCAGTTCCAGGATATCGAGGGGATCTCGGCCTGCTCCGGGGCGGCTATTTTCTCCGTCACTTCTTTTTCCTGTATGGTCACGTCCTTGAAATTGCCCAGCCCGTCTATCGAGTAGGCCCACATGGCGCCGTTGGTGGAGAACGGGGTGGAAACTATGTAGTTCAGGTCCGCCTGCATCTGGGCGACGGGGTCGTCGGAGGCGCCTATGTTCATGGGGTCGGACATGCGCACGTTCAGCGAGAACTTCCAGCCCCACTTTATGTTCATCGTCAGCGGGCGGACCGTGAAGTTGGTTATATAGTGGCCGCCAACGGGCTTGGGCTGCGCGAGGGCGCTGATGGGGTCGGTTCCCGTCCTGCTGTTGGTGGACAGGTCCTGACCGTTGTAGAAGTAGGAAACCGCGTATTTGATCTTTATGACGTCGATCTGCATCAGGTTGGTGACGGCGTAGGTGTATATGACTTCCTTCTTTTTCCAGCCGCTGTAGTTGGCCCAGTTGAAGGAGAAGCCCGGGATGGCGCTGGCATAGGAACTGGAGAGGCTGGCGTCCGGCGCGCCGCTGTTTATAACGTTCCAGGCCTGCACGCCGCCGTTGACTATGGCGGCCCCTGCGATCTTTTCGTCCCGGCGCAGGGGCACGGGAAAGGCGTCTTTGTCCGTCAGGTCGCGTACCGTTTCCTCGGCGGTGACGGTGACGGCGCCCGTCTTGAAATAGTTTTCGTCCTTTACGGCCTCTTCGGCCGAAAGGAAGGAAGAGAATGAAACGCAGAGGGCGGCTGCGGCGAGCAGTTTAAGGTTATTCATTGCTGTGTCTCCTTGTATCTTCATATCTATAGTTTAGCTCATGGCGGGGGGAACACAAGGGCTTTAGGGCCTACGCCGGGACTGGGCACTGCGGCCCGGTCAATTCCAGTTTATGGAGGGGGCAGGCTCAACGTTCTCTTCCGCGCGGACGGGCGAGATATTCATCTCGCCGTAGGCGGATTCAGAGAGGTTGCCCAGGCCGTCGACCGAGAGAGAGTTAATGCTTATTTCCGGGTCCGTGCTGAGGGGCTTGGCGCACTTCCACTTCAGGTCGGCGTTCAGCCAGGCCACAGGCTCCCGGGGGGTGCCTGTGTTCATGGGGTCGGATATGGAGGTTTCCAGCGATATCTTCCAGCCCCACTTGAGCCTGATGTCCAGCGGCTTCACCGTAAAATTGGCTATATAATGCCCCTTCCCTCCGGCATTGCCGGGGGTGCGCACGGCCCCGTGGAAGAAAGAAACTTCGTAAACTATGTCCGCCGCCCTGCCCTGCAGGAAGGTGTCCTTGGAAAAGCGGTATTTCTTAGTGACCTTGCGCCAGTCCCTCAGATCGTCCCAGTTGAAATCGAAGCCGGGGATAGCGCTGGCGTAGGCCGAGGCGAGGTTGGCCGTGGGGCGGTTGTCCATTATCACGCTCCAGACCTTGGCGCCGGCCATGATTATCAGGGCGGCCGGTACCACGAGGACGCGCTGGTCGTAGTCCGGGACGCCGAAAAAAGCGCGCGCTTCGGCGTCGGTAAGGGGGGAGGAGGTTTCGCTGATAAGTTCGGTGCGGTGCTTGTCAGCAGGTTCGGCGGCGGCCGCGGGCACGGCGGCGGGGGCCAGCAGGGCCAGGCAAAGGGGTATGAAGAAAAGTTTTTTTATTTTCATGGTTTACCAGTAGCGCACGCCGCCCACATCCACATGCACGAAACCGTCAGAGGGATAGTAGCCCACGCCGCCGGCCCGCAGGTTCTTTGCGGTATCGCGCAGCGCGGAGGTCCGCACCCCGTCGATCTTTATGTCGGCGGCCCAGCCCTTCAGGTGCAGGCTGTGTTTAGCCACGCCGTCGGAGCCGGAGGCCAGCGCGCCGTTCAGCTCGGAGCTGCGGTAGCCGCAGACTATTATCAGGGTCCTGCCGCCGTGCCTCTCCTGTATGGCGTCCAGCAGCTCTATAAGTTTGGCGGGCGCGTCTGTCTCCCTGCCTGTCAGGCGGCAGCGGAAAAAACGCTTTATCTTCTGCATGGCTTCGGGCAGGTAGCGGCCGAGCTCGTCGCGGTAGCGTATCTCGAGGGCTTCTTTGTTCCACTCGTGGTAAAGCTTTAAGGTGCCGTCCCCGCCGAAGTTCTGCGGGGCGGGCTCGCCGGGAAGGCCTTTCTCGTCGGTCACTGTTTCGCGGTCGGCCAGGTAGGAAGCGGTCTCGGCTTCGTCCATGGCGGATATTTCCGCCGCGGGCGCCGGCACAGGGAAAGCCGAGGCGGACAGCCTTATGTCGCTCGCCGTAAGCATGTTAAGCCCGAAGTCGCCGGCGCTGGCGGCGGAGGCCGGCAGCAGGAGGGAAAGGATTAATATCGCTTTGTAGGTTTTCATAACAGCTCGCTGGTTATAGTTTAGCCGAAACAGGCGGGCTTACAAGCGCCTTAGGGCCCAGGCCGGCCGCGGCAAAGGGCCCAGCGGCTTTCTGCAAGCCCTGCCCGCCAGGCTGCTAGGCCCTTGACAAAACAGGGTCTGCCCCTTATCCTATTCATAGGATAATTGAATATACCCTTAACATTAAGGTTTCCAGTATATTTATGAGGAAGATATTTTCTGCTTTTTTCTGCATTGGATTCCTGGCAGCTGCGCCTTCTTATCTCCTGGCGGCCGGAGACTCCTCAGGCGCTGGTGTTTCCTCCGGTGGGGAGATCTTGCCCGGGCCTGCGGTAATCGAACCCGGCTCCGCTGATAGCGGTGAGCAGGAAGCAGTGCTTGGGAAAGAAGATATCGACGTTTTCCGCCTTAACGCGGCCAGGAACCCGCTGGAATCTTCCGCCGCGCTGCTGCGCATGCTTCCGTTAAAATCCAAAGAGGAACTTGAAGTGTTCAGGAGGGAGTATTCCGGCAAGATAGTCGAGCTGATGCGCTCACTGCACAGAGCCTCGCGCGATCGCCGCATATCACCGGAAGAGTATCAGGCAGTAACCGACAGACTGGATGATTTTCAGCTGCGCACCATGCGGGCCAGGGATCCTGACAATCCCGCCGGTCATCACGGCGGCCAGCCGGCCAGTCACTTCCAGCGCAACCAGGTGGACGCGCTGGTGGATGTTTACATCGCCTCGGATTCCGGCGACAAAAAGAAGGCCGAGGACGCCGTAAATTCCGCCGTACAGACCTACCCGCAGGACCATTCCGTGCAGACCGCGGCGGCCTCCTATTACAACGAGACCCGCAATTTCCCCATGGCGGAAAAAACAGCGACCGTCGCCATAAAGCTGGACTCGAAAGACCCTGACGCCTACAAGGCCCGCGCGCTGGCCAGGGCCTCGCTCGACGACCGCAAGGGCGCGATCGAGGACATAAAGAAAGCCATGAGCATAGACCCGCAGGATGAATCCGCGCGGGTGCTGGCCATGCTGCTTGAAAGCCGCCGGGCCGTGCCCACGCTGAGGTCCATTTCTTCCGTCGACGAGATACAGCGCGCCCTGGGCGCCCGCGACGACTCGCCCGACGCGGTGAACGGCGGCTCCGGCTCCGGCGCCGGGCCGGGCGCCCTGGCGGGCGGGCAGCCTGCGGCGCCCGATTTTGCCAGGTCCAGGGCCTACCTGAAGACCGCCCTGGCCAAGAACCGGCTGGGAGATTATGAGAACGCCGTCCGCTACGCGGGCCTGGCCATAGAAAAAGATCCGGCCAATCACGAGGCCTACCTTGAGCGCGCCAACGCCTATAATTCCCTGGGTCGCTACGACGACTCCGTGCGCGACGCAAGCTTTGTGATAGAGAAGGACCCCGCGAATCTGCAGGCCTACAATATGCGCGCCTGGGCGCTTAACCGCAAGGGCCGGGCGAAGGACGCCGAAACCGACGCCAGCCGCGCCATAGGCATCAACCCGGGCTACGCCGACGCCTGGTTCAACCGCGCGCTGGCCTACGAGAAGCAGGGCAACTACAAGCGCATGCTCGAGGATATTAAGCAGGCGGCGGCGCTGAGCGAGGCGTATTCGACCCGCTACCAGGACGCGGTGGCGCAGTACGGGCTGCGCGTCCCCGGCCTCAACGGCAGCGCCGCGGCGCGCAATGAAGCTTCCGCCACCGGCCGCGGCGCCCGGCCCGCAGATGACCGCACCCCGCTGAAACGCTTTTTTATCCTGATGTTCTTCACCCTCACCGGCGGCGCCCTGGTGGCGGCCGGCCTTGTGCACATACTGTCCTCGCGGCCGGAGGAGAAAGCCCCCGGCGGCCGCATTACCCACCCCGACGTGCTTTCCCCTTCCGTCTTCTACGAGGGCGTGGCCACCGGCAAGTACAAGATAGAGCGCAAGCTGGGCGAGGGCGCGATGGGCGTGGTTTACGAGGCCACGGACCAGTCGCTGGGCCGCAAGGTGGCCATAAAGAAGATGAGCGAGGAGATAAAGGTGAACGAGCGCGAGAAGCAACGCTTCCTGGACGAGGCCCGCACCGTGGCCCTGCTGCACCACCCCGGGATCGTGGAGATCTACACCATCTTCGAAGAGGACGACAATATCTACCTGGTGTTCGAGCACGTAGACGGGCGGACCCTGGATACGGTGCTGGACGCGGAGGCCCGCATCCCGTTCGACCGGGCCATGCAGATGTTCGGCGAGACCGCCGGCGCGCTGGCCTACGCCCACTCCAAGAACGTGGTGCACCGCGACCTGAAACTGTCCAACATCATGCTTTCCGCCGAGGGGAATATAAAGGTGATGGACTTCGGCCTGGCCAGGCGCGCCAGGGAGTCCATGGCCCGCGTCTCCAAGGAGGTGGTCGGCTCCCCGGCCTACATGGCCCCGGAGCAGGAGCTCGGGGTTTCCTCCGTGGAGTCCGACATCTACTCCCTCGGGGTTTGCCTCTACGAGGCCCTCAGCGGCGTGCTGCCTTTCCCGGGGCCGGATTTCCACCAGCAGAAAACCCATAGAACCTACCAGCAGCTGTCGGAGATGCTTCCCGGCATGCCCAAAGGGGTGGACGCCCTGGTGAACCGCTGCCTGTCGCCAGTCCCCGAGGAGCGCTTCCACAGCGCCGACGATTTCCGCCGCGAGCTCGACGCGATAGTATAAATAAATAATCGGTCAAAATGCTAAAATCTGCTTTATGCAGCGATCCGAATGCCAGCTTTGCGGCGGGGAAGCGGTGTTTTTATGTAAGGCAGCGCTCTACCCCGGCGCTGAAAGGGAGATAGCCCGCTGCGGGGCCTGCGGCGCCGCGTTCTACAGTCCTCTCCCGGACGACTCGGAACTTTCCAACTGCTACCAGACGGCGTACTACGGCGGCTTTCTCGATAAATACTGGAAAGACTACCGCAAGGGGCTGCGCCTCGGCGCGGAGCTTAAGCGGCTAAAGCCGGCGGGCCGCTACCTGGACGTAGGCTGCGCGCTCGGCACCATGCTCGCTGGGGTCCGCGACGCAAGCGGGTGGGAGGTTTTCGGGACCGAGTTTTCGGCCGAGACCGCCCGCACGGGGTTTGAAATAAACGGCGTGGAGATAACAGCCGCCCCCGCGCTGGGCGCGGCCGGGTTCAAGGCGGATAGTTTCGACTACATTTTCGCGAACAACGTGATCGAGCACCTGCCGGACCCGCGGCGGTTCCTGGAAGAGGCGAAAGCCCTTTTAAAACACGGCGGCTGCCTGCGCCTTACCACCCCGAACGGCGCGAACGACCTCTCGCCCAACGAGCTCCTCTGGAAGAAAAAGGGGGCGGTACTGGTGACCCGCCACGGCGGGCATATCTGGTTCTATTCCGAGCGCTCGCTCAGGATCATTTTCGGGAAGGCCGGTTTTGAGACTGTCGCGTTCCGCGGTTTTCATTTTCTTGACGCGCTTAAATCGCGCGGCCTCTGGCCGGGCGCGCTGCGCCGTTTCGAGGAGCGCCGCCGGCGGCCCCCCCGCCGCGCCGACGCCCCGGCCGCCTCCACTTCCCAAACCAGGTCCGCCATCCCGCCGGAGACAAGCCGCGCCGTGGATTCCGCCCTGGCGCTCTGGCGGCGGCTTTTCAGGCTCCCCGGCCTTACCTTCGGCGGTGATTTCGACATACTGCTGCGCGCGAACAAGACCTGACGGGGGATATAAAGCATGCACTCTGATCCGTTTCCCGGATTCTCGCCCTGGATGGTCCCGTTCTTTATCCTGGGCTGGACCTGTTTTGTCCTCTACCTAATTTCGTTCGCGAGCGGCTGGCGCAGGCTCGCGCGGCTCTACCCCGCCTATAACCCGCCCGACGGTACCAGGCTCCGCTTCCAATCCGGAAAAGTGGGGTGGGCGGCCTATAACAATTGCCTGACCTACTGCGCCGGCTTCAGCGGCCTGTACATGGCTGTTTTCCCCTTGCTCAGCTTCGGCCACCGCCCGCTTCTGATCCCGTGGGGCGAAATACGCGTGGTAGAAGAAAAGAGCATGTTCTTCCGGCATTACGCGGTCCTGGCCATAGGCGTCCCCGAAGCGGCCAGGATCACTATCCCCAAAAAAGTACTGGACGCCTCCGGCCAATTCCTGCGCCAGATGCGGAAACCGTAAGGGGGGCCGGGTTCAGGATCCGGGACTTTATTCCGCGCGCCTTTTTATATTGGCTTCTATGGTCTTCAGCATTTCGGCGGCTTTCTTTTCCGCCGCGTCCAACTGCGGGGGGGCCAGCTTTTTTTTGACGTCCGGGAGCTCGCCTTTCGTAGCTGACGTGGAGTTATAACGCCCGGCTATCTTCAGCCAGGCATAGGAAAGGACCGGGTCCTTCTTGACGCCGCCCACGCCCCTCCCGAACATCATGCCCAGCATCCCCGCCGCGTCGCCGTGGCCGAACCAGGCCGCGCGGCTGTACCACTTGAAAGACTTGTCGTTGTCCTGCGGGGCGCCTTCGCCCGCGCCGTATTTCAGCCCCAGCATGAACATGGCTTCCGTATCGCCGGTGCCGGCCGCCCTGAGGTACCATTCCATGGCTTGCTTATCATCCTTCTGCTCGCCTTTCAGCGAGGCCGACTTCATCCACCGGAGGGCCTCCCCGCAGTTCTTTTTCACTCCCAGGCCTTCCTGATACAGGAGGCCGAGCATGGTCTGGGAAAGCGCGGTTCCCCGTTCCGCGTCCGGCTTGAACTCGGAGAAAGCTTTTCTGTAATCTCTTTTTTCGTAAGCCAGGCGGCCCTCCGGGTAGCCGGCGGACAGCGCCGGGACGTTCACAGCCGTGAAGAGAAAAAAAGAAAAATATAAGTATGCTGCGGCCTTTGACATTTTACCCTCCGGAAAGACCTGGAATTGTACATAATAAGATAGTATGGTCAGTATGCTGACAGAGTAAGCAGCGTACAAGGGATACTCAGCGGGCCACGGAGTGCTGGTAACCATTTGTGTTTCTAAAACCTGCCCGGTGATACCGCGCCCGTTTTAGGTCTAAAGATCAGCCCCGCGTTCCCCTTCGCCTCATGCCGCTCCGCTTTGTCAGGGATATAATATACGTACTAAGCAAAGATATGGAGGTCTGAATGAAAAATAAAATAGTACTGGTCCTCGCGACAGCCCTTGGTATCGCGGCGGCCGGGTTGGCGTTCGCGGGGGAAATTGAAGATCTTTCCGCCGGCGCGGAGAAAGCGTTCGCGCACCCTGTTTCAGCGGTAACGGCGGCAACCCTGCCCGAAGCAAGTCCCGCTACGAAAACAATGGCGGCTCCGGCCGGTAACGCGGAGTACAAGAAACTCGCGGCGGATTTCGCGAAGGGGACCTCCCCGTCGAAAGAGGATTTGGCAGGCTGGAAAGCCGGGCGCTACATTGACAGGGATTATCCCGACTACCCGGGCTCGATGCTCCTTGCCTCCGGCGAGATGCAGGCGACCCCGGCGGACGTCAAAACCTACAAGATCGTCCCTTTTACACTGAACGCTTCCCCGTCTTTTTATGAAACCCTGAACGCCGATATGAACGCCGGGATGGCTTACGTGATAAAGGACCGGATGTCGATGTGGACGTCCCCTGTTTTCACCCAGGCCGAAGCCGCTTTCGAAAAGGTCATGCCTTCCTACGACAAGGGCTTTTCGCGCTACGCCGTGAGAAAGACCGCGGACGGCAGGATACTGGTCAGGAACGCCTGGAGAAGCGATATGGGCGCATATCCCTCCGAGGGAATTTTCTACGGCTACGTGACTAAGAACGTCACCCCCGCGCCCGCAGCGGCGCCCGCCAGGGCCGGGCAGTACGTCCGGGTTACCGGCCGCGTCAACCTTAACGGGACCCTCTACGTGGAAAACGCGCAATCCTCGGCGACGTACATCGTGCGGTAGCGCAGCCCTGCCCGCGGCAGCGCGGCGGTAAAAACAAAAGGCGGCCCTTAAAAAAGGCCGCCCTCTTGTTATAAAACACCCCTTAAATCCGCACACTCTCCCTGAGCTCACCCGCCACATAGGCCTCAGCTTAAAGCAAATGCCTCAGGAAATATTCTTTCCTGCTGGCCAGGATCTTTTGAACATCAACGCCGCCGGACGGGGAGAGTACGGAAACTATGGAGTTTTTGAAACGCAGGCCGGTTTCATCCAGCTCGGACAGGTCCAGGACGGGCGGAGGGGGGGCTTCCCTGACGATCGCTGCGCCCTCAGGGGATTCCGCGGAAGCTTCCTGCGGGAGCGGTCCGGGGAGAGCGTCGGATTCGTATAAATACACCTTAGGCCGGGCGATATGGATGCTGTTAGGCCGGACCACTATTCCTTTTTTCCCATCCCGCAAAAGGACCAGGCTCCCCGGCGGATAAAACCCGACGCAATTCGCAAGAAGTTTTAAGACCGTCGAATCGTGCTCTTTTCCGCGGTGGTTCAGCATTTTGCGGAGGACGCGGTCCTGCCGGTGTTTTCTCCAGTAATACTTATCGCTGATAAACCCCAGGTCGTAATAATCCGCCGCCGCGATAATTTTGAGAAAGACATCGGGGGGGGGATGTCCGGCTTTATCCGCGGCCAGCGACAAGGGCTGGTGATGCCGGTCCGCCAACACCCCCGCCTGCAGGGGCAGTTCGGTTTTGCATAACAGGAACAGGCTGCCCCAGACCGAATGCTGCCGCGCCATGGCCTGCTCGTCCGGAGTTGAAGGCCTTGTTCGTTCCGCCCAGCGCACAGGAATGATCAGCCGGCCAAGATCGTGCAAAAAAGCGCAGATGCTCAGGGTGTTGATTTGCCCGGTATTCAGCCCGTACAGCCCCCCCAGGGCGCAGGCGAGAATGGAGACATTAACGCTGTGGCAGGCGTGGGCGTCCAGCCCTTTCCCCAGGACCGGCAGCAGCAAATAGGGTTCGCAGCCCTTGTTCTTTATCGTCGCGGTCATATCGTCGATGTGGTGGAAAAGAAGTTTAAAATCCACAGCCTGGCCCTGCCTGTACTGCTCGACGGCGTTCTTATAGGTGGCGACCGCTTTTACATACCAGTCCAGCAAAGTCTTTTTCTTGGCGAAGCTGCCCTTGTTCGCGAGCTCGTCCGCTTCCGCCTCCACGATATGGATGGTCTGCACGCCCATCTGCTCCAGGAGTTCCCTGGGGCGCTCTTTGGAGGGATTGGTGGCTTCCGCGTTCATCACCTGGAAAAAGGCGACAAGGTCCTCTTTGGTGATCCCTTTCGCGAAGGTGAGGTATTTTACCCGGCACTTGGTGAACCGGTCCACCAGCATTTGATTGGTCGCCGTTTCTTCCAGGGACATCGCCCCCTCAAGATAGAGCAGCTCGTCCATGAACCCGAACCCGATATCTTCCAGCTCCTCCACTAAAGGATTGACGACTTGATGTAATTTAAGCAGCGCGCTCACGACCTCCGGATGGTTCAGCGGGTAAAGACGGACATTTGTGAAAGCGATATTCATGAGCCGCAGACAGGAAACCATCTGCGTCCAGCGTTTAATATCCGCCCGGGATCTTCTGATTCGTCTGGCCATCAGGGTTTGGGCTCCCCTTTGACCTTATCAGCGGCCTTTAGCGCCGCGTCGACCTTATCCAGGGATTCGCGCGCCGCTTTTCTTAATTCTCTGTTGGCTCCGGTGATCATTTCCAGGAAGCTCCTCTTGGCCACTACGCCGAGAAATTTCCGGGAGGCCGGAGAGGGGGCCCTTGAAAGAGCCGTTGCTATCGCGATACGGGTCCCGTAGTGGCCGTTGCCGTTGTAAGCCTCGATAAGTTTCTCTTCGATCCCCGGCCGGGCCTGCAGCGAGAGGGCCGTAACGGCAAGGAAGACCTCATCGGTATTGTCCCATTTGAGGATAAAAGAAGTCAGCGCATTGGCCGCCGCGGCATCTCCGATCTTCCCCAGGGAGCGCACGGCTTCTTCCCGGACTTTCTGATGTTCATGACGCAGCGAGGGAACAATGGCTTCCGCGGTCCCGGAGAATTTCAGATCCCCCAGGATCATCACCACATTGCGCACAAGGAACCAGTCCGGGTCCGGCAGCGCCGCGAGCAGGGGCTTGACACCTATATGCTTAGAGACGGTCGTTAACAGGGCGCAAAGTTTGCGGCGGTTTCCCGGATCCGACAATTCCCTGAGCTCCTCAAGAAAAAAATGAATTGCATTTACGCCGAAGACGGTCACAAGGTCCTCAATGTCCCTGAGCGCCGCGGTCGTGCCTTCCTGAGCGCTGAGATAAAGGACAAGATTCTTCGCCAGGAGCGGGGAAAAGACTTTTTGTTCAAAAACCTTCATGATCGTTTCGGACAAGGGTTTCGGGTCCAGCCATTTTTTAAACTCCGTGAACAAGGTCTGGATATCGCCGTCCTTCCCTAATTCCGAAAGCAGGCGCGCGTAAGCCATCAGCGCGAGCCTGCCCTGCACCGGGACCGACGGTTTTTGCAGAACACCGTGTACTGTTACCAGGGCAAGGGAGACCGCCTCCGGCTTACCCTGGGTGGTCCTGACCTGCAAAGAGGCAAGGTCCGCGTTCAGGAACAGCCCCGCCTGGGAGACCACCGTTTTCCTGCCCCACTTCTGGCGAGCCCCTTTTTTCCGGCTTTTAGGCGCCCATTGCTGATCCTTCATGAAACGGTCCCAGCAAGCCCGGATCCTCGGGTCATAATAGTCCCACAGCATGGAAGCCTGGAACTGGTCCAGGGAAAATTCACGATACAGCGTGTTATCCAGGAACGCCGTAACGGATTCGGCGAGTTTCCCGGTCAGGGATTCATTCTGCCTTAAAAGAAGCAGGAGGAAATCCTGTAAAGTTTCCGCCTTGGTAAAAGCCTGTATTTGTTCTTCGCTGAGCTGTCCGGGTTTTTGATCCGCTACCCTTGTTTCGCCCGCGTCTACAAAGCCCACTACGAAGGACATCTGCAAACCGGTAATTTTCAGCTTCTGAAGTTCCTGCTGGATCGAGGTCAGGCTTTTCTTCTCGTCGGCTTTCAGCAGCAGCACTCCCAGGAATTCATAGATCCCCTCTTTAGTCAGCCTGTTGGTAAAAAGCACCTGCCCGACGCCTAAAGTGTGAAGCGCGCCCACGAACAAGGAAATATCCTTCGTTTCAGAGAGGGGAACATCTTCTACGGAAACGACTTTCCCCTTTATATCTACCACCAGGGTGGTATCCTGCCCGAGAGTTTTCATCAGCAAACTGTGCGCCCGCTCGGTGATCGGGATAATGGCGGGATGACCGCGCTTATAAAGGCTCATCATCCTGGAGCAGGGGATCAGCGAACCAATGAAAGTTTCTATAACAGCTTTCTTCTGGTGCTGTAAAACTTTATCGCCGGATGTATCTGCCATAGTTCAACTTACCGAAAATATAATTGTTAAAAGCCCCGGGCAATGCCTTACAAGAGCCTGCTATGCGCATACATGACCCTATAATACTAATTATTATGGTTTGCCTGCCGCGCGCTCCCTGGCGGGTAAATTCCGAAATACGCGGCGGCTCCCGGGCGAGATGCCCGACAAGAAAGAGCTATACGTTAATAAAAAAACAGTAGGGGACGCGATGGGGGACGTTGTTGAAAGATTGAAAGATAGTCATAAACGCGCAGTAATTATCTTAAACATTCATTTCTTTCAACAACGTCCACTGATATGAACCCTCCCGCGAACAAGATGTTCAAATAGTATCTGTTTTGCCGATACTTACCGACGTGATCCCTATCATATTTTTTGTGGTACAATCTTGTATGATCCGCCCTATTCAAAACATCAGAATCAGGCCCTTTGCTATAAGAGGCTTCGCCCTCCACCTGGTGATGCTCCTGCTCTGTATGAACCAGGCCGTCGGCCAGGCGCAGAAACTGCCGGACGGCCTGCAGCTCGTCAACAACTCCGGGCAGGTAGTCGGATGCTGGGAGAGCATCCCCACTCCCTCCGCAAGGGGCGATCGCCAGGAATGGTTTTGCTTCTTCCGGGATCACTCGGCCTTCGTCCAGACGGAGCAGAACAGGGCTAGATCCGGATACACATATAAAAAACTTCAGGCGACTGCCAAAACCATCCGTTCGCACGGGACTTGGGACCTGAAAGCGCAGGGCAGCCTTTCCACGACCTGGCCGCTAAAGGGTGCGCCCACTTCATCAATGGGATTTACGGCAATGACGGCGGTAAAGAACGGGCGGATTAATTTGTCCCCGAAATACTCATTGCCGATGAAGCGGAATGACCTGGTGCTGGTGTTTGCGGCTCCGGGGAGCACCATTGTTACTCACCTGCGAAAACTCCCGGACTCCCCCGGGGCACCTGATTACAGTAACGTTAAAGTCGATGCCAAGTTCACCCTGCGCTCGGTCAGGTTAATGCCGCTGGATGGAGAAGTAGATCTTGCGCAATTAAGGTCCGTTTGTGCGCACATTAAAGGTCAGATAAAAATACCGATCACCGTGGATCTGCGTACTGAGGTGTCGCTCGCCAAACTGGGACGTTTGGAAGCGCAGCCTGATGCCGACCAGATAATCGCGCAGGTTCGGGAAAAGAGCCTGGCCGCAGAGGGTGAAGCTTTATTTGCCATCACGAGCCGGGATCTGACATCGATGGGGCTCAACTTCGTCTTTTCAAGCACCGACCCGACGGGCTATTCAGTGATATCTACCCGCCGCCTGA
Organism: Elusimicrobiota bacterium; assembly: GCA_030651035.1. Taxonomy (GTDB): domain Bacteria; phylum Elusimicrobiota; class Elusimicrobia; order Elusimicrobiales; family UBA9959; genus UBA9959. The sequence goes on from JAUSCK010000112.1 coordinate 15,820, forward strand.
ACAGCGGTGGCGGTGATGGGGCCGCCAGGCTTGAGAAGCAGATCAAGAAACAGCTGGCGCGCCTTGCCGGCCTGCGATCGAGGTGCGGATTTATGGGAACCCCGCTGAATGCGGAGCAAATTGACGCTATGCCTGCGGATTTTTGCCCTGAGGACAGGGTCCGGCTCACGCAGCTCGGTTTTCTCTAGGAGCCTGTCCCGACTTTTTGGAGGCGGGAGTAGGGAACGTCCCCTGATACCAGATTAATCTTTTGTTGTAATTAAGAAGGCGCCGTCGATTTAAAATTACTGTGGAAAAACGGGGGCTTTTCAGGCGGAAAGCACGCTGCCACCGCCGGCAGCTGCCGCAAATATTATGTTCCGATCAAGAATAACTCTAGTCTGCAGGCCCGGCATATTATCAGGAAAACTTCAATTCGGGCTCACGCTCGCGCTCCTGGCCCTGGCAACTTCCTGCAGCTGGGAAATGCCCGAGGGGGCTCCTGAAAAAGCCCGGCTGGAAACCAAGCCGCCTCCCGTGGCTATCTCGGTAGTTCCGGCGGGGGAGCGTAAATTCGGGTCTTATGCGGAACTTGTCTCCGAAGTGGGAGACGGCAACGTGCCTCGTTATTCCAATGAGGCGAAGGGTGTTACACGGATCCTGGACGATAAGGGCCGGCCAACCGATACGGTCTATTCCGAGCAGCCAATGAAAAAACAGGTTACGTTCCAGAAAGCTGGAAGTTTTATAGGTGTGCAGACGCTTACGACCCCTGACGGGAAGGACGCTTCGGAGATCGACCATGAGTTCAATGTTGTCGACAGGCGCGGCAAGGTGATATGGAGTTTGACGGACAAGGCCTTGCAGCCGCACGGAAAGCTCTATCTTTCCCCGGGAGGGGACTATATTATCCAAATCCCGCCCTTTTTGTACGGTGATAAAACATGGGGGCTTCCGAGATTCCAGGATGCTTTAAAAGTGAGAAATGAGGGCAGAAAGGGATCTGATGCTCAAGCCTGGTCGCTTCAGGCGCCCGCTTTTTCTGAAGACGGCAAATACGCGGCGATAATCAGGACCCCGGTCGAGGAGAAGCCTTCCGGCGATTTTCTCGCCAGGGGCAGCGGGCAGGCCGCGCTGGCTATGAAGGAATACGGGAAACCTCGAAGTGAGCCGGAGCCCGTTCTCGCGTTTTATGACTCTTCGGGAAGAGAGCTCTGGACTAAGCCGGGTGTCGGGGATCGCTGCTGGGTATCTTCTTCCGGGAATTATGTGCTGACTGATGAACGAACGCTTCTCGGCCGCGAGGGCGGCGTTCTGTGGAGAGGACAAAGCGGAGGCCGCTACGACTCCGTAGTTTTTTCCAAAGATGAGCGGCTCATTCTGGCGAGCGGGCCGGGACAGCTTGCGCTTATCGATGTTTCCTCCGGCAAGGCGCGCTGGGCTCAGGCGCTGGAGGCGCTGAAGAAAAATTTTTTTGCCGGGATCGACCCGGGGAAGGCTATCCGCCTAAGAGTGTCTGAAGCGCGGGTGGCGCCCGATAATTCTTATGTCGCGGCTGTTATACGCGCCGAATATTATGGCAGTGCTACCAGGTATTTCGTTTCCACCGTCAGCGAGAGCGACCTTTTCATTTTCGGCCGGGACGGCAGCGTCGTATGGGGCGGGGATGTTTCCTCCGGTGCCCAGGAGCCGGAACTTCTGATCTCCGGGGATAGCGGTACGGTGAATTTGCTCGGAGGCAAATCCATTCGGCAGTACCGCGTGACCCGCTAAAGAAGCCGGCCTTGCGGATCCAGGGGGGAAGGGGACGTTGTTGACTTGGCTCTCAGCGTTTGATCTTGAAAAGCCGCGAGTATTCCAGGGCGAAGCCGGTGGTCAGGTTGGAGGCCGAGCCGGGGAGCTTCGCGCCGTCGGCGAATAAATAGCTGACGAAAGGGCTTATCATGATGTCGCCGTAAAGCCGCGTGCTCGCTTTCAGGTTCAGCTCAAGCCTCTGCTTCAGGTCGCTGTCGGTGTCGAAGCGGCCGCGCGCGAAATTGCGGTAGTTCCCGTCGGCGTTCAGCTGCAGCGCGGTCCCGGGCAGCGGCATGGACAGGCGGAAGCCGGCCTCGGCCGCGTACCGGGTGCGCGGGGGATTATCGGTGTAAACCTGCTCGGTAGTGAGGCCCGTGTACAATTCCTGTATTATCGAACCCTCGAACAGCTTAATGCCGCCGCTGCCGCGCAGTATCTTCTTGAAAGGCATCGGTTCTACGCGGGAAAACTCCGTGTCGTAAGCGGCGGAGGCGTACGGGCCTATCACGAGCTGCCCGAGGGCCCCGTTGTAATTCTTCACGCGGTAGACCAGCTGGCTTTCGTAGGTCAGCTGGTCAACGCTTTCAGTGGTGAGGCGCGGCTGGCCGCGCGGCCGCAGGGCGGTCCGCCCGTAGTCGGCCGAGATGCCGGTATCCCACCTGAACCTGCCGGAGTAGAATTCGGAGAACAGCCTTCCCGAGCCCTGTATCTGGGTCTGGTTGACGGCGCTCAGCCTGGTCTCGTTGACGCCGGCGTAGCTCGCCGGCCCTGTTACCTCGGTGTTCGTCATCTGCAGGGAAAGGCTGCGCAGGTTTATGCGCCAGAGGTTCCTTTGTTCCGGCACGTTGCCGACTTCCTTCCACACCCGCGCCTCCCACTCGGCGCGGGACGGCGATCTTTCCTTTATCACGCGGAGGCCGTTTATCACGGCCTCGTGCAGCGTCTTCGGAGCGCCGCGGGGAGCCTCCTGCCTGTGCAGGAAAGGTTTGCCGGCCGCCAGCCCCGCCGGCAGCACGGTCAGATAAAGCTCCTGCGGGTCGAGCGGGAGCCCGGCTACCCGCCCGGTACCGTCGAATCCCGAGAGCGCGTAGTAGTCCATGCCGCTGTATGCCTGCGGGGAATAGTATTCCTCCTGCTTTATGGCAGGCACTTCTTTTTCGCGCAGCCTGTTCAGGAAAGAACCCGGCGCCAGGACCAGTTCCAGCGGTTCGTCCGGTCCCAGCCAGGTCTTTACCATGGCGGTGGGGGTGTCGCCCAGCACCGCGCTGGAGAAAGGGTTCACCTTTATCACTGAAACCTCCGCGGAGAATTCTTTCCGGACGAGGCCGGCGGCCAGGTTGAAAAAATCGGGTATCCGGTAGATGAACATCCTTCCCGTCGTCTTCAGGCCCCGCAGGTCCGGCAGCAGGGTGTCGCCGGAGCCGAGGAAATGGCGGATTATCCGCTCCTTCATCCGCAGGTGTTCGCGGTAATAGAAAGGCTCCCGGCCGTCTTCCGGAGGGGGGAGGGCTTCCAGGGCGGAGAGCTCGCCGCGCGGGCCCGTCTCGACGCGTATCTCGCCGGCGCAGCGGGAATCCGGGAATACGGTGAGGGCGGCGCCGGTGTGCGTTTCTTTCTCCCACTTTTTAACCTCGACGCGGGTCTTGCGGCTTGATTCCTTGTCGTCGGTTTCCGGCCCTATGAGCACGTCTATGCCGCGCGCGCCCATAAGCCAGCCCAGCTCGTCCCGCTTAAGAAAAGATACGGCGACTATAACCTTCGCCTTGTGGCGGCCCCGCAGTTCGTTTATAAGGGCGTAAAGGGCTTTATCCTCCTTCGGGTCGGTCACGGTGAAAGGCGAGCCGGCCAGATCGGCCTGCACTGCCTGGTTGGACGGGACCAGGGAGATGAAGGCCACCGTCGTGCCTCCTATCTTCCGGATGGCGTAAGGCTTCACCGTCGCGGCAAGCCCCGGGTCGGAGACGGACACGTTGGAGCAGATGAATTCCGGTGCGGATGAGGACAGCTTAATCCCTCCGTCCCGGGACCAGCGCCAGAAATTACGCAGGTCGTCCTGGTCCAGGGCGGCGATGTCGGTCCCGGCGGCGGTAAGGAAGGCCAGCGGCTTCGCCGGCCCGGTGTCGAGCGCCTGCAGCAGTGTGCCGCCCACCCCGATGCTCAGCAGGGCCGCGTTATTTTTGTCGGAGGCCTCGTCCAGCATTTTCCGGCTGAGCCCGTTAAGGCCCGTGGGGACGGAAACCGCGGTGAAAACTATTTCGCGCCCGGCCAGGGAGGCCGTGTGTTCCATTTTAATCGTCGGCTCCCATAGCGCTTTTTCGGGACGCGACGGGATGTAAAGCGCCCTGAACCTGATGCCCGAGGGGGAGGTCCCGGCCAGCAGCTGCGCCGGCACCCGCTCCACGCTGAAGTAGGCGCTCATGCTTTCTTCTACCGCCGGCGCGAAGGTTTCAAGCAGGTCCTGGGGCAGCAGCAGGAAGTCATGGCCGCCCGCTATAAGCTCCACCCCGCTTTCCAGCGCGTAATCGGTGGTGCGGGCCAGGTCGTCGGCGGTCAGGTCTTCCGGGCCGCTTATCAGGAATTTCGCGCCGTTGGTGTAGATGATGGAGGTGGCGACTTTTTCCAGGTGTATGGAGGGGGTGGAGTTCACTATCTCTTCAACGGCCAGGGCTATGTCGAAGCGTATGTTGTAGTTGTGGCTGAAATAATAGACGGAGGCCGAACCAGCCCGGGCCGGGAGCGCGGCTGCAAGGAGCAGGAACAGGGGTAGAAGCGCTCGCATGGGGTAAATGTTAACATTTTTTATTTCACCCATGTATTCGCGGGGTAACCCCGGCCCCCGCTTTTTAGTTTTATATAATCTTTCTAGCGCGATATTTCAGGAGGACCCATCATGAAAGCCCTTGTAAAAGCGAAAGCCGAAAAAGGCCTCTGGCTGCAGGACGTGCCTAAGCCGGCCGTTGGCGACAACGAAGTCCTGATAAAGATAAATAAGACCGCCATCTGCGGCACCGACATACATATTTACCAGTGGGACGAGTGGGCGCAGAAGACCATACCCGTGCCGATGCACGTGGGCCACGAGTTCGTGGGCGAGATAGCCGAGCTCGGCAAGTTCGTGCAGGGCCACTTCGTGGGCGAGCGCGTCTCGGGCGAGGGGCACCTGGTCTGCGGCCACTGCCGTAACTGCAAGGCCGGCCACCGCCACCTCTGCATAAATACCAAGGGCGTGGGCGTGAACCGCCCGGGCTGCTTCGCCGAATACCTGGCTATCCCGGCCGAGAACGTTTTCTCCATCCCCGAGGGCGTCTCCGACGACGAGGCTTCCATACTGGACCCGCTGGGCAACGCCGTGCATACGGCCCTCTCCTTCGACATGATAGGGGAGGACGTGCTGATCACCGGCGCCGGCCCGATAGGCATCATGGCCGGCGCGATAGCCAACCACGTGGGCGCCCGCCACGTGGTTATCACCGACGTGAACGAATACCGCATGGACCTGGCCCGCAAGCTTGGCATAAAGAACGTGGTTGATTCGCGCAGGGAGAAGCTGCCGGACGTGATGAAAAATCTCGGAATGACGGAGGGCTTCGACGTGGGCCTGGAGATGAGCGGCAACCCGCAGGCCTTCAACGACATGATTGCCGCCGTCAAGATGGGCGCGCATATCTCCCTGCTCGGGATACTGCCGGCCAATACTACCATCCCGTGGAGCCAGGTTATTTTCAAGGCGTTGTTCCTGAAGGGGATATACGGCCGGGAGATGTTCGAGACCTGGTACAAGATGTGCGCGATGCTGACGAGCGGCCTGGACATAAAGCCGGTGATAACGCACCGCTTCCCGGCGAAGGATTTCAAGGAAGGGTTCGAGATAATGTCCTCCGGCAAGTCCGGCAAGATAATCCTGGACTGGACAGAGATTTAACATGGATAAACAGGATATACAGGATTTTATTGCCCCTTTGTTATCCTGTCCATCCTGTTCATCCATGTGAATATCCATGAAGAGTCCGCACGAAGGGGGTTAATTTAAATGGAATATTGCGATAATTTTGACAAGTTGTGCGAGGGGCTGGAGGGGGCCGGGGCTTTCCTTGTGGTTGAGAATAAGAAAGGCCGTGTGAATGTTATGACCATAGGCTGGGCCCAAGCCGGTATTATATGGGGGGAGCCCATAATGACCGTCTTCGTGCGCCCCTCGCGCTATACGCACTCGGTGCTTGAGAGCGCCGCCCATTTCAGCGTCTGCGTGCCCCGCCGCGGCGAGATGAAAAAGGAGCTCGCCTTCTGCGGCACTAAGTCCGGCCGCGACTACGACAAAATACGCGCCTGCGCCCTGAAGCTTAAGGAGGGCGCGGTTAAAGGGCTTAAGTATCTCGACGGCTGCGGGCTGGTCTACCAGTGCGAAATATACGGCAGGACGGACCTGAAGCGGGAAACCCTGTCAGCCGAAGCCCTGGAAAAATATTATCCCGGCGCGGACGCGCCCCACACCCTTTACTTCGGGAAAATAATCAAGGCGGAACAATTTAAATGAAAACTTCAAGGCTGGCGGCTCTGCTACTGTCGGCGCTGGTTTTTTCCGGCTGCGGCCTGCTGAAGCAGAAGGCGGCGGATCATTACCTGGGCAAGGCCGGCAAAACAGCGGCGGCGCAGAACCCGCCGCAGGCCGACGTTGAGGCCGCTTTCGCGAACATCGAAAAAGCCGTCTCTTACGCGCCGGATTCCGCGGAGGCCGTGGAACTGCTGGGCCGCCTGGCGGACTCGGCCTCGAAGAACGGCTTCGCCGGCGCGCAGGAGCTGGAAGCTTCCGCGCTTAAAAAGATCCTGGCCGCCAGGCCCCTTAACTGGAGCGCCCGGGAATCCCTTATAAACTTTTTCGCGGCCCGGGGGGATATCGGCGGGCTTGAGGCCATGGCGGCACAGGCGCAGGAACTGTCAGCCTCCGGCGGTGAAGGCCAGCGCTATTGCGCGCTGCTGGCAGGGCTGGCCGCGCGCGCCTCGGCCCTGCCCTGGCTGGAGTCGGAGGCCTACCTGAGCCTTAACAAGGCGCCGGAGACGCTTTTTGAAAAAGCCGCGGCCTACGAAGCCGGCGCGGCCAGGGTGCAGGCCATGAAGGCTGAAGCCGATAAACTGACCGCGTCCGACCCCTCCGTGAAAAAAAGCGCCCCGGCCGCGCTCGTCTCCGCCGCGGAAGTGGCCGCGGCCGACGCGCTGCGCGACCCCGAGGCCAGGGCGGCCATCGCCGGCTTCAACGCCAGGGCGGGCTCGGACACGGCCTTCCGCAAGGCCGTGGAGCTTGCCGTGCGGGGCAACGCGGCGCTGGTAAAAAAGGAATACTCGCAGGCGCGCGCTTTCTACCAGGGCGCCCTCAACCATTATCCGGCGCTGATAGACGCGCGCCGGCAGCTGGCCGAAACCGATTTTCAGGAGGGCGCGGCCCTGGCCGTGGCCGGCGGCGGGAACCGGAAGGCGGCCGCGCAGCTGCTGTACAGGGCCTACGGCGGGGCTTCGGCGGTGATAGCCGAGGCTTTGAAGACGGGCAACCTGATACCTTTTATAAAGCCGGCCAAATTCCTGGGCGATACATACTCCCTTAAGGCCGCGGACCTGGCCGCGCTGCACGCCGTGGAAGGCGCCCGGCTCAGGAATACCGCTAAACTCGAAGCGGAGTTTAAATCGGCCCTGGACGAGGCCCTTAAGCTTAACCCTGAGGGCCGCCTGGCCAGGGAGCTGCTGGAGCGCTACACCAAAGAAGGTTTTTGACCCGGCGCTATGTAATCTCTTTTTTTCACGGCGCAGGATTGGCCACAAAAGGCACAAAAAGCACATATAGATGAAATTAAAAGAAATGTTTTGTGATTTATGTGCTTTATGTGGCAAATTTCCCGGTGTAGGACGGGCGAATTTTACTGTGTATCTGTTTTGCGGCCTGTTTTTTGCCTCAGCCGCGTCAGCGCAGGAGTCCGCCGTTTCCACGGCCGTCCCGGTTTCCGTCCAGAGTCCGCTTATGCTTTCCTTCTCAAAGGATTCATATTCGTCCAGGGTCGGAGTGGATTATTCCATCAGGTGGGATTTTTCGGACCTGGCCTCCTTCAAGCCGGGATTCGGGGCTATTTACTCCGGTATAAAAGCGGTCACGAACTGGGATATTACCGAGAATACCCGCCTCAGCTACTACGGCTTCAAGACCAACCCCTGGCGGCTTGTTATAGCTAAAGAGAAAAAGAACGGAGGGAGAGGCGCTGCCGCGGCGGCGGGCGGGGTAGTAAGCGCCGCGACTCCGGAATACCGCAAGCGCCTGCGGCTTTCCGTCTCGCCGCTGGTGGACGCTCTAAAAAGGAATTTCGACGAAGGCCTGCAGGAATTCCTGCTGCGCAATTCGCTCAAGGGCCTCTCGCCGGAATGGGAGAAGGCGGGCGAAGCCGGCCGCAAATCTTTTGTGAAGGACGTGCTCTCGCTGGACGTGTGGGGGGCCCCGGTCCCGGGCATGAAGGAAACCCGGGAGGGCTTGGAATACCTGAGCCAGCCGGGGAAGAAACCGGCGGGCGGCCCTCTGCAGCCGTTCACCATCAGCACCCAGCCGGCAAACAGCAGCCATTAAGCAGCTGCAGAAAGATGATCATGCCCGAAACCGACGAGCCTTCCTTCAACGAGTTCGTGAACCTCAATAAAGCATGCAATCAGCGCTGCCTCTTCTGCAGCGCGGAAGAGAATATACTCGCGCAGAGCATGAAGGAAGTGAACGCCGTTATAAAGCGCGCCGGCGGGCGTCTGACCATAGGCGGCTGGGAGCCGACGCTGCATCCCCGCCTGGCGGAGATCGTAGCCAAAGCCGGGAAGGCCGGGGCGGAGAATATAACCTTGTTCACCAACGCGGTACTGCTGGACGACCCGGCTTATGTCCGGCGGCTTGTTTCCGCCGGCGTGAACACTTTCCATGTCAATTTCCCGTCGCACGAGGAAGGGCTTTCCGACTTCCTGACCCGGTCTCCGGGCTCTTTCAGGCGCAGACTCGCGGGGATTAGGAATATTTTCGGCGCGCCGGGCAGAAAACACGTTTCGCTGGTTTTCGTGATCAATTCCTTCAACTACAGGACCATGCCGGAATACGCCGGGTTCGTGGCGGCGAATTTTCCCAGTGTGATCCATGTCCTGTTCACCGCGCTCTGCATCATGGGAAAGGCGGAAAAAGACCATTCCCTTGTTCCGCGGTACGGAAAGATCAGGCCTTACCTGGCCTCAGCCCAGGCGGTGCTCCTGCGGCGCAGGATAAAGTGTCTTATCGAAAACGTGCCCCTGTGCCTGATGCCCGGGTACGAACATGCTTCCTTCGACGCGCGGCAGGCGTTCGCCTCGGGCGCACCGGCCGGAGCGCCGGGCAAGTCTCAGCATGAGCAATGCGGAGGCTGCAGCCTTAAGGCGGCCTGTTCCGGCCTCAGGGACGATTATTTCAGGGTCTACGGCTCGCGGGAGCTGAAGCCTTCAAGCCGGCGGCCTGACGACATAGCGCGCACGATCAAGCTTCTGAAAGCGGCGCGGCTGTGACCGGGCGCACCCTATATCCCCGCCCCGCCTTTTTGTAATATATAAGTGCGTTTACACTATTCTGAATGACCAGGACCGTCTAAAAAGCGCGCATGAAATATTTCCAGTATCTGGCCGAAAGATTCCCGCCGCAGCAATTTACCCTGCTTGCCGGGCTGCTTGCCGCCGTGGCCGGGGTCTGTTTGCAGGCGCAGGCCTACGGGCGGGTAAGGTCTTTTCAGCCGATACTGCTGGCCTTCGTGGCGCTGCTGTTCTTCCTGTTCCGGCTGCGGCTGTTCGATGAGATCAAGGACTACGCCCATGACCTGCTGTTCTACCCGGACCGCCCGCTGCAGCGCGGTCTTGTAAGTACCGGTGACATAAAGCGCCTGATAGTTGTTTCCCTCGCCGTGGAGATCGCCGTGGCGGCCTGCGCCGGCCGGCTGCCTCTGGCCTATTTTGCCGTCAGTCTCGCCTATTCTGTGCTGATGTTCAAAGAGTTCTTCGCCCCGGCCTGGCTTAGGCAGCGGTTCACGCTCTATATTTTCCTGCACGAGCTGCTGGCGATCCCGCTGTTCTTTTACGCCGCCTCCATGCAGGTCCCGGCTGGCCGGCTTTACGCCGATCCCCTGGCCTGGGCCGTCGTCCTGTTCCTGGGTTTCCAGCTTTTTTTCCTGGAGATAGCCCGCAAGATGCGCCCGCCGGAGCTGGAGAACGCGGCGCGCGATACCTACACCGCCCAGTACGGCGTGGGCGGCGCCTCCATACTGCTCGTAGTCGCCGCCGCGGCGGCGCTTAAGCTGGGTTTGATGAGCTGCGGCGGGAGCAACCGCTACATGGCGGCGCTGCCGCTTTTTATTTATTTCTGTTATTCCATAAGGGTTTTCTCCCGCAGCCGGGACGCCAGGGCCTCCAAGGCGGTATTCAACGCGGCGGTGGCTTATTTCACGCTGCTCAACGCCGCGGCCATCTGGGCCGCTTTAGCATGAAGATCTACGATAATTCCAATATCGCGGAGAGCTACTCCGGGGTCACCACCCCGCTGACCTACTCCTTCGCCAGGGCGGTATACCAGGAGGTCTACGTTCATTTTTGCGGGATGATGGGCGTCAGCCGCGGGGTGATACGCCGCAACGGCGCGATGTTCGCGAAAATGGTGGAATTTATCGGGAGCCGCATCTACTACGACCTCATTAACTGGTACAAGCTCGTTTCCTTCCTGCCCGGTTACTCGTTCAACAGGGCTTTTTTTGAAAAAATGCTCGGCCTCCAGAAGGAATACCATTATACGCCGCCGGCGCCCCGCGGCGCCCTGCTCCGCTACGGCGTCTTCCTGCCGCGCCTTGTTTTTCAGACGGTAAAAATAGCGATAACTTTTGTTTTCATGGGTTTCCTTGTCCGCCGTTTCAACCGGAGGTTCGACCGGGAGCATGCCCGCCTATCCCGGCTGGACCTCGGCGGCATGAGCCTGGCCGCCAGCAAGGAACTGTATTACCGGGTCTATACTGAATTCGTGGCGCGCTGGCAGGTCCCTATAGCCAACGATTTTGCCGTAATGGTCAGCGCGGGCGCGGCGGACAAGCTTTACCGGGCATGGCTGGGCGAGGAAGGCTATGTGCATCTGTTCGCGCAGTCCCGCAGGCCGCTAGTCTCGCTGGACCCCGGCTACCAGATAATAAAGATAGTCTCGCTGATCAAAAAAGATCCGGAACTGCTTGAGCTGTTCTCGACGGGGAACAGCCCGGCTCTAATACTGCGCGAACTGCACGGGTTCCTGCGCGCGTCGCCCGCGGCACGCAAGATAGAGGCTTACCTTGAACGGTTCGGCAGCCGCACGCCGAACGAACTTAAGCTGGAATCGAAGACTATAAACGAGCAGCCCGATTTTTTCATCTCTATCCTGCAGGGTACCCTCGCTTCCCGCGACGCGGAAGTTGAGAAGGGCTCGGTGCGGACCGACGGGGTCAGCGCGATAAAACTCAGGGAACTTTCAGCGCCGCGCAGGCTGCTGCTGGCTGCCGTCAGCCGCTGGGCGGTGAGCAGCGTTTACCTCCGCGAGGAAACGCGGTTCCGCCGGTCGCTGATCTTCGGCTTTACGCGCAGGCTCTTCCTGGCCATAGGCGGGAAATTCGCGGCGCGCGGCTTCCTCGGAGAGGCGGACTCCGTGTTCTACCTGACCCTGGAGGAGATCTTCGGCGTTATCGATTCTGACCGCGCGCCCGGCGGGCTGGCGGCGCTGATAGCGGAGCGGAAAAAAGAATACGCTTACTGGAAGGGCCGCGAGCTGCCCCGGAGGATAGAGTCGGAATTCCCGGTCGGTGAGATCGAGGCGGAGCTGCGCGGCCGCCGGGACGCGCCGCCGCCGCGGCGGGAAGGGGTTCTTAAAGGCGTAACGGCGGCCCGCACGGCGCTTGCCAGGGTAAGCGGCGAAGCGCTGGTGCTTGCTGATTTTGATCCCGCGGCGGATTTTACCGGGAAGATCCTGGTGACGCGGCAGACCGACCCGGGCTGGACCATAGTGTTCCCGCTGCTCAAAGGGATAATAGTCGAGAGGGGCGGGCTGCTGTCGCACGCGGCCATAGTGGCCCGCGAGCTGCGCATCCCGTGCATAGTGGGGGTGGAGCGGGCCGTGTCCGGCGTGCCGCGCGGCTCCGGAGTTGAAATGCATATGGATACCGGTGAGGTGCATGTCCAACCCTGAAAAAGCCGGCTGGCTGAATCTCCCGAACGCGCTCTCTTTCTGCGCCCTGCTGTGTGCCTGCGCGGCCATCCTGCTGCTGCTGCGCGGAGACTTCTATTTGTCGTTCGCCCTGGCTCTCGTGGCCCTGGTGCTGGACATGTTCGACGGGATGCTGGCGCGCAGGCTGGGCCTGGAATCGGAATTCGGCCGGCAGCTGGACAGCCACGTGGACGTTTTTATCTACCTGCTTTACCCGG
>JAUSCK010000115.1 GCA_030651035.1 Elusimicrobiota bacterium
CGCTTTTGGGCTGCGCCTTCGCGGCGTTCCGCTAACGTACGTATCGTACGTGTCGCTTCACGCCGCTACGGCTCGCTCCAAACTCGGCTCAGCCAGATGGTCATATTATTTCGTTGCAAGACCTAAGCGGCCGCAAATTGCTAAAATTCAAGACCTGACCCCATGATGTGACCCCATGATGTGACCCCATGATGAACAACAAGAAATCAGAACTGCCCGACTTGAAGGAACAGCTGCGGGCCGCCGCGGAGCTGCTGGAGGCCATAGCCGGCAACCGCGAGCTGCTGGCCGGGGTTTCCGGGGCCGAGCGCACGCGCCTGCTCAAGGCCGCGGGCCAGGTCGCACGGCCGGATTCCCGCGCGCGGCGGCAGCTGGTGAAGGAGTACGGCCGCCAGCGCAAGACGGCCAAGACCGAGCGCGCCGAGAGCGCGCTGAACCTGACGGGCATACGGAAATTGCGCCGGCAGTCGGTCTTCACCACGCCCAACGTGCAGCCGCCCATCGGCTTCGAGCAGCACGAGGTCACCGACAACCCCGAGTTCCGCGAGCCGCACGAGGAGCAGAACTGCTACATCTGCAAGCGGAATTACTCGCAGCTCCACCATTTCTACGACCAGCTCTGCCCGCCCTGCGCGGAGGTGAATTACCGCAAGCGCACGGAGACAGCCGACCTGCGCGGGCGCGTGGCGCTGCTTACCGGCGGGCGGGTCAAGATAGGCTACCAGGCGGGCATCAAGCTGCTCCGCGCCGGGGCGCAGCTCATTGTAAGCACGCGCTTCCCGCGCGATTCGGCCAAACGCTACGCGGCCGAACCGGATTTCAAGGACTGGGGCGGCCGGCTGGAGATCTTCGGGCTGGACCTGCGCCACACGCCCAGCGTGGAGGCGTTCTGCAGGCATTTGCTCGCTACGCGCCAGCGGCTGGATTTCATCATCAACAACGCCTGCCAGACCGTGCGGCGGCCGCCGGATTTCTACGCGCATATGATGGAAGGCGAGCACGGGCCGCTGGGCGATATGCCGGAGCAGGCCCGCAAATTACTGGGCGCTTACGAAGGCCTGCACGGCTATCACATGCTGCCCGAAGGCGAGACACCCGACGCGCGCGAGCTTTCAATCCCGCTGGCCCAGGGCGTTTCCGATGTCCCCGGGTTGACGCATGCGGCCGCGCTGTCGCAGATTCCGCTGCTGCCGGAAGAACTCGCGGCGCAGAAGGGCCTGTTCCCCGAAGGCAGGCTGGACCAGGACCTGCAGCAGGTGGACCTGCGCGAGCGCAATTCATGGCGCCTGCTGCTGGCGGAGGTTCCGGCGGTGGAGCTGCTGGAAGTGCAGCTGGTCAACGCCATAGCGCCGTTCATACTGAACGCGCGGCTCAAACCCCTTATGCTCCGCACGCCGGAGCGCGATAAGCATATCGTCAATGTTTCAGCCGTTGAAGGGCAATTTTACCGGAAGTACAAGACTACGCGGCACCCGCACACTAACATGGCCAAGGCCGCGCTCAACATGATGACGCGCACCTCGGCCGCGGATTACCAGGCGGACGGCATCCACATGAACGCCGTGGACACGGGCTGGGTGACGGACGAAGACCCGGCGCGGCTGGCCGCGCGCAAAGTGGCGGAGCACCGCTTCCACCCGCCGCTGGACATAGTGGACGGCGCCGCGCGCATAGTGGACCCCATCATCTCCGGCTTCAATACCGGCGAGCATGTCTGGGGCAAGTTCCTGAAAGATTACCAGCCGACCGATTGGTAGCGGGTTCAAACAGGCCCTGCCGGGGCGGCCGCCGGCGGCTTACCCCCCCAAATAAGATAAAATTGCCGGATGGAATCATTGAACGCCTTTCTTGAAAAAGCCGGCTCGCTGGTCTGGGGCGCGCCGCTCATCATCCTCCTTTTCGGCACGCACATCTACCTCACGTTCAGGCTGGGCTTCATACAGCGCCACCTGTTTAAGGCCATCAGGATCTCGTTCAGCCGCAAAAGCGAAGGCGCGGGCGAGATCTCCCAGTTCGGCGCCCTGACCACGGCGCTCGCCGCCACCATAGGCACCGGCAATATCGTGGGCGTGGCCACCGCGGTGGCCGCGGGTGGGCCGGGCGCCGTGCTGTGGATGTGGCTCACCGGCGTCTTCGGCATTGCCACCAAATACGCCGAGGCGCTGCTTTCGGTGAAGTACCGCGTGGTGCTGCCCAACGGAGAGATCTCCGGCGGCCCCATGTATGTACTCGAACGCGCCCTCAACGCCAAATGGCTGGGGGTAATTTTCGCCTTTTTCACCGCGGTCGCCGCCTTCGGCATCGGCAATATGGTGCAGGCGAATTCCATCTCCCAGATGCTCAGCCACACCTTCGGCCTGTCCACCTGGATAAGCGGCGCCATAATGACCATCCTTACCGCCGTGGTCATACTGGGCGGGATAAAATCCATAGCCAAGGTCTGCGAAAAACTGGTGCCGTTCATGGCGGTGTTCTACGTCCTCGGCTGCGCCGTCATCCTCCTGCTGAACTACGACAAGCTGCCGGGCACGATAAGCCTGATACTTTCTTCCGCGTTCTCCGGGCACGCGGCTGTCGGCGGCTTTATGGGCGCCGGCGTAAAAGAAGCCATGCGCTACGGCATAGCCAGGGGGCTTTTTTCGAATGAATCGGGGCTGGGCTCGGCGCCTATAGTAGCCGCGGCCGCCCAGACCAGGAACCCGGTGCGCCAGGCGCTGGTCTCCTCCACCGGGACTTTCTGGGACACCGTGGTAGTGTGCCTTATAACCGGGCTTGTGATAGTGAGCGCCGGCGACTGGCAGACCGGGCTTAAAGGCGCGGAGCTCACCAAGAGCGCTTTCTCGCATATCCCGTATATCGGCCCGACGGTGCTGAGCCTGGGGCTCCTGACCTTCGTGTTCTCCACTATCCTGGGCTGGGAATATTACGGCGAGAAAGCCGCGGAGTACCTGCTCGGCGTGAAAGCCGTGAAGCCGTACAGGTACCTGTGGATAGCGGCTGTAATGGTAGGCTCGGTGGCGGCCCTGCCGGCCGTGTGGAATTTTGCGGACATCTTCAACGGCCTGATGGCCGTCCCCAACCTTATCTCCCTGCTGCTGCTGGCCCCTGTAGCGGCCGCCGAAACGGCCAGGTACATTGACGAGCCGTAAGGCTAGAACTCGGTTTTGCTGGTAAAATTAAAATCTTTCACGGTTATCGGGGGGATCGAGGCGCAGGCCATCGAGAACAGCGCCTTTTCCTTCCCGATCTCGGTCGTATCGCGGAGCATGTCGAAGACGCTCTGGTTGAAGCGGAAATTATTGACGCTCCCCGTGAGCTTCCCGTCCTTTATCCTGAAAAGCCCGTCCCTCGTCATCCCGGTGAAGATCCCGTCCATCAGGTCCACCAGCCGGATATACCAGAAGCTGTTCACGTACAGCCCGTTCCCGACGTTGGAGATCAGCTTGTCCACGGGTTTATTCGTCCCCTTGAAAATGATATTCGCGGGGAACCTGCCCGTAGCCGGCACGCCTTTCTTGGCGGCGTAGAACCTGGAATACCAGGCGCGCGCCAGTTTGCCGTTCTTGATCATGTCGAAACCGATAAAAGGCATGCCGTCGTTCGGGCAGAACGGCGACAGGCTGGCCGTGGCGTGGTCGGGCTTGGAATAGATATGTATCGCTTCGGTCGCGATGCGCTTCCCGGCCCTTTTCGAGAAGGCGCTCCTTCCCTCGTCTATCGCTTTCGCGTCCATATTGTACCAGAGGAACATCAGCAGCAGCTCCTCCACGGCCGAAGGCCCGAGCACGACGGTGAATTTGACGGGCTCCAGCGGGGCCGGGTTCCTTGAAAGCTGCGCGTGCTTTATGATGTTCGAGATGAACACTTCCCCGTCGTAGTCGGCGAAGTCCTTGGAGATATGGGACTCCCTGAACGAGGAGTTTTCGGTCATGGCCGTAAGGGTTAAGGACGAGACGCAGTTGCTGTGCGAAATATGCACGCCGTTGTTGTTGTAAACCTCGAACGTGAGCGGCGTGGTGGAAAGGCTGCCGGCGGAGTTCAGGCCGGCCTTCTTAAGCTCCCTGAACGCGTCCCGGAGGATGCCGTATTTCCTGCCTTCGGACATTTTGCCGAAGGCGGGTTTGAAATTCTTTATCTTCGCCGCCTCCGCTTCCGTCACGGGGGGCATATATTCAGAGTCTTTCGGCAGGAGCTTGGCGGCCTCGTACGCCTTTTCCACCGCGTGCTTTATGCTGTCTTCCGAAAGGTCGTTGGTACTGAAGGACCCGGTCCTGCCGTCATACCCGACTTCGACCCGCACTTCCTCCGCCAGCTTGCACAGGTTCTCCCTGTTCACGGAATTATTCGAGAACCTTATGCTGTGCGTCTCGAATTTTTCGCAGGTGATGACCACATGGTCCGTAACGGGCTTCTTCAATATTTTCTCGATGGTCGAATTCATCTTGTTCAGTGTTTCGCCCTCCTTACCATGATCTCCCTGAACCTCGCCGGGCTCGCCCCGTGCGTCATCTGGGCCGCCTGCATCGGGTCGCCTTTCCCGCAGGTGATGAACCCCGCCCGCTTAAAAGACCTTTTGTCGGCTATGGCGTCGCACTTGCGCCAGAATTCATAGGAGATCGCGTTGTACACCACGTTCTTCAGCATGCCGGTGATCTTCCCCTTTTTTATCTCCCAGAAAGCGTCGCCGCCGAACTGCATATTAAGCCGCATCTGGTCTATGCTGAACGAGCCCATCCCCTCGATATAGATGCCGTCTTCCGTATCCGCGATCAGCTCCTCGAAAGAAAGTGGTTTCTTGCCGGGCGCAAGGTAGAGGTTCGGGATCCTGGTGATGGGCACGTCGCAGTACTTGGTGGCCCTCGTCGTCCCGTTCGCGCGCTTCAGCTTCAGCTTGTGGGCCAGCTCGCGGTTCACGCCGTAGCCCGTAAGTATCCCGTCCTTTATCATATGCCACTTTTGGCACTCCACGCCCTCGTCGTCGTAGCCGCAGCTCGCGAGCCCGCCCTCGAGGGTGTTGTCGGCGATAAAATTGACGAGCTCCGAACCGTATTTAAAATTATTCAGCTTGTCGGTGGTGGCGAAACTCCTGCCGGCGCAGGATTCCTCGTAGCCCAGCACGCGGTCCAGCTCCGTCGGATGCCCCACCGACTCGTGCATGGTAAGGGAAAGGTGCTCGGGGTCCAGTATGAGCGTGGTCGCGCCCGTCTCGCACGATTTCGCGAAACAGTGCTCGCGCGCCTGCGCGGCTATCCTTTCCGCGTTGGTCTTGAAATCCAGCCCCCTGAAGTATTCGTACCCGGCGTTCATCGGGGCGGGCCAGTAATGCCGTGATTTCACCTCGCCGTTCGCCCTGGCCGTGGCGTCGATCTGGGGAAGCACCGTCGAGATGTCGGTTTCTATTAAAGAGCCTTCGGTATTGGCGTATTTCTTCTTCACGTTCCTGAAAACGAGGTAGCTGCCGGCCTTGATAACGTCCTTTCCTTTCAGTATCGTCTCGCCGGCCTCGATGAGGACAGCGACGGCGTCGCCTACGCCGGGCCCGAACAGGTCTTCCTTTGTTTTTGTCGCGAATTTAGCCACATGTTTGGGCTCGGCGGCCAGCTCCACTTTGCCGGTGGCGGTCTTGTCGGCGTTCCTGGCGAGGGACAGCGCCTTGTCGGCGGCTTTCTTCAGGGAATCCATGCCTTTCGCGCTGGTGGAAGCGTAGCCCCAGCCGTTCTCGTAGAGGACTTTGATGCCGGTCCCGGAAACGTTCTGTTCGTTAATACCCTCCACGCGGGTATCTTCCGTCATGATCTGCCGCTCGCGGAAAAGATGCTCCCGCGCGTCGGCGAACCGGACCTTTTTCCCTTTCAGATAGTTTATGATCTCGCTGAGGTTATCCATATGTTCCCCTGTAACCCGCATAATGTTTTGAATAGGTGTTCTGCCCCCGGATCCAGGCTCACCGGGGCACTGTCTGGCTGAGATTGTAATTATAGACGGCCTTCAGGGCCGCGGCGTATTCCCGGATATAATCCTCGTTCAGCTCGGAACCGGAGATCACTTTCCTGTGGCCGCCGAAATAGACGCCTTTCCTGGGAAAATACTTCCCGTATTCGGGCGGGCATTCCTTCGAGACCTCTATCTCCACGCGTATCGTGTCCCTGCAGCAGGAAAGGTGGAAGATATTCGAGGTTTTACCGACGGGCACCCTTATCACAAGGTTGCTGGCTACCCGGCTGGTATCTATGAAGCGCCAGGACTTGTCTCCCGGGTACCAGCCCACAAGGTCCAGCAGCTCCTCGGCCAGCAGCCTAAAGAATTTGCCGGCAGCGGGGTTGGAAAGCTCGTACCTGGCGCAATAATCCTTGAAAAGCCGCTGCTCCGGGTGCAGCACCAGGTCCCTGGAGACGGGCGGCTCTACCGGCCTGAGCATGTGGCTGGGGAAGGTCCTTTCGCCGCTTTCCGTCATTAGCTTCGTGTTCGTGGCGAAGGACTCCAGCACCCGGCCGAAGATCCCCGCGCCCGGAACCCCGACTATCTCGTCAACCTCGAAATTGCCCATGCGCTCCTTAACCGGCTGTCCGGGGATTTTTTACCCTTGACCTGAGAACTTCAGTTCAAGTTCTCAGAATAATCATAACATTTCGGCGGGACAGGGGACGCGGGGCACACAAAGGGCGCCTGTTATCATACAATACGGTGTGCGTGCCGTAGCAAAGTCCACTTAACCTGTCAGGGGGCTTTATGAAAACTCTGAAACTTCTCTTTGCCGTTCTGCCTGTTCTCCTGGCCGGCTCTCCCGCCGGCGCCGCCGGGCCGGACTGGCATAAATATGAAATCCAATCGGTTTCGCTGCTGCGGGACTATCTGCGCATAGACAACACTAATCCGCCGGGGAACGAGGCCAAAGCCGCGGATTTCCTGGTGGGCGTCCTGAAAGACGCCGGCATCCCGTCTTCCAGGTTTGAATTCGCGCCGGGCAGGAGCATCGTGTACGCGCGGCTGAAAGGAACCGGCGAAAAACGCCCGCTCCTCCTCACGCATCATATGGACACCGTGCCCGCCGACAGCGGCGCGTGGACCGTCCCCCCGTTCTCCGGCGAGCTTAAAGACGGGGAGATCTGGGGCCTCGGCGCCATAGACATGAAAACCACGGGCATCCTTCACCTTATGATGCTAAAAATGGCTTCGGAGAGCGGCAAGCCCCTGGCCCGCGACCTGATCTTCCTGGCCGTCGGGGACGAGGAGGAGGACAGCGCGGGCATGCGGTGGTTCCTCAAGAACAAGAGCGAACTGATCGCCGACGCCGAATTCGCGCTGAACGAGGGAGGGACGATAAAGGTGGAGAAAGGACACCCCGACGTCTACCAGGTCAGCACGGTGGAAAAAGCCCCTTTATGGCTGGAGCTGACGGCCGAAGGCGCGGCCAGCCACGCCTCGGAACCAGCTTCGGACCCGGCGGTGGACCGGCTGCTGCGGGCCCTGGACAAAATCACCCGTTTCCCCCGGCCGGTCAAGGTTATCCCGTCCGTGGAGCTGTATTTCGCGCAGCTGGGCCATCCGGATATTAAAAAGGAGCTCCTGGACCCGGCTGCGGCCGCGGCGATACTGGGCGTTCCCTACAACAAGGCGATACTGACCAACACCATCTCTATAACGCAGCTCAAAGCCAGCGACAAGATCAACACGCACCCGAACAGGGCGCAGGCGTGGCTGGACTGCCGCCTTCTGCCGGGAGAGGCGCCGGAGGACCTGCTGGCCGGGATGAAAAAGGCGGTCAGCGACGAAAAGGTGACTTTCCGGACCGTGCTTTCCGAAAGCTCGAAAGAATCCAGCCCGGATTCGGCTCTTTTCAGGGCTATCCGCAAAGTCGCCGCGGAGGGCGACCCCGGCGCCATTGTAATGCCCATGGTGCTGACGAGTTCCACGGACAGCCATTACCTCAGGGACCTCGGCATAGCGGTCTATGGCTTCGAGCCGTACCGGCTGGCCGAGGGTGAGGAGCGCTCTCATGCCAACGATGAGAGAATCTCCGCGGCGAACGTCAATTTCGGCCTGCGCTTCCTGTTCTCGGTGATACAGGAGGCGGGGAAGTAGGATTATTCCCGGGTTCAAGGGGGCGCAGTAAGAGAAAGCCCTGCTTCTAGTTAAGCCCGGCATCGCCGGGTTTCCAGCGGGCGGCGCCTGTCTTTACAGGCCTCCCCCGGCAAAGACCGCGGGCTTTTTCCACCAGGATACCCGGGTCGCACGGCTTGGCCGCCACAAAATCGGCCCCCAGGGCCTCAAGCGATTCCTGCTGGAAGATGCCGGGTACGCTGCCGGAGATTACCCAGACCGCGACGCCTTCGGTTCTTTTGCTCCCCTTAAGCATCCTGAGCGCCTCTATCCCGTCCAGACCGTCATGCACTATGTCCGTTATAAAGAGCAGCGGCGGCTCGTTCAGCGCCCAGGCCACGGCCTCCGCGGCGTTGGTGGTGGCGAGGATCTCCGCGTGCAGGTTCTCGCTGAGTACCCGCTTGAGCAGCGCCAGGTAGCGCCAGCAGTCGTCGGTTATTATGATCAGCGGCAGTTTCTTTTTCATAAAGCCCCCTTCAATCAAAAATAGCATAGCAGACGACCCCGACAAGGGCGTGTCGCGTTGAAAATGTTGTTTTCGATTTAAAAGCAAAAACCAGGCGGGCTGGCCGGATTTCCAGGGGAGTGAACGGTGATCACTTCAACCGTTTTATCCTTCCGCTTACGGGGGCGGTTACCGGGCCGGCGGCGAGGTCCCTGGCCATGGCGTCGCGCACGGTGAGCAGGGTGTCTTTTATGTCCCTGCCGCCGGCGAAGACGTCGCCGCCGTTGCCGCCGAAGGCCAGATAGTTGTTGGTGGCTACAAAAAATTCTTCCTGCGGGGCTATTTCCCTGCCGCCGCGCTTCAGGCGTATTTCGGCCGGGCTGCCGCCCGGGCCCGCGGTGAACTCCACCTCCAGGCCGGAAACCTGCATGAAGGCGCCGCCCTGCAGGTTGTCGGCCATAAGGCGCCTGAGCTGGGCGCCGGTGAGCCTCATGGTCACTATGGTGTTGTCGAACGGCATCACCTGGTAAAGGTCGCGTATCTTTACAGCCCCTTTCTTTATTTCCGCCCGTATCCCCTTCGTATTCTGGAAAGCCATGTCGGCGCCGGACGCCTTGCGCGTCGCGTCGCACAGCCAGTTCCCGATCCCGGAGTCCAGCCCGTCGGGCGCGAAGCCCAGGTCGGCGGCGGCGCGCCCTATTACCCTGCCCATTTCACGCTCGGCCGCGGCGTTAAAGACGGCGATGGTTTTTAGAACGGAGGGGTCTTCGCCGGTCGTGTCCGTCCAAAGCGGTATCACCGCCATTTTAATGCCGGCCAGCCTGCCGGTGGCGTCGTCGAAATCCAGTTCCGCGCGGGTAACGTAGGAAAGCCCGTAGCCGCTTTCGCCCAGCCAGGCGCCGGAGATGGGGTCATGGTAGCCCTTGAGCAGGGCGGTGTGGTTATGGCCGCCCAGGACAAGGTCTATGCCCCGCGCGGCCCTCGCCACCGCCAGCGTGCCCGGAGGCGGGGGGTCGAAGGTCCAGGTGGAGACATCCACCCGCTTCAGGCTGAGCTCCTCGCTCAGCGCTATATGGGTCAGCACTATTACGGCGTCCGGCTTTTGTATTTTAATTTCTGGCAGCCATTTCGCCGCTTCGGCGGCCTCGTCGCGGAAGTCGAGGTGTTTCACGTTGGAGGGCAGGGTGGAAGTGGCGGTGTGCCTGCCGGCCAGGCCCAGCACGGCTATTTTTTTGCCGTTCTTTTCCAGGATGACATACGGCTTAAGGTAAGCCGCCCTGCCGCCGCCGGCCCTGACATAAACATTGGCGCCCAGGACGGGGAAAGCCGCGCTGGAGATAAGCGCCGTAAGGACGGGTTCGCCATAATCGAATTCGTGGTTGCCGGGCACCGCCGCCGCGTAGCCCAGCTGGTTCATCAGCGTCGCGCTGGCCATGCCTTTAGTGAGAATGCCTTCGGGCGTGCCCTGGAACATATCGCCGGAATCGAGCAGGAGGTAAGGCGTGGTTTCTTTTTTGAGCAGGGCGGACAGCGCCGCGAAGCCGCCTATTATCCGGGTGGAGTTTTCGTTGTCCCACTCGGCCGGCCGCGCCGAATACCAGCCGTGCGCGTCCGAGGTGTGGTAGACGGCCACGCTCGCCGCCCCGGCGTTAAGCCCGGAGAAAGCGAGGAGCAGCGCCAGTGCCGGAAGTATTGTTTTCATATTCGGGTCGTTGAACATATGCCCTAAGCGTTCGCGGCCGGCATATCTTATGGATATAAATAATAAGCGGGTACTCTTACGGCTTCAGCCCGCGCGGGGCTATCACGTTTATGGCCCGCGGCAGGGTCTCGAACACGGCGGGCAGCTTCCCGTCGGCTTCGCCGTCGATGTTGAGGTAGACCGTTTCGTCCGCCTCCGCCTCCAGCCGGCGCACGCCGGACATGGTTATCCCGGGGGAAGCAAGGTGCGTGCCTTTATACAGCGCCGGGAAATTGCGCATGAGCGAGAGCCTGCTCATGTCCGAGACCAGGACCAGGTCCATCAGCCCGTCGTCGTCCTTCGCGCCGGGAGCGATCATCATGCCGCCGCCCATCGAAGAGGTGTTGGCCAGCACGCCCAGGTGGTAGCGCCCGGAAAGATCTTTACCGTCGGCCTTAAGGCGCACGGTCTTGGCCTTGGCGGTAAGAAGCGCCAAAACCGAGGAAACGAAATATGAGATCGTGCCGCCCAGGGGCTTGCCGGAGGCTTTTATCTGGTGCGCCACGTCGCCGGCCAGGCCGAAAGCGGCTATGTTCATGAAGTGGCGCTGCCGCGGGGCCCCGTCGAGGCCGGAGTAGTTTATCCTGCCCACGTCCATAGGGCGCGCCGTGCCGCGCGCCAGCAGGTCCAGAAGCCCGTCCCTGTCCCCCGGGTAGCCGAGGTGGCGCGCCAGGTCGCAGCCCGAGCCGGCCGGGATGGCGCCAAGCGTAATGTTCCGGCGCAGATGCTCCGGCGCGGCCATCACCCCTTCCAGCGCCTCGCTGAAAGTACCGTCGCCGCCCACGGCGATCACGCGGGAGGCCCCGGCCAGTACGGCTTCAAGAGCCAGGGCGGACGCGTGGCCGGGCTGCCCGGTAACGGCGCTCGCCGAATCAGGCAGCAGGCGCAGGGCGGCCTCCTTAAAGGATGCCCAAACCCGGCCGGCGCGGCCGTGGCCCGCGGCGGGATTTATTATAAAAATAGTTGACGGCATTTTGGCGTAAATATTCGCGCGCAAATTATTCCACAAATCTATTGTATTTTTTCTGGCGCTGAAACCGGATTTTTTTCCCCACAAAACAGCGGCGGCACTGAAGGCCGTTGAACCGCGCCCTAGTGCCGCCATCCGACGTAAAAAAACGAACTATTTCTTCTTCGCTTTCTTTACGGTTTTCTTTACGGCTTTCTTTGCAACTTTCTTTTTAGCGGCCATGTTTTTTTCTCCTTGCGCCTATTAGCGCTGTGCATTGATTCTATCTATTGTTACAAAAGAATGCAACAGTTATTTTTATTTATTTTTATTTATTTTTATTTTCGGCAGTAATTTAGCGCGGGAAGGTTTATATAATTCAGAGAATGGAACACGCCGCTGAGGCTATAGAGCTGTCAAAACTTGCCGGGGGAATACCCGCGGCCGTGTTCCCGCTGGGCCTGCCGGTTCTTTTAATACGGCTCGGCGCCGAGGTCTTCGCGCTGGAAAACCGCTGCGCCCACCTGGGCTGCCCGCTGGCCGGCGGCAGGCTCGACGGGTATCTGCTGCAGTGCCCCTGCCATGACTGGCGCTTCGACATCCGCGACGGCAGGTTTATAGACGCGCCGGAGCTGGCGGTGAAAACCTACGCGGCTGAAATAAAGGACGGGAAAGTGTTCGTGAGGATACCATTATGAAAAAAGTGACCATCTACGCGCTGAGCACCTGCCTCTGGTGCAGGAAGACAAAAAAATACTTCGAGGAAAAGAAGGTCCCGTTCAAGGCCGTGGACTACGATAAGCAGGACGAGGACAGCCAGGAGAAAATGATGGAGGAGATGCGCGCCGCAGGCTGCTCCGGCTCCTTCCCCTTCATCCGAATAGGCAGCGACTGCACTCAGGGGTACGACCCTGATGAATTCGAGAAACTTCTGAACAAGCAATGAACGCGCAGGCCCGCAAAGAAGCCCTGCGCTTCCTTTTTACGCCTATCGTGGACAGGCTGGGCTACAAGTTCACCCCGGCGGAGGAGGACGCCGACTTCCTGCTCGAGCAGGTGGCGGGGCTGGAGGCGCAGACCGGCATCCCCTACTGCCCGTGCCGGGCCCGCACCAGGGACCGCGCGGAGAACATGAGGATAGTCTGCCCCTGCATACCTTTCCACCGGGCACATTACGACGCGATGCGGCGCTGCTGGTGCGGCCTGTTCGTGCACAAGGACGTGACGGACCCCGATAAATTAAGACAGATACCCGAATCGAAAGTCGAAAATCGATAATCGAAGATCGGGAGTCGGGAGTCGGGGGCTAAGAATCGAAAATCGAGAGTCGAAAGTCAAAAACCGGGAATCGACTGCCGCAATCAAGAACAAGAAATTTTTAAGATCTGCAATCTGTGATTTTCGACCTTCGATTTTCGATTGATATTTATGTTCATTAAAGTTGCTGAAGAAAAAGACATCGCGCCGGGCGGGATGAAGGGCTTCTCGCTGAACGGGCGCGATATAGCCCTGTGCAATTACGGCGGGGCTTTCTACGCCGTGGAGCGCGCCTGCGGCCACGCCAAGGCCCGGCTGGAGCGCGGCGCCCTTACGGGCTGGATCCTCACCTGCCCGCTGCACTACGCCCAGTTCGACATCCGCACCGGCGAGGCGCTGAGCGGCCCGGCCCCCAGAGCCCCCGACAGCAGGCACCCGGATCCCGCGGACCCCGCCCTTGAGACCAAAGGCCTTAAAACCTGGCCTGTTAAAACCGAAGCCGGGCTCATTTACGTAGACCTGCCCTGAATACCCCTGCAATAAAAACCCTCCCTCATCCGTTATATCTCTGTACGGAAGAAAGGAGCGATGCTATGAAACACACATTGATAGCTGTTTTCGCGCTTAGCGCGGGCATAGGCCTGGCGCTCAGCCTGCCGGCGGCGGCGGAGAAGGGGAAAGGCAAGGGCGGCGCCTGCGCCGAGGACACCGCGAAGTTCTGCAAGGATGTAAAGCCGGGCGAGGGACGTTTGGCCGCCTGCCTTAAGGAGCACGAGAAGGAATTGTCGCAGGCCTGCCGCGACCGCAAAGCGCGGTCCGGCGAAAAGCGCGCCGGGAAGCGCGGCGGCAGGGAAGGCGCGACCTGCACGGGGGCCTACGGCAAGGGCTTCACCAGGGGCTTCAAGAGCGGCTTCAGGATGAGGTCCGGGCTCGGCGAAAAAGGCGGCAAGAAGTTCGCGAAGGCCGGCAAGGCCTGCGCGGCTGACCGGGAGAAGTTCTGCGCCGGCGTGAAACCTGGCGAGGGCCGCCTGCGCGGCTGCCTGCGGAAAAACCTCAAGGACCTCTCCGGGGGCTGCAAGGCCCGCCAGGAAAAGGTGAAAGAGCGGCTGGAGGAGAAAGAAAAGAAAGGATAACCTCTCTTCTGTGCAAAAAAGAAGGGCGTCCCTCGGTAACGGCGGGACGCCCTCGTTTTTTATCACCCGGTCAGCGGGGCTCGCCCCGCACTTTGGCCGGCTTACGGAAAAAGTGCGGGGCGCGAGCTCTCGGCCTCGAAATACGACCGGGACATCTCTATGGGCTTGGAGACGAAAAGCAGCGAGGCTTCCTGCACCCTGAGGCCGTAAAGGACGCCGTTTACGGCCAGCAGCCAGCGCGGGGCCGCTGCTATCAGGCTGTCCCGGGTTACGGAAAAATAATAAAGCCCGTCCGAGCCGACGCGCAGGGTGACGGAGCCCTCCGCTTCGGTCAGCGGTTCCAGGTTGCGGAAAACGGCGTAGGTGACGATGCCCCCGAAAGTAACCTTCATCGAGTCGTTGTAAAGCCGGTCGAAGAGACCGTTCACCACGATCTCCGCCTTTTCGCCGCCGGCGGTTTCGATCGAGACCACACCGTCGGTTTCCTTAAGCTTCAGCTCGAGGTCTTTATATTTATAAACCGCGCCCGCCGCGAGGTCGGTCTCCTTCCAGGCGCCGGCGCCGAGGACGCCGCCGGCCGGCTTCAGCATAAACCAGCTGTCCCAGTTGGCATCGAACACGACGGTGGCCAGGAAATTCCCGCCGCCGATCGCCAGCGGCTGGCTGGCTTTGTCGCGCGCGGCCAGCAGGCCGAGCAGCGGCGCGCGGCCTATGACGGAGATCTCGGCGCGGGCGGGCAGCAGCGCGGCGGCGGCGGCGCTTTCGGCGCGGCCCCACTCGGCGGACCCCGGCGCGGCGGCCAGCAGCAGGCTCATTAAAATTTTCATCTCTATATTCTACCCAATGAAATCCCCCCGC
>JAUSCK010000126.1 GCA_030651035.1 Elusimicrobiota bacterium
ATGTCCTGTATATAGGCGTCGCTGACGCCGTCGCTTATGGCCCGCCCCATGCCTATTACGCGGCCGCCCAGCAGCGCGACCGCGAAGCAATGGCTGCCCTTTATAATTCTTTTCAGCAGCGCGGGCTTATCGGAAGGCCCCCACCAGCCGTGGGCGCGGTAAATTGTTATAATCCCCTGAAGGGTCGCCGGGTCCGGGTTTTTAACGAATTTTATTATTATTTGGGAAGACATAAGGACTAGTTTAACATGGATAGACAGGATGGCCTGGATAAGAGACAAGAATCCTGTATCCTGTTCATCCATGTTAGATTCTCTCTATGAAGTTATGATATCATACCGCGGAGCGTAACTGAAGGGGGGGGGAATGTATATTGAAGAAAAAGACGGGCTCAAGCTGCTGCGTTTCGACAGCTTTAAGGGGCTGGCCGGCCTTGAATGCGCCGTCTCGACGCGCCAGGGCGGGGTGAGCTCCGGGCCTTACGCCGGGCTTAACCTCGGCAGCGGCGCCGGCGATAAAATAGAGAATGTGGAAGAGAACCTGGCGCTGTTATGTACAGCGCTGGGCGCGGAGCCCGCGCGGCTTGAGCGCATGCGCCAGCGGCATACCGCCAACGTGGCGGTGGTGGAGGCCGGCGGCGGCGTCCCGCCGGAAAACACCGACGCGCTTGTCACGGGCGCGCCCGGGATCCCCATCCTGGCCCTCTCGGCCGACTGCGCCCTTACCGCATTTTACGACCCTTCGCGCAAAGTTGTCGCCGTGATCCACAGCGGCTGGCGTGGGGCTTTGCTTGATATTTACAGCGCCGCGCTGGCGGTGATGAAGCTGCGCTTCGGGTGCGAGCCCGGCGATATAATAGCCGGGATCTCGCCCATGATCTCCGCGGCCAATTACCCGGTGCGCGAGGATTTCCTGGAAAAGTTCAAGGCTTTTTACCCGGGCGGCGCCGACAAACGCTTCCTTACCCTGAAGGAAGGCCTGCACTTCTTCAACCTGCGCGAGCTGCTGCGCCTGCGCCTGGAGGCGCTCGGCGTTAAAAGGCACGAGTTCATGCACCTGTGCACTTACGCCGAGAAAGATATGTTCTATTCTTGGCGGCGCGAAGGCGAGAAGACCGGCCGCTTCGGCCTGCTGGTGATGTTAAAGTGAGGTCAGCGCAGCATATCCCAGGCTATTTTTATCAGCAGGGCGGCGGATACGGTAAAAAGCATGGGCCTTATAACCCAGGTCCCTTTTTTTAAGGCCAGGTGCGAGCCCGCGTAATTGCCGGCCATCCCCGCCAGGCCCATCGCAAGCCCCAGCTTTACATTGACCATGTCAAGATAAAGGAAAGTGGCCAGCGCGGCCAGGTTGGAAACCAGGTTGAGCAGCCTGGCCAGCGCCGTGGAGCGCAGCAGGTCGAAGCCGCAGAGCCGCGCGTAGCCCACCGCCAGGAAAGTCCCGGTGCCCGGCCCCAGCAGCCCGTCGTAAAAACTGACGAAGAAAGAGAGAGCCCCGGAGCGCCGCAGCAGCGACGCCTCCGTGTGCGCTTTGCTGGTGTCCACCAGGCCGAAGCTTTTCTTCGCGGCCAGGAAGATCGCCACGGGCGGCAGCAGGATTATCAGCAGGTAGCGTATCACTTCCGGCGGCACCAGCGAGATGGCCTTCGCGCCCAGGAAGGAGCCGACCGCGGCCAGCACTATAAGTATAAAAAGGAAGTCCGCCTTGAAGCGGGTTTCTTTAATGAATTTCGCTGCGGCCACGGCGGTGCCCATGGCCGACGAGAGCTTGTTGGTGCCCAGCAGCAGCGCCGGGCTGAGCCCGTGGGCCAGGTAGGCCGGCAGGGTTATGAGCCCGCCGCCGCCGGCTATGGAATCCACGAAACCGGCCAGGAAAACCAGCAGGGCAAGGGGAAGATAAGGCTGCGCAGCGTACAGTAGATCCATCGGTTATTATTATATCACTTAGCCTTGCCGCCGCCGTCAGGCCCGCGTGTTCCAGGCATCAGCGCGCTTTTTGTATCATAGCCTTAGGCGGCGGTTCCATTAACTTTCCGGTGACAGGTCTAGAACCCCGGATGTTTAAGGACCTTTTTTGCTGTCTGGACAGGGAGGATACATGACGGAACAACATTCGGCGGCTGAGATTTTCGGGAAGATACAGGTGAATATAGGGAAGGTCATGCGCGGGCAGGGGGGGGCTATCCGGAAACTTATGGCCGCCTTCGCCGCCGGCGGGCACGTGCTGCTGGAGGATTTTCCCGGCACCGGCAAGACCACGCTGGCTAAGGCTCTTGCCAAATCCATAGGGTCGGGTTTTAACCGCGTGCAGTTCACGCCGGACCTGCTCCCGACCGATATCCTCGGGGTTTCCATTTACGACAAGGCGTCGCAGAGCTTCCGCTTCCACGAAGGGCCCATCTTCACCAATATCCTGCTCGCCGACGAGATCAACCGGGCCTCGCCGCGCACGCAGTCGGCGCTGCTTGAGGCCATGGGCGAAAACCAGGTAAGCGTGGATGGGACCACCTATAAGCTCGCCGAGCTGTTCTTCGTGATAGCTACGCAGAACCCGGTGGAGTTCCACGGCACCTACCCGCTCCCCGAGGCGCAGATGGACCGGTTCATGGTGCAGTTCCGGCCGGGGTACGTAGAGGCCGAAGACGAAGTGGCCATTTTGTCCGACCAGGAGAAGAGCCACCCGCTGGAAGCGATCGGCGCCTGCGTCAGCCTCGAGGAGGCCCTGGCGCTGAAGCGCCTGGCCAAAGAGGTCCGCATCAGCCCCGAAATGAAGCGCTACGCGGTGGAGCTTGTCAGGGCCACCCGCCACGCGCCCGGCGTGCAACTCGGCGCCAGCCCGCGGGCTTCCCTTTCACTTATGAAGGTGGCCCGGGCCGCGGCCCTTCTGGACGGCCAGGGCTTCGTAGCGCCGGAGCACCTGCTGGAGATGGCCGTGCCGGTGATCGCTCACCGCCTCAGCCTGGACCCGCAGGCCCGCTTCTCCGGCCTCACCGCCGCGGCGGTGGTAGAGGATATAATTAAATCCGTGCCTGTGCCGGCTTAGCGGCCAGGCATCCGTGTAATTGTATTTCCCGGTCTGACTGATATACACTAAGGTTTATGGATAATATCCGCTGTTTCGCCCTGAGAACCGCCCATACGCTGAGGCATTGGCTCCGGTCCCGCTGGACGTCTCCGGGGCGGCTGGCGCTCGGGGCGCTGGCCGCGGCCGCGGTGCTGGGCATGGATACGCATTCCAGCATGGCCTACCAGGCCTTCACTTTCCTCCTGGCCGCCGTCTTGATCTCCCTCGTCGCGGCAAGGGGCTTCCGGCCCCGGCTCGAGGCCGTCCGCGCCCTGCCCAGGTTCGGCACCGCCGGGGAGCCCATCCCTTACCGCGTCCGGGTGCGCAACCTCGGCGCTGCGGTCCTGCGCGATATCTCCCTGGCGGAGCGCTTGCCCGACCCCGCCCCCACTTATAAGGAATTCCGGCTTGCCGACGCGCCCGCCGGGCGCCTTCACTGGCTTGACCGGCTCGCGGGCTGGAGCCGCTGGCGCCGCTTTGTCGAGCGCCGCCCGGCGGGCGGCTCGGAGGGCGCGGTGCTGCCCGACCTGCCTCCCGGCGGTTCGGCAGAGGTTTCCCTGCAGCTGCTCCCGCCGCGGCGCGGCGTGATCCGGCTTGAGGCGGTTTCGGCGTCAAGGCCGGACCCGCTCGGACTGGCCACGGCCGAGCGCCTGGTCGCCACCCGGGCCTCCGTCATCGTGCTTCCCCGGCGCTACCCCGTGTCCCGCCTCAGCCTTCCCGGCGGGCGCAAGTACCAGCAGGGCGGAGTGGCCCTCGCCTCGTCGGTGGGGGAGTCCATGGAGTTTTCCACCCTGCGCGACTACAAGCCGGGCGACCCGCCGCGCCGCATACACTGGAAGAGCTTCGCCCGCACCGGCAGGCTTATCGTCAAGGAAAACCACGACGAGTATTTCGTCCGGCACGCGCTGGTGCTGGACACTTTTACGGGGCCGGGTGCGTCGGAGGCGGTTTTTGAAGAGGCCGTCTCCGTCACGGCGTCCTTCGCCTGCACCGTCCTCACCCAGGAGTCGCTCCTTGACCTGCTGTTCGTGGGCGCGGAGGCTTACCATTTTACCGCCGGCCGCGGACTGGGCGGCGCCGGGCGCATGCTCGAGATACTGGCCGCGGTGCAGCCGTGCAACGATAAGCCGTTCGAGGAGCTGAGCCGGAGCGTAGCCATGCGCTACCGCCTCGTGAGCGGCTGCATACTGGTTCTGGTCGCCTGGGACGACGCGCGCCGCGCGCTGACCCGCCAGCTGCGGGCGCTGGGCGTGCCGCTGCAGACTTTCCTTGTGCGGGACCCGGCTTCGGGCTCGGCCTTGCCGGGCTCCGGCGAGGGTGTCCGGGTGCTGGAAACCGGGCGCATAGCCGAGGGGCTGGCTAATATATGAAAACGCCGCCGCTGCTGCTCGGTGCCGCGCTCCTCTTCTGGGGTTTTGAAGCCGGCTTGCTGCCGCTTGTCGCGGCGCTCGGCGTGGCGCTTGAGGCCAGCCGCTTTGTGCGCTGGCGCTGGGACGCCGGGCTGAAAGAATTCAGCCGGATCTCCGACGTCTGCGCGGTGCTGCTGGCCGCGCTTACGGTCTACCTGTATGTAACCCGGCCCGCCCAGGCGGCTTTCATTAACCTTGTAAGGTTGGTGCCGCTGCTCGTGTTCCCGGTGGTGCTCGCGCAGGCCTTCAGCGTGCGGGGCGCGGTGGACGCGGCCGCGCTGTTCGCGACCCTGCGCCGCCGCGGCGCGGCGGCCGGCGCCGGCTCCGGCACTTTCCTGGACGTTTCCCGCCCTTTCCTGGCCCTTTGTGTCCTCGCGGCGGCCGCCGTCAACGTGCGCACGCCCGTTTTTTACGCGGGGATGTTCCTCCTGTTCTCCTGGCTTCTCTGGCCGCTCCGCCCCCGTTACGCGCGCTCTTACGTCTGGGTTCTGCTGCTCGCGCTTGCGGGGCTGCTGGGCTACGCCGGCCAGGCCGGGCTCCATAACCTGCAGATATTACTGGAAGCCAGGCTCCCGATGCTTGTATTCGGCAGCGGTGAAATGCCTTCGGATCCTTACCTCAGCCATACCGCCATAGGCCAGCTTGGCGTTATAAAGCAGAGCGGCGACATAATGCTGCGCGTCCAGCGGCCTGCGGGCGGACAAACCCCGCGGCTGCTGCGGGAGGCTAGCTATGACTCCTACCGCTCCGGGGAATGGCGGGCCAGGGAAGCGGCTTTTTCTTGGGTGCCGCCGTCCGCCGCCGGCGAGGGCTGGGCCGTCAGCGGCGGGAAAAGTCCGGAAAAATTCCTTATTTACGCGCGTTTTCCAAAGGGGAAAGGCCTGCTGGCCCTGCCGGCGGGGGCGCGCGCCGTATCGCGCCTCCCGGCGGCGGAAGTGAGCCTTAACCGGCTGGGGGCCGTGCGCGCCGACGGCGCACCGGGACGGGCGGTATACGAGGTAGCCTGGGATCCTTCTTCCGGGCCCTCGCGTGATTCCCCGCCGGGGCCCGGCGACCTGGCTTTGCCCGCCGAGGAGGCCGCTCTGGTCAGGCGCATCGCCGGCGAGCTCGGCCTCGGGCGGCTGCCTCCCGGCAAGGCGCTGCCGGCGCTGGGAAATTATTTCAGCAGGGATTTTCAGTATTCTCTTTATCAGGCAGAAGGGGGAGGCGGCGTCTCTCCGGTGGCGCGGTTCCTTACCCGGACTCGCAGGGGCCATTGCGAATTTTTCGGCACGGCTTCCGTGCTGCTGCTCCGCGCCGCGGGGATCCCGGCGCGCTACGCAGTAGGCTATTCCGTGCAGGAGTACAGCCGGCTGCAGAAGGCCTTCCTGGTGCGCCAGCGCCACTCCCACGCCTGGGCCCTGGCCTACGTTGACGGCGCCTGGCGGGACGTGGACAATACGCCGGCTTCCTGGTTCGAAGAGGAGGCCTCGCGCGCCGCGGCCATGGAACCGCTGGGGGATATCTGGTCCTGGCTGGTCTATAAATTCTCAACGCTTCGCTTCGAGCTGCCAGCCTCCGGCGGCCGCCGGGCGGCCTGGCTGCTGGCGGCGCTCGCGGCCTTCTTTGTTTTGAAAGGCGCGTACCGCATTTTTAAGTCGGGCCTCAGCGGCCGCGGCATAGCGCCGGGCGCGGCCCCTGAAGTCCAGGGTCTGGATTCCGAACTATATGCGGTGGAAAAGGCGCTGGCCGGGGCCGGCCTGGGCCGCCGCTCGTGGGAGCCGATGCGCGCCTGGGCCCGGCGGGTAGGCGAATCCGGCGCGGGCAGCACCGGCGCGGCGGAACTGGAGCGCCTGGCCGCCCTGCACTCGCGCCTGCGCTTCGACCCGGCCGGCCTTCCCGCGCCGGAGCGCGAAGCCCTCAGGGCGGGGGCGCGCGATTGGCTGCTGAAGCGCCGCGCCGAGAAAAGGAGCCAGCCATGACATGTCCGAATTGCAAAGCCGAGACGCCTGAGGCTGCGCTGAAATGCCCGAACTGTGAACTCATTTTAAGCAAGTGGCGCGAACCTGCGTCTAAAGCCCGCGCGCTGGCCGAGGCTAAGACTGCCGCTGTCAGCGGCTTGACCAAGTGGTGGGTTATCGTGGGCTGCATCGCGGTGTTTGACGACTTCATCATGTCCCAGGGGATAATTGCCATGCTCTGCGCCGTACCTGCGCTGTTCGCCCTCCTGCCGGGCACGATCATCAGCGCGTTCCGCGCGCCCAGGCCGACCCCCGCCCGCGCAGCGGCCGCCGGGCTCGGCGTGCTGCTGGTGCTGTCGCTGCTCGCCTTCGTCCCGGTCAATAATATCCTCGCCCGGCGGCGGGCCCGGGAACTTATCACGGCCTGCAACAAGTATAAAGAGAGTCACGGCGATTTCCCGGAAAAGCTCCAGGACCTGGTCCCCGAATTCATTCCCAAGATTCCGCGGGCCAAGTACACGCCCATGTATGGCAATTTCAATTACCAGCGCGGGAATCTAATGTGGACATCCATTCCACCGTTCGGCCGGCCGTATTACGATCTCTACGCCGGGCGCTGGGGATTTTTAGATTAGGCCTCCTATGACAATAAAAACAAAAACTATTCTGGCCGGGGTAGTTCTTAATCTCATCCTCTTCATAGTGGTCACTTCGATGCCTGCCTTCGAGGAACTCCACC
This sequence comes from Elusimicrobiota bacterium, assembly GCA_030651035.1. Lineage (GTDB taxonomy): Bacteria > Elusimicrobiota > Elusimicrobia > Elusimicrobiales > UBA9959 > UBA9959. The sequence continues at coordinate 7,152 of JAUSCK010000126.1, forward strand.
ATCACTGGATCTTCCCGGTGCTGGGGGCCGTAATTTCGCTGGAATGGGCGCTGGCGGGGGGAGCGTTCCGGGCGTCGCGGCCGGTCTCAGGCTATGACCTTAAAGCGGCCCGCGCGGTGATCCTGTTCCTGCTGGGCTTCCTGATACTTATGGGCGTGGTCCGGCATCAGACCATACTCGCCTGTTTCGGCCGCTGCTCTTTCAAACTGGCCCTCGCCGCGGCTTTGGCGGCGGCTGTCTACTTCGGGCAGGCGCGCCTTAAGGATGACACTTTCTGGAACCCGGCCCGGGCCTGTACAGCGGGTTTAGCCTGTTCCCTGTGGGCGGTTTTCCTTGTCCTTTTCGGCCTGGGCCTTCCCCAGTGGAAGCTGGACCTTGTTTTTCTGGCTGCGGCCGCAGCCGGCCTGCTCCGGCGCAGGTCTCCCGCCATTAAGGTGGTTATCTCCTCAATAGCGCCTATCCTGATCATAAGGCGCTGTTTCGGCGAGGACGGCATAATAGTTTTAACCCTGATCATGGCTTGCGCCGGGGTAGCCGCCGCCGGCTGGACTGTGAAACCGCCGCCGGCCGTGAAGCCCGAATAAACTTATTTATTGCCGCAGCGGAACGCCCCCTCCGCGTGGGGCGTTTTTATTTTGCGCCGCGCCTCCGGTAATATGTAGAATTGAATGACTAATTATAAGGCGGTGCTGATATTATGGACATGGATTCCCACCTGCAAAACATCAAGAATACCATAGAGATCTCCGGCGGCGGCAAGCGCGTGGACCTGCTGCTTAAGAACGCCCGGGTCATAAACACCTTCTCCGGCGATATACACCGCACCCACGTGGCCGTGCACAACGGGCGCGTGGTGGGCTTCGGCGACTACAAAGCGGCGAAAACCATAGACCTTAAAGGCGCCTACGTCTCCCCCGGCTTCATAGACGGCCACGTGCACATAGAGAGCTCCATGGTGAAGATCCCGGAGTTCGCCCGCGTGGTGCTGCCGCACGGCACCACCTCCGCCGTGATCGACCCGCACGAAATAGCGAACGTGCTGGGGCTCGACGGGATAAAATACATGCTGGCCTCGAGCGAGGACAGCCCGCTCAGCGTCTATGTGATGCTGCCCTCCTGCGTGCCCGCCACCAGCCTGGAGACCGCCGGCGCCGAGCTTACCGCCCACGACCTGGGGCTGCTGCTTAACGACGAGCGCGTGCTCGGCATAGGCGAGATGATGAACTACCCCGGCGTGATCTGCCGCGACGAGGAAGTTATGAAGAAGATCGCCATCGCCAGGAACAAGATCATAGACGGCCACGCCCCCATGCTCAGGGACAAGCAGCTTTACGCCTACGTGTCCGCCGGCATCCGCTCCGACCACGAATGCACCAACGTGGCCGAGGCCCGCGAGAAGCTGCGCGCCGGCATGTACATAATGATAAGGGAAGGCACCGCCGCCAAGAACCTCAAGAACCTCCTCCCGCTGGTCAATTCGGAAAATTCCCGCAAGTTCTTCTTCGTGACCGACGACCGCCACCTGGAGGACATAGCCCGCGAGGGCCACATAGACTACCTGGTGCGCACCGCGGTCCGCCTCGGCGTGGACCCCATACGCGCCATCCAGATGGCCACCATCAATACGGCCGAATATTTCAACATCAAGAACCTGGGCGCCATCGCCCCCGGCTACGCCGCGGACCTGGTGGTCTTCGACGACCTGAAGAAGATGAAGATCTCCAAAGTGTTCAAAAGCGGCCGCCTGGTCTCGGAGGCGGGGGAGATAAAACCCGGCGTGATAAAGGAATACAAGGGCAAGACCCGCGGCACCATAAACGTGCGCTGGATAGAGCACGAGGACTTCGCGCTGAAGGCGCAGGGCAAGTACGCCCGCGTCATGAACGTCGTCCCGGACCAGATAGTGACCAAGGTCAGCATCGAGAAAGTAAAGGAGGACGGCGGCTATGTGTCCTCGGACACCGAGCGCGACATCCTCAAGATCGCCGTCATAGAGCGGCACATGGCCAGCGGCCGCGTGGCGCTGGCGCTGGTTAAGGGCTACGGCCTTAAACAGGGCGCCATCGCCTCCTCTGTTTCGCACGACTCGCACAATATCGTGGTCGTGGGCACCCACGACGGCGACATGTATACCGCCGCCGTGCAGGTGGTCAAGATGCAGGGCGGCATAGTGGCCGCCTTGAACGGCCAGGTGCTGGAAGCCCTGCCGCTGCCCGTGGCCGGCCTCATGTCGGACCGCAGCGCGGACTTCGTGCGCGAGAAGCAGAAGCGCCTTAACGAAATAGCCAGGACGCTGGGCTCGAAGCTTTCCGACCCCTTCATGGCCATGTCCTTCCTGACGCTGCCGCCGATCCCGGAGCTGAGGATCACCGACCGCGGCCTTATCGACGCGGTGAAATTCGAAGTGACCCCGCTGTTCTGCGGGCCCGGCGGAAAATGAGAAAACTGCTCGCTGCCGCGCTCCTGGTCCTGGCCTGTCCGCCTATGGCGGACGCGGCCCGGCTTGAGCGCGGGCCCTACCTTGAAAGCATGACCAAGGATATGGTCACGGCGCGCTTCAGGGTGGACACGTCCTCCCCGGCCTGGTTTTCCTACGGCGCCGCCCCCGACTGCGAGCGCTTCCTTACCCCTGTGCAGGCTGTAAAAGAGCACAAGGTCCAGCTCTTCGGCCTGCTGCCGGACACCACCCACTGCTACCGCCTCTACCTGCCCGCCGACCAGAGCACCGGCGTATATAAGGCCTTCGAGGGGAATTTCACCACCTTCAGGGACGAGACCAAGCCTTATTTCTCTTTCATGGCCTTCGGCGATTCCGGCTCCGGCTCCGAGGAGCAGTATGAACTGGCCGCGCAGATGGACAAGTTCCGGCCCGACTTCGTGGTGCACACCGGCGACGTGCTGTCCGACGGAGAGGACGCGGACGCCGACGACCAGTATTTCGAACCCTACGCCGGCCTGCTGGCGCGGACGCCTTTCTTCCTGGCGCTGGGCAACCACGACTACGGCCGGGATGTTAAGAACTCCGCCGGCAAGGGGTTTCTGAAGACCAATTTCACCCCTTTCCACAGCGTGCCGTATACCGGCCTGCCCCCGCATTATTATTTTTTCGACGATGCCAACGCGCGCTTCTTCGTGCTGGACGTCAACGCCTTCTCCGGCGCCAAGTTCGCGCCGGACCTCGCGCCCGGCTCGAAGCAGTACAAGTGGCTGGAGAAATATCTTGCCAAGGCCTCCGACAAGACCTGGAAGTTCGTGGTGGTGCACCAGCCGCTTTATTCCACCGGCGCGCATCCCGAGGTGGAGGGACAGCTGCAGGCGCTGGAGCCGCTTTTTCTTAAATACAAAGTGGACCTTGTCCTGCAGGGGCACGACCACGACTACGAGCGCACCTTCCCCGTAAAAGAAGGCATGACCGACGAGGCCTCCGGCATAATTTACCTGACGCTGGGCGGCGGGGGGAACCAGCTCTATATCCAGCGCCGCAACGAGGACTGGTCCGCCAAGTTCCTGCCGGTTTACCACTTCGCCGTTTTCAATATAAAAGAAAAGAACCTGAAAATGTCCGTCTACAACAAAGCCGGCGAGGAAATTGATACGCTGGAGATCCAGAAATAACGTTTTGTCCGCCCTGCCTTATTTCCCGCCGGGTTAACCTGAAAACTTCAGTTGAAGTTTTCCGCCCGCATAGCGGGCGCCCTCCGGGAGGCATACACCTCGTCGGGCCGGGCGCGCATAGCGCTGGGCCCTCCGCCCGCTTCGCGGGGAATCCTGCAAGAATAATTCTATCCGCCTGACTTGTCTATGGAAACCACTTCCAACTGCAGGATTCAGGTTAAATCGTGATTTTGAATTTATAAGGCGACTCGGGGTCGCCTACTATCAGGATATTCTCGCCCGGCTGCAGTACTATCTCGCTCATGCCCGAGGCCCCGCCGACCCTGGAATCGTTGACTATGGACCCCAGGGCGCTTCCCCTGTCGACAATGAACATCCCGGGCATTTTAGCCTGTATTGAGAAATGATTCCTTGAGATGTTGAAAGGTTTTTTGTCCTCGAGATACAGGTCGTTATTGGAAAAAAAGCCGCCATGGACCCCGCCTTCAGTCTTTCTGCCCACTTTGAAGGGGAACTTCCTGATCTCCATGCTTGCCCCGCCCAGGGCGGCCTCGGCTTCCGGGGTAAGGCCGGAAATGAGCACCTTGTCCGCGGTATAACCTTCCTCGGAGATGCCCACCGCGGCGTCCAGGACAGTCTGGTCCATATGCCTGAGCCGTTCGAACACGCTTTTCAGGAAGATATTCAGGATCGTCGGATCGGACTTCGATAATTCTTCAAATGCCTCATGATTGATCACCGAGACCTCGGTATCCTCCAGCGCCGCGGCGCTCGCGGAGCGGGGGCGCTCGTCTATCATCGACATCTCGCCGAATATCTGGTTGGCGCCCAGGACGGCCAAAGTAAATCTTTTACCGTTCTTGGAACGGAAGACGTGCACTTTCCCGGAGGTGATAACATAGGCCTCGCTGCCGCTGGTTCCCTCTTCCAGTATTATTTCGCCGCTTCTGTATGTTTTTTTCATAAGCTTCCTTACGGCCTGCGGACTCGCCGGTAAAAAAATCCTTAACTGAGTTGGGACCAAAAAATCTTATCAAATTAAACATCATTTTGATATCATTAGCAGAATAAGAAATGAGGCCGGAAATATAACTTTTTAAAATGAGACCAAAAGCGACGAAGCTCTGCCTGGCGGCAGCCTGGCTGACAATGTGCGCCTGCCTGCCCTGGCAGCCGGCCTGCGCCGCGCCGGCAGAGTATGAACAGACCGCGGGCCTGATCGACGTGCGCAGCACCTTCAGCGACGGGGCTTACGAGATAGAAACCCTGGCGAAAATGGCCGCGGACAGGGGCTTCGGCATACTTTTCCTCAACGACCACGACAGGCTGGTCATGGAATACGGCCTCCCGCCCGCCAGGAACATCCTGAGAAAAAGGGAGGAGCGGAACTCGATCAACAAGCGGGGTGCGGGCGCCTACCTGGACGCCATCCGCGGGGCGCAGCGGAAGTTCCCGGGCCTTATCCTGGTCCCCGGCTCGGAATCGGCGCCCTTCTATTACTGGACCGGCTCCTACTTCAAAAAAAACCTGACCGCCCACGAGCATGAAAAAAGACTGCTGACCGTCGGCCTGGACAAGCCGGAGGATTACGAAGGACTGCCCCTCCTTCACAACTCCGCCTCCGTCGCGCTGCCCGCCGCCCTGCTGCTGCTTTGCGCCCTCGGCGCTTCTATCATGCAGGCCAGGCGCGGCGGCGCGTTCAGGACTACTGGTCTCCTGACGTTCACCCTGGGCCTGGGCGCGGTCTTCATAGCCGACCGCGACCCTTTCAGACCCTCCCCCTTCGACCAGTATCACGGCGACCGGGGCATAGCGCCGTACCAGCTCCTGGTTGATTATGTCGCCTCGCGGGGCGGGCTGACCTTCTGGAACTACCCGGAAACCCAGTCCGGCGTCAGTCAGCTTGGGCCCATACGGTTAGACACGCCCCCTTACCCGGAGGCGCTGGCGGAATCCTCCGGCTACACCGGCTTTTCAGCCCTTTACGGAGACAACATCACGGCGACCGAGCCCGGGAAAGTCTGGGACAGGGTCCTTGCGGCCTATTGCAGGGGCAGTAGGAGCCGGCCGGCCTGGGGCATTGCCACCTCGGATTATCACGACGAGAACGGAGACGCCCTGGGGAATTTCCGCACCGTTTTCCTGCTCAGGGAGAAAAGCCGGGCCGGCGTGCTGGAGGCGATGAAGGGCGGAAAAATGTATGCCTACGCCGGGCCATACAGCGATCCGGTAAAGCTCGACGAGTTTTCCATCGGGTCCGCCGGCGGTGACGGGGAGGGCGTTTCCGGCGACGAGGTCAGTCTTAAAGGCCCGCCGAGGATCAGGATCGCCCTTTCAGCCGCGCCGGGCGCCGGCGGCCCCGTGACGGTAAGGCTTATCCGCTCGGGCAAACTCATAAAGACTTTCGAAGGACCCCTCCCGCTGAAGATAGACTACCTGGATAAAACTTACAGCCCGGGCCTGAAAACGTATTACAGGCTGGATATGCGGGGGCGCGGCACGCTGGTCTCCAACCCTATCTTCGTATCTACCGAGCGGTGAGCCGGTACTGCCCACTTATTCGCGGGCCCTCCGCCTGAGGCTGACCAGGGGGGTCCGGGCTTCCAGGTAGCGGCCGAACAGCCGGTTGCGAAGACGCAGGAGGAACTGCAGCACCTTCAGAAGCTTGTGGACGCGGCGGGCGTAGTGAAGGATCTTTACGCCCGGGATACCGCTGAATTGTGAAAGCTCTTCCATGGCTTCCGGCGACAGGTGCTTTACGTGCCGGTTGCCGTCCAGCCTCGCAAGGGCCTCCTCGCGGGAAATAGACCCGTCCCTTACCATAACGGCAAGCTCCTGCTGCATCAGCGGGTAGCCATGATCCACGGTGTAAAGATAGGCGGCGGCGGGATGGACCCTGCAGTCTTCGTGACCGAGCAGGTCCGGGCCGCCGGGCTTCGCCCAGCCGATGGCCCGCTGCAGCTCGGCGCGGATGAGCTCTTCGTCATATTTTTCATATAAGAAGTAGCCGATGAATTCGGAGGGCTCCTTCGCCGCCGCGATCCTGGCGGTATCGATGGTGAACAGCTGTGACACCTCGTCGGCAAACCGCGGATCCCTCGCCACCCCGCGCAGGGCCCTGTTCAGTTTCCCGGCCATCGCGAGCAGGAAATGCCGGTTGCGCCCGATATCTACGGGCTGCAGGTTGCCTTCCAGAAAAGGGAGGTGCGGATCTACCGCTCCGGGAGCAAGGTCTTTGAACATCTGCGCGCGCGAGCGGCCATGCACAAGCAAAGGGATATCGTTCTCCACCGCGATCTTAATGCAGGCGGCGAACCCCGGGAACGTGCAGCCAAGGCAGGGAACGCCATAGCGGCGTATGCTGTTCTGACAGATAGTTTTGTTGAGCGCCTTCCCGGGCGAAACGAACCGGTGGTCCTGCCCGAGCGCTTTTACCACGATCTCAATATTCTTGCGCGCGATATCAGACAGGAACCCGTTGTCGTAGGTAATAATAAGAAGCTTCATCCCGAATTCGCGGGTTAGTTTGTACGCCACATACGAACTGTCCTTCCCGCCGCTCAGGCCCACCAGCGCGTCGTACCGGCCTTTGCCTTTCGCTTTAGCCAGGCGGTCGAACCGGACTTTTTCAAGTGCGGCGAAATCTGTCAGCGCCGGCTTCAGGCGCTCGTAGGTGCGGCAAAGATTGCAGATCCCGCCGGAGTCGAGCGTAACATTGGTGGCGTTGGCGGGAATGATACAGCGCTTGCACAAAGTGGACATCAGTTTCCTTTATAATCGGCCGCGGGCCCGGGGGGGCGCCAGAAAGAACTATAATATCACTTAATGTTATCATTATGCGGACAGCCGTTCAAAAGATGTACGCCGGAGGGCCGGGGGATAGAATAAATAAAAACAGGGGGAATAAAACTATGGAGAAAAAATATACAGCCGGGCGCGCCTTATTGTGGGCCATCTCAGGCTACCATGTCCTGGTGGGCCTGGTAATGCTGCTTTCGGGAGAGCTGGCTATCAAGGCCGCCAAGGTCTTCGGCGGCATGACGCTGCAGGGCGGGCCTGAGCAGGGAGCGATAGGCGAGATGTTCGCCTGCTACCTCATAGCCTTCGGCCTGCTTATGGGAGCCGCGGCCTGGAACCCCGTCAAGAACAGGGCTGCCGTCACGATTGGCGCGGTCCTTTTCGCCCTGCGCATCC
>JAUSCK010000130.1 GCA_030651035.1 Elusimicrobiota bacterium
GGACCTGGCGGGGGGCGATAAATTTAACCATGACCGCAAAGACCGAAAAAACTATTTCGCCGGAACTGCTGGATAAAATAGACGCCTACTGGCGCGCCGCCAACTACCTGTCTGTCGGGCAGATCTATCTCCGCGACAATCCGGCTTATCTCCTCTGTGCTATGGTATGGCAGGGGAGCGGACTCGCAAGAAGGCTTCCGGCTGCAGGAGTGAACTTGAGAGCGTTTGGCGAGACATAACCGGACGACCGGAGTAACCGGAAAACTACGCCGAAAATTTGAAATATTCCGGTAAATGGAGAATTCATGAAAAACACTGATATTATTCTGCCGCTGGGTCTCTTCGCGGCGATGTTACTCTCGGCCTGCGGTAAACACGAAAGCGCCCCCCAGCCGGATAATTCCCGGCGCGACGTGGAAAGCTCCACCCGGGCAGAAGACCCTCAGGGATCCGGCGCTGAAGTTGCCGCGACAAAGGAAACCGGGAGCCCAGCCCCTGCCCGGAAGACGCCCATCCCTAAACTTGTCCCGGTCAAATCGTTCAGCCAGCAATCCTCTGAACCGGTCGGGTTTTCCCAAAGCACGACGCCGGTATCCGCAGGGGGATCCGGCACCAACGTGACAATTATCCAGAACGCCGCGCCGCAAGTACAGGGAACCGCGGCCCCGGCCCCGGAGCCGGCCACGAATAACCCCACGCCCCGGCCGATATACCCACACAAGGGTCTCCGATCCAAATAAACAGCATATCAACAAAAGGAACTCACTATGCAAAAAACACCTGTAAAAGGAACTCACACCAGACCGCGCGGACTTTGGCCGCACAGGCCGCGGACTGAACCGTGCACGAACGGTGAACTTACCGAAAACCGCGTACGCCTCAACCAGTTGATCGCGACAGCGCAGGAGAAAACGCTTCAAGTCGCTGCCGTCATGAAGGAAAAAATAAGCGAGCAAACCAAGTTAAAGAAAGACCTGGACGCCGCTTTTAAAAAAACCACGGGCATAGCGCATCAGAAAGCATTGGCCAGGACCAGGACGGAGCTTGAAAACCATCTCCATCACACAATGCGCGAACTGGACCTGAAAAAAGCGGAATTAAAAACCATCTATCACGAACTGAATGGAATAAAAGAACGCCTGAGAAAAAACAACTGAGTTCGGGAAAAGGCCGCACGCACCTTTTCACCTGAATTGATGGAGTCCGCACCGGCTGACGACTAGTGTAGTGTCCCGCAAATAACTCTCGAAAACTCAGCGACGCCCGGCAACTGCCGGATGCGGCGAAGCTTTTCAAAATTACAGAAAAACGCCCCGCTTTTTGTTATTATTAATAAAACAGACAGCAGGGAGCGATTTTTGCGCTTTTTTAGGCAGAGAAAAGATAAATGCAGGGAAGGGGACTAGCGATGCCTTATGTTTACTACAGATAAAATACGCGCGATGCCCAAGGCGGAGCTGCACCGCCATATCGAGGGCTGCGTGCGCGTGGCTACCGTCATCGACCTGGCCCGCGAGAACAATTTAAAACTGCCCACCTTCGACCCCGCCGGTCTGGACCGCATCTACAAGCTGCGCGCCCCCGGGGCTTCGCTGGCGGAGGTGCTGGGGATGTTCGAGCTGGCCCAGGCTTCCTTCGCCTCTTACGAAGCCGTGGAGCGCATAACCTTCGAGGCGCTCGAAGACGCCTATAAAAAAGAGAACATCCGCCTGCTGGAGCTGCGCTACAGCCCCGACTTCATGTTCAAGAAGGCCGGGCTGGACTGGCAGAAGGCGCAGGACCTCATAAATTCTACCGCGGTAAAATTCGAGAAAAACAGCAATATGGTCTGCGGGATAATAATTATCGCCTCGCGCAGCTACGGCCTGGCGTCGGCCGAAAAAACCATCGATTTCGCCGTTAAGAATAAAAAGTCGGTTATAGGCTTCGACCTGGCCGACAGCGAGGCTGACTACCCGTCGGGGCTTTATAAGGAAGCGGTAAAAAAGCTGCACGCGGCGGGCCTGCCGCTTACCGTCCACTCGGGGGAAGAAGGGCACTTCTCGCAAGTTGTAGAAACCATAAAAGCGCTGAAGCCGCGGCGCATAGGCCACGGCGTGAAAGCCGCCGACGACGCTTCGGGAAGAACCATCGAACTTATCAGGAGCTCCGGCATTACCGTGGAGACCAACCCCTGGAGCAACTACCTCACGCGCGCGGTGCCCTCCATTGAAGCTCACCCTCTTAAAAAATTCATAAAAGCCGGTGTCAAGTGCACCATAGGCGCCGACGACCCCGAGATCCTGGACACCCATTTGAACAAGGAATACCTGCTGGCAGTTGAAAAGATGGGGCTTTCTTTTGAGGACATCAAATATACCCTTAACTGCGCCGTGGCCGGGTCTTTCCTCTCCGCGGACAAAAGACAGCAGGCCGCCAAAGAGCTGGGGATCTTGACTGTTGAGGTTCTGCCTCGATAGGAATCATGAAAAATCCTTTCCACATCTTCGGTTTCGGGCTGGCGCTGTTCTACCTGGCGTTCAATATTTATATCGCGGTCTGGCTGGCTTTCAGGCTGAGGCTGGGGCCGAAAGGCCGGTTTATCGTATTCGAAGCGGCCCTGCTGCTGTCGGCGTTCTACCCGGCGGTCAGGACTTTCGCCCCGGCGCATTTCGGGGGTATCGCTGACGTTCTGCTGTGGCTGGCTTTATTCGGTTTCGGGGCTTCCTTCATTTTTTTCTGGGTGCTGCTGGTCTGCGACCTGGCGCTTGCGGCGCTTAAGGCGCTGGGCGTAGGCTGGGCGCGGGGGCGGCCCGCGGCCGCGGCGGCGTTGGCGCTTGCTGCCGGTTTTTTAGCCCTGGCAGCCTGGCACGGTGCCGAGGTTCCGCGCCCGAAGCGCGTTGAAGTCATGGTGAAAGGCCTGCCGCGCGCGCTGGACGGCTTCACTATAATACAGATCTCGGACCTGCACCTGGGCCGGATGATAAAGCTGGAGCGGCTTGAGAAAATAGCTGATACTATAAACGAGCTGAGGCCGGACCTTGTTGTTTTCACCGGGGATTTCTCCGAAAGCCGTGAGCCCAAGCCCGAGGGAACCTGCGGGGTAGTTAAGGGTATGTACTCCCGCTACGGCAAGGCCGCGGTGCTGGGGAACCACGATATGTTCACCGGCGTCGCCGCCCAGGCGGATTTTTTCGAGGCCTGCGGGGTAAAAATGCTGCGCGGCAGTTCCTATGAGCCGGCGCCCGGCCTTGTCGTGGCCGGCGTTGACGATCTGCGGCGGGCGGGCGGCGGGGCGGTTAAAAAACTGGCCGCTTCGCTGGACCGCTCCAAGCCGCTGCTCTTCCTTTCGCACCAGCCGCAGGGCTTTGACGAGATAACCGCGGCCGGCTCCGGGCTGGTGCTGGCCGGGCACACCCACGCCGGCCAGATCTTCCCTTTCGGCCCGCTCGAGCGGGGCATGTTCAAATATTTTTACGGGCTGTACAAAGCCGGGGATTTCAGCGTCTACGTGACGTCGGGAGCCGGCGCCTGGGGCCCGCCGCTGCGCCTGTTCGCCGACGCCGAATTGCCGCTGTTCGTCCTACGTTCCAGGGTTTGATGTCCTGAGTGAACAGCGCGGCTTCGTTTTGACTGAGTAATAGACGACTTGGTGACATTCTTTCATTTGCTAGAATAGTTGCCTGGATTGTGGTGTGATTAGTCATATAGTAATCAGCGTCCTCTATATGGTATGCAGGTATGCTTAAAAGAATTTTAGTGGTTGAGGATGACCCCGGATATCAGGATCTTATAGAAACTATTCTGCGTCCGGCATACGACGTGACGTTGGTCGCTTCTGCGGAAGTAGCCATAGACAAACTTGATAAAGAGCGTTTCGATCTTGTCATCACTGATATCAATCTTCTGGGAATGACGGGTTTTGAAGTCCTTGCCAAAATAAAAAACGCGGGATTAGAGCAGGTGATCCCCGTGATCATGTGCTCTGGTCACTCAGAACCGCTCACCAGAGAAAGAGCGATGAAATATGGCGCGGCGGGATTTGTAACCAAACCTTACCCCCCCGGAAATATTATCTCTCTCGTGCGCGTTCTTCTGGGTGAAAAGGCGTGAGGGAAAAGGTGCCAGGAAACTTTTTTGCCATGGGGGCTGGGGGAGTGCGTATTGACAATTGACAACCCGCGCCCCAAACAGTAGAATTTGGTCAGATAGACAGGAGGAATAATGAAAAAAATCATAAATTTAGTTGTTATGGCGGCGGCCTTCCTGGCCGCGTCGCCGGCCTTCAGCCAGCAGGCCCTTACAGGGGATGTTAAGGAGCAGATCAAGGACGTGCAGGCCGCTATTATAAAAGCCGGCGCGAAGTGGACCGCCGGGGAAACCTCCGTGTCCAATGACCGCGAGAGCTGGCAATACCTGGTGGGCCTGAATTTTGAGCCTGTCGACGCCGAGCCCGTAGACCTGACGGCAGCGGCCGAGCTGCCCGCCGCGCTGGACTGGCGCAATGCGAACGGCAATTTCGTCACCTCGCCCAAGAACCAGAAGAAATGCGGCTCCTGCTGGGCTTTCTCGATGACAGGCGGCCTGGAATCCTATACTCTCCTTAAGCAGAATACCCCCGGCAGGGACCTGGACCTGTCCGAGCAGGTCATGCTGTCCTGCAGCGGCGCCGGCTCCTGCCGGGGCGGCCGCCTTTCCGCCGGTTTCCTGACAAAGACGGGCCTGCCGCTGGAGTCCGCTTATCCCTACACCGCCACCGACGGTTCCTGCTCCGCGGCCGAAGCCGGCTGGCAGGCAGGGGCCAGCAAAATAGGCGCCTGGGGCTCGGTGTCCAAGAACCTGACCGCCATAAAGACGGCGCTGGCCAAATACGGGCCGCTCCCTATAGCCTTCATGGTTTACGAGGACTTCATGCTCTATAAGACCGGCATCTACTCCTACACTACCGGCAAGAGGCTGGGCGGCCACGCCGTGCTGCTGGTGGGCTATAACGACGAGGAAAAATATTTCGCGGTGAAGAACAGCTGGGACCTCGGCTGGGGCGAGGAAGGCTTCTTCCGCATAGCTTATTCCGAAATGAACAACTCCGTGAGCTTCGGATTGAGCACCATAGCCTACAGGGCCTCCAAGGACGAGGTTCCCGTGGGGGACGCCGCGCTCGCCGGCTGGGCCAGGGTGGCTCCGATGTTCGACGGGGTGGCGTCCTGGAAGTAAGCTGAGCTTGGTGCGGCAATACGGCGCGGAGCTTTAAGCCCGCGCCGTTTTTATACCCGGTTATGGTTATTATCAGCAAAAGATGATACTTTTCTCCCTGACGGTTTTTTTCAGCGCGCTGCTTCTGTTCCTGGTGCAGCCCGTGATCGCAAAGGTGCTCCTTCCCTGGTTCGGGGGCGGGGCGTCGGTCTGGGCGGTATGCCTGGTTTTTTTCCAGACAGCGCTGTTCCTGGGGTATCTTTATGCGCATTTGCTGGTGCGCCGCCTGCGGCCGGCACAACAGGCGCAGGTGCATAGCGGCCTGATCGGCGCGAGCCTCCTTGCGCTGTTCTTCCTCAACCGCCGCTGGGCGTTCTATGACACAGGGGACCCGGCGTTCAGGATCCTGGGGCTCCTGGTTCTGATGGTCGGGCTGCCCTATTTCACGCTCTCCGCTACCGGGCCGCTGCTGCAGGCGTGGCTGGCGCTGCGGGGGCGGAGCGGGACAGACGGGAAAGAGGGGACGGGCGCCGGGATCAGTCCTTACCGGCTTTATGCCCTTTCCAACGCCGGCTCCCTGCTGTCGCTGCTGGGTTACCCGTTCCTGGTTGAGCCGTATCTGACGCTGAGGCAGCAGCTGTCCTGTTGGACGGCGTGTTATGTCGGGTTCGGGGTTCTCTGCGCGATGGTGGCGGCGCGGGTGAAAGCGCTGCCGCAGCCGGCCCTCCCGGCCGCGGCCCCCGGCCCGCAGGAAAAGGCGGAAGAGCCTTCTTACCGGAGAAAACTGCTGTGGCTGGCGCTCGCGGCGTGCCCCTCGGTCCTTCTGCTGTCGATCACCAACCACCTGACGCAGAACGTCGCAGCTATCCCTTTCCTGTGGCTGCTCCCGCTGAGCCTGTATCTTCTCAGCTTCATCTTCTGCTTCGGCCCGGGCGAGTGGCGGTGGAGTAAGTCTTTCCTGCCCCTTCCCGCCCTGACCTTGACGGCGATGGCCGTCGCTCTCACCGCGGTATCCGCCGACCCGGAGCTGAAGCTGCTTGTCCCGCTCTTTTCCGCAGGGCTGTTCGTGGCGTGTCTCATGTGCCACGGCGAACTCGCGCGGCTGAAGCCGCACCCGCAGCACCTTACCACGTTCTACCTGATGATCTCCCTTGGCGGGGCCGCGGGAAGCGTGTTCGTCGGCCTGGTCGCGCCGCACCTGTTCAGCGGGTATTACGAGCTGCAGTTCGGCATAGGCGCCTATGCCCTGCTTGCCTGGTCGGTTTTTTACCGGGACGAGCCGGTGCGGGCCGCTCCCGCCTGGCTGACCCTGGGCGCGCTGGCGCTGGCGCTTATATTCTGGATGGGCCGCGATATCCGGCAGAGCGGGGAAGGCCGCCTCCTGGCCGCGCGCAATTTCTACGGGGCTTTATCGGTCACGCAGGAGATCCTGGAGGACGGCGAGATCTCGCGGTCTTTGAGCAACGGGACGATAGTGCACGGCTCGCAGTTCCTGACTTCCCGGCGGCGCGGGCAGGCGACCACCTATTACGGCCTTGAAACCGGGATCGGTCTGACGATGCGCCAGGACCAGCGGCCCGGGCCGCGCCGGGTGGGCGTTATCGGCCTCGGAGCGGGGACCATGGCGGCCTATGGCCAGCCCGGCGACTACTACCGGTTCTACGAGATAAATCCCCTGGTGGTGAACGTGGCGCGCAGCCAGTTCAGCTTCCTGGGCGACTCGCAGGCGGGCGTGGACATCGCCCTTGGGGATGCGCGCCTGCTGCTGCAGCGGGAAGAAAGCCAGAATTTAGACGTGCTGGTGGTGGACGCGTTCTCCGGCGACGCTATCCCGGTCCACCTGCTGACGCGGGAGGCCTTCGCCCTTTATTTCCGGCATCTCAAGCCGGACGGCGTCCTGGCGGTGCACGTTTCCAGCCTGTACCTGTCGCTCGCGCCCGTAGTTAAGCTGGCCGCCACCGCTTTTGGGAAGAGGGCCGGCGTGGTGATCAACGACAACGACCCGGAAAACGGGATTTTCGGCGCGACCTGGGTGCTGGTGACCCGGCGCCCCGGCTTCTTCGAGAGCCCGCTGCTCAGAAGAAGGGCCATGGTTATCAAGCCTCCCGCCGGCGTGAAGCTGTGGACCGACGACTTCAGCAATCTGTACCGGGTCCTGAGATGGGGAGAGGATACTGAGGCTTTTTGACCGCCGCGGGACCTCCCGCCGTTAAAAGCGCTCAGAAATCCCGCAGCTTGGTTATTTTTCCTTCCTCCCCCGAGCGGGTAAGGGAATATTTTCACCTCAGTTATAATGTCGTCCCCGGCGGCTTCGTTAACCCGATAGAAAAAGAATAAAGACTTCCGCCCTCTCCCGCCCCCTTCACGGGGGGGGGGGAGAAGAGCGAACAGGAAAAACTAAATATTTGTCTGGAATTCGGCTCCGCTTCACGGGCCGGCGGCCTTTCGGATAGCTCCGGCGGCAAGTCAAAGGACCCAGGCGCGGTTATCCCTTAAGGCCCTGACGGCGTTAGGGGTAATGAACGTACAATATAACAGCAAATAACTGCGGAGGTGTAAAAAAATGAAAAAGACCATCTACTGTGCGCTGACTCTTTCCTTAACGGCGAATCTGTGCGCTATGGACCTTAACAAGATGACCGCCGTCGACATAAAAGGCGCGAGCGCTTTGGACCTGCCCGTGCCGGCCGCCCAAAGCGCGAAGGCGGCGCCGAATAACCAGCGGATCTGGTTTACGATGCGGTCCAACAGCTCCGGCTGGAACACACTGGAAGCCTCGGACCCGTTCAGCCGGATAGAAGTGGGCCTGCGGAAGATCTTCGACAGGGAATATGATGTAGAGATGAGAGCCGACAATGGCCGGGAAACCGGCAGGGTCCGTAGTTCTTTCACGGACCGCTATGAGCTCCGCGCGGGGCGTACCAGCCTGCGGCTGCAGGAATGGGCCGGCGATTATACGATCGAAGGCGAGGTCGCGGTAGAGGGCGCCACGAACGGCGTCGTGCGCGTGAAGCTCGACATGCGCAAGCGTTTCGACGATTTCTCCTACTATATCAGGGAAACCGGCATTTATCTCCTCATAGACAAACGCGACATCAGCGGCACCGTCGACACGACGGTTTATCCTAAAAAAGTAGTGGCGGCCATAACCGCGCTGATAATGACGGCGCGGCTGGAAAACCCGGCCCAGGGAAACCCCCAGGCGGAAGGAAAATAGACCCCGCGGGACGCTCTGTACGCGGGAAGAAAAAGCGGGAGCTCTAAGAATAAATAGAAAATAGGAAAATAGGGGACAGACACGAATGGCACTAACTTAAGGCTTTACCCAGCAATCTTTATGGATTTTCGTTTTATTACACCCGCTGTTGTGACGTCACAAATCTTCAGTGACAGGTTCCTCATATCCCTGGTCGTCTTTTCCAGCCTCTTATTATTGTTAATCGCCGCCTGATATTCCTTCACTTGGGAATGACTTAGGTTTACAGTTACGGTTTTGGCGCGTATTTTACGCGTCCATTGATAATAAGGGCCGTAAACCTTTTCTTTATTGTCTAAAGGCTCGATAATCCTTTCGGTTATTGTCCCCTGTAAGATAAGCCCGATTCCCTTCAACTGCGCTGCAAGGGCGTTGTAACGGGCATACAAGCGAATAATTCTGGGATTTTTCCTGGCTTTTCCATTGGCCATACCAGCAATTATAGCATGAATTGTTTTATAATATACAAGTATATATACTTGTATAAAGGGACCGGCCCCGGAGGGAGCTACTGCCATGCTAAAATGCTGTGGGAAATTTGTGGCGCAAAAAAGACGGTTTGAGCAGCACTCGGCGACACAACTGGCGGAGTTGTTCGGCGAGTGGGTCAATCTTAAAGAGGATTTTGGCGTTCCGAAACGCCTGAGGCTCTTTTCCCCTTCACGAATGTTCTGGCTGTTCTTGTTTCAAGTCCTGTCGTCAGACGGCTCTTGCCGTGAAACCCTGCGTAAATTCCTCGTATGGCTCGCCGCGGAGAATGGGAGGTTTGCATCGGCCAGCACGGCAGCATACTGTAAGGCGCGTGCCAGGATGCCGCTTCAAGGCATTAAAAAGTTAAGCGGTCGGATTGCCCGACATATTTACGCAAGTGAGACAGAAGCCAGTCTCTGGTACGGACGAAAAATAAAAGTGATTGACGGCGCATGTGTCTCCATGCCCGACACCGCTGAAAGCCAGCAGGCATGGCCTCAGCCGAAAGGCTCAAAACCGGGGTGCGGCTTCCCTATAATGAAACTCGTGGCAATATTCTCGCTTGCTTCCGGCACCCTGCTGGAACTCGCCAAGGGCAATCTTCACGACCACGAAAGAACTCTTTTCAGAAAACTATGGCGTTCCCTGAAATCTGGGGACGTGGCGCTCGCCGACAGGGGATTCTGCGGTTACGCGGACTTCTTCCTGCTCGCCAAACGCGGAGTAGACTCAGTGATGCGAAAGCATCAGAGAAGAACTGTCGGCGCCGCTGTGTTGAAAAAGATCGGAGAGAACGACTACCTTATGGAGTGGTTTAAAACCTCTGCTAAGCCGGATTGGCTTACGAAAAAGCAATGGGGAAATGTGCCGGATAAAATAATTGTCCGTGAAATAACAGTAATAGTTGCCGTGAAAGGATTTAGAACCCAAACAATCACGATAGCAACCACTTTGACCGACCCCGCCGCCTTCCCCGCATGCGCATTTGCCGAACTGTATCGTAAACGCTGGAGCGTGGAGCTTTACCTTAGGGACATTAAAATTACTATGGGCATGGACATCCTCAAATGCAAAACCCCACAAATGGTGGAAAAGGAATTGTGGATGCGCGTTATCGCTTACAACCTCATCCGCGCTGTTATGCAGGAATCGGCAAGCATATATGCGTTGCCGGTGGAGAGCTTAAGTTTTAAAGGAACACTGTCTACGCTGCGCCAATGGGAAACAACTTTGTCTCTGCCGCATACAGACAATGCCAGGAGTCCAGGTTTATACAGGGCAATGCTCTATTATATTGCACAAGACACCATTCCGCTTAGACCAAACCGAATTGAACCGAGAGCTAAAAAACGACGAGCTAAAAATTATCAGTTGCTTAATAAACCGCGCAGATTGTTTAAGGAAATACAGCACAGAAGTAAATACAGGAGGCCTTAAGTTAGTGCCATTCGTGTCTGTCCCTATTTATCCTATTTATCTATTTATATTTATTCCTATTTATTTCTATTTCTATTTGTATGTGAACCGCGGGCTGGGCATGGAGGGGGGGAAAGCGCCCAGGGTCCGCTTCCTGTGCAGGCCGGAGATCACGGTGTTCGAGCTCTCGGCCGGCGCGAACCGGTAGTTCTGTCTGTAAAAAGGCAGCGGCCTTTTCCCAGAAATTGTATTCCCGTCCGACCGATTGACACGGGGGAAGCGTAGTGTTATACTGGAATCCGATGAAACGCTGGAAAATATTATTCTGGGCGGCGGCGGGACTGGCGCTTTTTAACGCCGCCGCGCCGGCTTTCGCCGCCAGGCTCCCCGAGAAACCCGCGCGCGACAGCTTTTATTCGGATGAGGCGGGGCTGCTTGACGAGGCCGGGCGTAAGCGCGTCAACGAGCTCTGCTGGGCGCTGTGGAAAGAGCAGAAGGTCCCGCTTTACGTGGTGACACTGACCTCCCTGGCGGACCATGACGCAGCGGGGCAGCCCATCGAGGGCTTCGCCTACGACCTGTTCAACGCCTGGGGCATCGGCTCCGACAGCCGCAACTACGGCATTCTGATCGTGGTTTCAAAGAACGACCGCAAGGCCCGCATCGAGCTGGGGTCGGGCTGGGGGCACAAACACGACTATGAAGCCGAACGGCTGATGCGGGACAGCATCACGCCCAATTTCCGCCGCGGGGATTACTCCCGCGGCCTCATAGAAGGCGCCGAGGGCATGAATGCTTTAGCCCGGGGCCTGGAGCTGCCCAAGGCCAAAGCGCCGTGGTGGGCCATCTGGGTGCAGATAGGTTTATTCGCGCTGGTCGCATTTGTGGCGTACTCGCTGTTCAAAAGCGGGCGCACCGGCTGGGGCTGGGCTTTTCTGGCCGGCGTCGGGGTACTGCTCTTTTTCCTCATGCGGATGGCTGCCTCCAGCGGCGGCGGCATGGGCGGAGGCTCTTCGGGCGGCGGCGGGGCCAGCGGGTCCTGGTGAGGAAATAATGAAACGTCCCAGCGAACTTTTCAGCGAGGCGGACCGCAAAGCCATAGCTCTGGCCATGGAAAAGGCCGAGCTGAATACTTCCGGCGAGATCGTGCCTGTGGTGGCGGCCGCTTCGGGCCGCTACGACCGCGCCGAAGATGTTTTCGGCCTGTGCCTGGCCCTGGCGGCGCTGACCGCGGTTTGGCTTTTCTTCCAGGACATCCGGATAGCCGCCGGTGTGTGGGCCTCGGGGTCCCGCCTGACTTTGGGCCTGCTCCCCGTCCTGGCCATCATCATCGCCGGATTCGCGCTGGGCGCGGCGGCGGCTACCCATATCCCGGTGCTTAAACTGCCTTTCGTTCCTAAAAAAGAAATAGACCAGGAGGTGGAGCGCGCGGCGGCCCACGCCTTCAGGCAGTTCCGCCTGGGCCGGACCACCGGCGGCACCGGCATTCTGATCTACGTCTCCCTGCTCGAGCACCGCGTGCGCGTGGAAGGCGGCGGGGCTATTTCCGATAAGCTCTCACAGCAGGACTGGGAAGAGGTCTGCGCCGCGGCCGTCGCCGGCTTAAAGGCGGGCCGTCCCGCCGAGGGTCTTGTGAGCGCCATCGAAGCCGCGGGCCGGCTGCTGGCCCGGCACTTTCCCATCCGCCCCGATGACCGCAACGAGCTCAAGAACGAGCTGTGTCTCATTGACTGACGTACGGCTGACCTTCCCCCCATAATTCAGGCCGGTTGAAATAGGTGGAATAACACATGGTCACCTGTAAGATGAAAAACCGGTTCTATCTCTTTTCCATTCTTTATGTCTTGAGCCCCATTGACCTGATACCGGAATGGTTTGCGGGGCGTTTTGGGCTTATTGACGATATCATAGTTATAGGGGTCTTGTATTGGTACTTGATCTATCTGCCTGCCCAGCCGCGTATACGCCGCCAGGCGCCCGAGGATAATGAAGGGCGGGGAGGCGGGGAGGGGGGGCCCCGGGAAAACGGCCGGGGAGATGAAAAAAGCGATCCGTACGAAGTATTAGGCGTCGCCAGGAACGCCTCCGCCGCCGAGATCAAGCACGCCTACCGGGAGCTGGCCAATAAATACCATCCGGACAAGGTCGGCCATTTAGGCGTCGAGTTCAGGGAGCTGGGACATAAGAGATTTAAGGAAATACAGGCCGCGTATCAGGAATTGTCGCAATAGAGGCTGCTTGGGGACGCTGCACGATAGCCAAATTCTCGTACGCAGAAAACAGGGACAGCGGCCGGTGAACAGCGCCCGCCATATTCTCAGCCTGGCAGTAAAAAGACAGCATGAGCCTTCTCCCGTTTAGCTTATTTGTAAGGGCTAAATAAGGTTTTTAGACGAGCTGTAAGGCCCTGGGAGGGTGGGCTGGAACGGCTTTTGAACAGGGCGCAGGTGCGGGCTGTTCAGGGGGCGGTTTACGTCCGTGTCCCTTATTCCAAACGCTAGAAATACAGAGACAATGCCGCGTTAAATAGCAGTTGCGGAATAGTAAATTGCTGCACAAGAACATCAGTGCGCGAGAGGTCGGTAGGGCCAGAATACTCCCGCACCGTGGCATAGTCCTTTAAATCTTTTTTTATTAAATTGTAGGAGCCCAATACCGATATCCCGAGCCTTGTCATGGGGCGGTACTCAAGTCCAAAGCTCAGAAATGGGCTGGTATAGTACCACGAGTTCTTATTGTAAATTGCCGTCACTCCTCCGCCAGAGTAAGCAATACTGCATCCGCCTGGTATGGTATCGCTATCCAAAGTCAGCGACATATACCCAACCCCGGCATTAACCCTGAATTTACCGCTAACCGGCATGACTCTGTTCAGTGAAATACGATACATGGAATTGTTGTTGTAGATCGTGTCCAGGCCGTCATTAAAAGTTCTTATTGAAGCACCGTTAACCACCGTAAATCCCGTCGTGTCCTGAAACTCTTCCTGAAGACCGTAGAACGCATCCACTACCCATTTTGAAGTTACGAAATATTTCGCACCGATCCCTGCAAAATTAAATCGGAAGGCCCCACCGGAAGGCGTTATCGTGGTTCCCTGCGGATTGGTCACGGCTTTAGGGGTTGTTGCGGAAACTGGGATAAAACCCTTGGCAACATAAACACCTATTGCCTGAGTGTCCGGAACGAGCACCAGATATCGCTCGGCGTCTTCATCAAAGGTTTTGACCGGGACCTCGCTGATTTCCGACGTTAGAATCTCGCTGGTTTCAGAATTCACCAGCTTCGAGGTTATCTGGTAAGAATTCCCCACTTGAATAACATTTCCCAGAACCAGCAGTTTAGCTCCCATCAGTTTTCCGACATCCGCTGCTGTTTTAGAATCCACCGCTCCGGAAAGGCCCAGTTTCTGTTCTTTCATCACTTCTTCCAAGCGGGCGCGCTCTATCAGTTTAAAGGCGCTCTGCCTGAGCAGGCTGTTCGTGAGGATTTCACTGACGGCGACATTCACTTTCTTTTTTGAAAGTTTGTCATCCGCTTGGAATGGGAAAACGGCAAGTGTACTGCCTTCAAGTCTCTGGGCAACAGCGGCTAAGGCAAATTTTTGAGCGGTCTTTTCCAGCTTGGAATCCAGCTCTTTTGCTCCAAGCTGCGCCGCTAATGAAACAGCAAGCATGAAAATAGTTATCTTGCGAGCAAGCATTTTCCCTACCCCCCAGACCCAATTTTGATAAGCCTCATTTTAGAATTATACCACTTACCAATAGCGCTAAGGCAAAAGGCAGCAGGAGCCTTTGCTACAGAGCCTTTGCCACAGGCTATACCAACAGAATTAATAGCGGATTTTGACGGCAGTAACCATTCCTGTTACTAAAACCGCCTGCGGCATTACACGGCGTTTTAGGCCTTATAACTTCTCTCGCCTTCCCTTCCGCCTTATTCCATAATCGCCGGTTAAAGCTAGACTATGGGTGTAGCAACCGCGGACCGATCCAAATGGAGGAACAGTACATATGAAGAAACTTATTATGGCGATAGTTATGATGGGAGCGACCAGCGGCGCATATGCCGTTGATTTCGAAGCGCTGGCGGTGAGTGCAGTGGATCTGCAAGCCACGTCCGCATTGGAAGGGATTGCCATTAATGTGGAAAAGATCGGCTTTCCGGCCGGTAAAGCTGGTGAAGCCGGCGACAGGCAGGCTGAACTTCTGAATAAAATCGAGAAAATGAAGGAAAAGATCCAGAAGTACACCGGCGATCCGGCAAGGGCGGGAATTTATCATGCCGAGCTCAGCCTCCTCTACATGGAACTTGCGAATGTTTATTCTGAGAGACCCCGCCTGTAATAGTGTTCGGACACAAAAAAGCCGGGCGGTCCCGCAGCAATCTGCGGCACACCGGTGCCGGCGAGGTGTTCAAAACCAGTGGGGATAGGGGGCGCACATGACTTTATGACTATTTGTCCACAACATAGTTCGGCTTGTTAGTAATAACTAAATGAAGGGATGATTTCTGGATGTTCGCCACTGCGGCCTATAATTACTGTTTCAATTGAAGTGTTTCACTCCGGCGCGCCGGCGTCTGTGCGGCGCTTTCTGGCTTTGCCGGCCTTCCTGCGCCTTATCTTTTCTATTTCCTTGAGACGTTCCGAGGTTTCCGGTGAGATCCGGAGCTCTATCTCGTCCACCATTTCGCGCAGGGCTATGAAACGGTTCAGCGACCGCTTGCGCTCCCGCTGGCAGCGCACCATCAGGGCCAGCGGCGGGTAGTTCAGCTGGACCGCGTTGGAAGTCTTGTTTATCTTCTGGCCCCCGTGGCCGGAGCCCCGTATGAACTGCTCATCGATCAGCTTGAGGTCTATGCCCAGGCGGGCAATGCGCGCTTTGAGCGCCTCTACCTTGGCGGGGGTGATCTCGGAAAATTCGTGAAAGTTAATAATATCTCCGCGGATTACCCTTTGTTCCGGGCTTTAGGCGGGAAGACACGCGATAAACTATATGGCTATTTTTTTGCGGTTTTCCGCGCTTTGTTCGGGGCAGCCGGCTTAGGGCCCGCAGGAACGATGCGCTTGGAGGATACGTAGCCGGAAAGGGATTCCAGAGCCTGGGGCGAATCGAACTGCATCTTGAGGACGAAGAAGCCCAGCTGCAGGTTCATGACGCTGAAGATGAAAAGCAGGACGGTGTGCAGGGTCAGTTTCCACACCCGCTTGTCGATGTAGTAGGTGTTAAAAGACGCATGTATTTCGTATAAAATAATGCCCAGCAAAAGTGCCCATGTGATACATACTTTTAACAGCATAATAAAACTCCTCTCAGCTTTTCAGCTTTTCAGCGCCTGACCCGGATTTCTTCCGTCATCCGACGGAGGATAGAATAACATAATTGTCCCGCACTTTCAATAAAACGCTTCGGGTCCGGCGATATCGCTTGGGGCTGCGTTATGCCTTCCGGACTTTTATACGGTCCCGAGCTCCACGCTGACTGACGGGTCCTTGTCGTCCGAGCCGGTAACCATCACCGCGAAGCCGGCCTTGTCCACGTTGCCGGCGGCAAGAAGTTCGTCCAGGCCCAGCTCAAGGGCAGCGGCCTGCTTGGGGCCGCATTCCACGGCCAGCTTTGAAACCGGCCATTTGACGCTGCGCTTCTCGGCGGCCTTGCGGGTGCGTACGGCCTCCAGAACCTTGCGGACGACCTCCAGCACCAGCGGGTCGCCGGTCACCGAAGCCATTTCCGAAGCGGCGGGCCAAGGGGCTTTATGTATGGACGGTAAATTAAGGCTGCCGGCGTAGGACCAGCCCCAGACCTCCTCCGTAATGAAAGGCAGGAAAGGCGCGAACAGGCGCAGGAATACGCCCAGCGTCCATTCCAGCGCCGCGCACGCCGAGCGCGCAGCCTCAGGCTTGCCCGAGTAGGCCCTGTTTTTCACCAGTTCCAGGTAATTGTCGCAGAAATCCCAGAAGGCGGTCTCCGTATAGAGCAGCACGGCCGCATAATCGTAATTGGCGTAGTCCGCGCGGGAAGCCTCCGCCAGCGCTTTCACGCGCTCCACCCACGCCCTGTCCAGGGGCTCCGTGATATCGCCCGGCCCCGGCGCGCCGGCGCCGGCCAGCGCCGGGTTCCGGAGCTGCATCAGCGTGAACTTCGAGGCGTTGAAAAGCTTGGTGGCGAGGCGCATGCCCACCTTGAACACGCTCTCGTCGTAGACCGTGTCCTGGCCCAGCTTCGCGCGGCCGGCCCAGTAGCGCAGCGCGTCCGCCGAATAAGTCTCAAGCAGGGTTTCCGGGGAAACCGTCTTGCCTTTGGACTTGCTCATCTTGCCCTTGTCCGGGCTGACCACCCAGCCGCTTATCGCCACGTTGTGCCAGGGGATGCTGTTCTCGTGCATCCAGGCCTTGGTTATGGTGTAGAAGGCCCAGGTCCGGATTATCTCGTGGGCCTGCGGGCGCAGGTCCGCCGGAAAAAGGCTTTCGTGGCGGGCCTTGTCGTCGGCCCAGCGGCTGGAGATCATGGGCGTCAGCGAGGAGGTGGCCCAGGTGTCCATCACGTCGGTGTCGCCGACGAAGCCGCCGGGCTGGCCGCGCTGAGCCTCGGTGTAGCCGGGGGGGCAGTCGGTCTGCGGGTCCACCGGCAGGCGCTCGGCGCCGGCCATAATGGGGGTTGAAAAGTCCGCGCTCCCGTCGTCCTTCGCCGGGTACCACACGGGGAACGGCACGCCGAAATAGCGCTGGCGGCTTATGCACCAGTTCTGGTTGAGGCCTTCCACCCACTGCTCGTAGCGCTTGAACATGTACTCGGGGTGCCAGGCGACCTTGCGGCCCTGCTCCAGCAGCTGCGCCTTGTTCTCCAGTATCTTTATGAACCACTGGCGCGCCGGCACGAACTCCAGCGGCATATCGCCTTTCTCGTAGAACTTCACGGCCTGCTGGATGGGCCTGGACTCGCCGACCAGCGCGCCGGCGTCAGCCAGCATTTTCACGGTCTTCGTCCGGGCCTGCTTGGCGTAGAAACCGGCCAGCTGGGCGTAAACGGCGTCGGCTTCCGCGGGGGCGGCGCTGTTAAATACGCTAGAGAGGTCCGCGCCGAAGGTTACGGGCACCAGTTTCCCGTCGCGACCGATGATCTGGCGCAGCGGCATCTTCTCTTTGCGCCAGAATTCCACGTCGGCAATATCGCCGAAGGTGCAGATCATCATTATACCGGTGCCCTTTTCCGGGTCGGCGTGTTCGGAGGGCATTATCGGCACCCGCGCCCTGAAAAGCGGGGTGACGGCCATTTTGCCGAACAGCCCCTTGAAGCGGGCGTCTTCCGGGTGCGCCACCACGGCTATGCAGGCCGCCAGCAGCTCCGGGCGCGTGGTTGAGATCACGAACTCGCCGCCGCCCTCCACGCCGAACTTTATATCGTGGAAAAAGCCGGAGACCTCGCGGTCCTCGGACTCGGCCTGCGCTACGGCGGTCTTAAAGGTGGTGTCCCACAGCGTCGGGGCCTCGGAGCTGTAAACATAGCCTTTAGCGTGCAGGTCCAGGAAGGACTTCTGCGAGGTTTTGCGGCAGTATTCGCCCACGGTGGAATAATTCTGCTTCCAGTCCACCGACAGGCCCAGCCGCCGCCAGAGTGCCTCGTACTTCTTCTCGTCTTCCGTGGTCTGCAGCGAGCAGACCTCCAGGAAATTCCGGCGCGAGATATGCTCGTAATCCTTCAGGTCGGCTTTGGCCCCGGCCGGCTTGAAATCCGGGCGGTAGGGTAGCGCGGGGTCGCAGCGCACCCCGAACATGTTCTGCACGCGGCGCTCGGTGGGCAGGCCGTTGTCGTCCCAGCCCATGGGGTAAAAAATATTTTTCCCCAGCATGCGCTGGTGCCTGGTTATGATGTCGGTCTGCACGTAGCTGAAAACATGGCCGATATGGAGCTCGCCCGAAACGGTGGGAGGCGGGGTATCCACCACGAAGGTGTCCCTGCGGGGGCGGGCGGGGTCGTAGCTGTAAAGCTTGCTCTCCTCCCATTTTCCGCACCAGGCGGGTTCCACCGCGGCCGGCAGGTAATTGGCGGGAAAAGCTGTTTTTTCGTCGGATCTTAGCTGGGAGGCTTCTTTTTCCATAGATAAGCCTATTGTACCTTTTTTGCCCGGGGGCCTAAAACGCGGCCCGCCGGCGCCCAACAATTCCGTAAGCCCCCTTCATAGTTCTCTGTTTTGCGCATAAAGTGATGGTGAG
>JAUSCK010000145.1 GCA_030651035.1 Elusimicrobiota bacterium
GAAATACAGGCCGGCGAAATTACCGGGCTGCTCGGCCTCAACGGCGCCGGCAAGACCACGATAATGAAGCTGATAACCGGGCTGCTGTTCCCGACCGCCGGGCAGGTCGGCGTTTTCGGACACTCCCCCGCCGATGTTGCCGCCAAGGCAAGGGTCGGCTTCCTGCCTGAGCTGCCCTGTTTCCCGCCCCAGGTGAAGCCTGCCGCCGCCCTCGCTTATTACGGCCGCCTTTCAGGCCTTTCCGGCGCGGAACTCTCCCAGGCTATAGAGTCTTCCATGCGGAAGACCGGCCTGGAGCCCCACGCCGGCAAGCGAGTTTCCGAATTTTCCAAAGGGATGCTTCAGCGCCTCGGCCTGGCCCAGACGCTCCTGCACAAGCCGGACCTGCTCGTCCTCGACGAACCGGTAAGCGGCCTTGACCCGCTGGCCATACACGATATACGCGCCCTCCTGGCCGGGCTTAACGCCGAAGGGCGCGCCATCTTTCTCTCCTCCCACAGCATTTCCGAGGTTGAGAAACTGTGTTCCAGGGTCCTGATCATGGTGAGGGGCGCCCTGGCCGCGACAGTAACCAGGGCGCAGTGGGAGTCAGCGCCCGGCGGGCTTGAGAAGATCTTTGTCGAGGCCGTGAAATGAACAACCTGTTCCTTATGCGGGCTGTCGCCTTCAATTCTTTTTCCGAAAGCGTGCGCAACCGCTTTTTCACGCTTTTCGCGGTCTTCGCCTTTACCGCCGTCTACGCTTCCGTGCTGGCCGGCGTGATGGCCGTGGACCAGGAGGCGCGGGTGCTGGCCGATTTCGGCCTGGCCCTGATCGAACTTACCGCGCTGGCCTACTCCCTTTTCGGGGCCTCCTCGGCCCTGCTTAAAGAGGCGGAAACAAAGACCATCTACCTGGTGTTTTCCCGGCCTGTTCCGCGCTGGGCCTATCTTGCCGGCAAGCTGGCCGGCGCGCTTCTGACGGCGGGCCTGATGCTGGCCATGATGGGCGCCATGCACCTTTCCCTGCTGGCTTTCAGGGGGTTCGGCCTCCCGGACTTTTACGCCTGGGCGCTGGCCGGCACCTTCCTGAAACTTGCCGTCATAATTTCGTTCGCTTTCTTTGTCTCGCTGTTCTCCACCTCGTCGGTTTCCACCCTGGTCATTTCCTCGATAATGTGGACGCTGGGGCATTTCGCGGCGGAGGCCCGCTTCATGGCCGAGCAGCTGCCCGGGCTTAAGGGCTTTGTTTTCAATGTTTTTCTGTGGCTTATCCCCAACCTGCAGCTTTTCAACGCGCGCGACGCCGCGGGCGCGGCCTGCGCCCTCGGCCCGGCCGTCCTTTTCTCCGCCGCCGCCTGGGTTGCGGCGTCCTTCATGGGGGCCCTCTGGCTGCTTTCGCGGAAGGAATTCTGATGCTCGGAATTCCCTCCTCTATGGCGGGCGGGCCCCGCACTTTTTCCGAAACGGCCAAAGTGCGGGGCAGGCTCCTTTTGGCCGCGGCAGTTCTGGCCTGGGCCGCCGGGAGCTTTGTGTCACGGGGCTACCGCAGCCCTTTCCCTCCGCCGTCGGAAATGCGGACCCCGGCCAGCGGGGCCACCGGGGACATGCTGGCCCTGGCTTTAGGGACGCGGCGGCTTTTTGCGGACCTCTGGTTCATCCGCCTGATGCAGTATTACGGCAGCAGGGAAGTTCGCGAATCTTCCAATGAGCCGGGTCACGAGGCCCACAGCCATTCCGTCGACGAACAAGGCCGCGCGCACTGCGGAGGCGAGAGTTTCGGCAAGGGCAGGTACCCGGAGTTCCTTCCCCGGGCCCGCCACGTGCTGGAGATCGACCCCGCTTTCACAGCCGCGGGGCTTTACGGCGCCGCCTCGCTGGCCTTCAATATGGAGCGCCCGTCCGACGCTGAAGAGCTGCTGCGCTACGCCCTCGAATATTCCCCGCGGGCGCGGAGCGGGGCGGCACAATTCAAAGAAGACAGGTGGAAATACCTTAATGTGCTGGCCGCCATAGGCTACAGCAAGGCTAAAAACCCGGCCGCGGTGTCCGAGTCCATAGCGCCGCTCTTAAAGGACCCGGACTGCCCCGTAATGCTTAAGCAGCAGGCGGCCTTCCTGAACAAGAAGGCGGGTAATTACGCGGCGGCCGCCGCCATCTACGCCGACATAGCGGCCACTTCCCGCGACGAGGCATACGTGAAGAACGCCCGGCGCCAGCTAGAGAAGCTGGCCCGCATAAAGAAAATTACATCGATGAACAGGATAGACAGGATTAAAGAAAGAAAAAAATAATCCTGTATATCCTGTCTATCCATGTTTACTCTTTCGTTCGGCGAGCTGGTTAATAAAATGAACATCCTGAACATCTGCGACTCGCCCGACTGGGACATCGTAGCCTACCAGGCGCTGCACATGGCCGCCCGCTTCTCGAAGCTGGGGCATAACGCGGCGGTGCTGTGTCCCAAAAATTCCCGCCTGTACTCCGAGTGCGGCAAGCTGAAGGTAGCGGTACGCCCGCTTACCCTCGGCGCCAGGTTCGGTTTTTTTGAGGCCGGCGGCGGCTGGGATATAGTGCATTTCTACAACCCGTCCGGCCTCCCCCCCCTCTTCTTTAAAAAGGTCCGGGCCGCATCGCGCATCTTCGTGACCCAGGTAAAACTGGGCAGCAGCAGGAGCTTTGAAAAGCTGGCGGCCCTGCGGCCTTACGTCGATAGCTATATCGGGGCCTGCAATTCGGTGCAGGAGGAATTTGCCATAGCCGGAATAGAGCCGCGCCGCACCTTTATGGTGCCCCCCTGCCTGAACACCGGCCGCTGGGAAAGCGCAATGCTGATAAAGCCCGCCATGATCCAGAAGCGCAAATTTACTGTGGGAACCATAAGCATGGACACCACGCTGAAGGCGCAGGAGCTCTTCCTAATGATGGCGAAAGAGGTCCTCGACGTCCTGCCGGAAACCAACTTTTTAATTGTAGGCGTGAAGGACGAAAGGCTGCGGGAGCTGGCCAGGGGCCTGGGGATAAACCAGAGGGTGGACGTGCTTTGGGAGCGCAACGATATCCCCGAGGTGATGGCGATGATGGATATCTACGCCAAAACCACAAATCTCGCCGGGCTCTCGCTGTCCCTGATAGAGGCGCAGGCTTCAGGCGTGGCCTGCGTGATCCCGAGGCTTAAGGGCCTGAGCGACTTTACCGTGCATGAGCGCAACGGCATTATAGTGGAGCCGGGCGACCCGCTTTCCTGCGCCCGGGGGGTGATACGCCTTATAAGCAACCCCGCCGTCTGCCACAGCATCTCAAAGATGGCTTTTGACTACGTGAACAACAATATGTCCGTGCCCGTGGTAGCCAATATCCTGCTGCGCCTTTACGAAGACATACTGCAGGCGGAGAAGCGCTGAGCGCAGGCCGCTTTTATCCGCAGCCGGCTCAGAATTCGCTCCAGAACCTTCCTTTCTCATCCTTGTGCGCGCAGTCTATGTAGAGCAGGCCGAAGTCAGTATCTTTTGAATTGTTCACATAGGCCCAGCCGCCGGTGTCCTTGATAAGCATAGAAGGGGTTTCTCTTACCAAAGACGTTTTCAGGTGCCGGGATAGCTTCAGTTCCGGGGCTTCCTCCAGCGTGCCGGCCCTCAGCGTCTCTTTGAACGAGGCGGGCAGGCGCCTGTACTCCTGGCGGTACAGCTCCAGCGAGAGGCGCATGCCGGAGAGTTTCTTTATAACCTCAGCGGCCTCCATTCCCCGGCTTAAATAGTATCCCCCGCCGGCCGCCAGTAGCGCCGCTGCGCCCGCCAGCGCAATAAAGATCTTGTTTTTCATAATAAAGTGCAGCCTCCCGCAAACTCGCCCGCTATTTTAGTAGAATAATATAAAGTTTTGACGCGCCGCACAAAGCTATGCGGTGCCGCTGAAAGAGCTATGCTCTTCAAGCGGCAAAGAGGGTCAAATGAAAATACTGTGCCTTAACTGCGGAAGCTCTTCCGTGAAATATTCGCTTTTCGACTGGCAGGCAAAAACGCCGCTCGCCTCCGGCGTGGTGGAGCGCATCGGCATCGGCGGTTCCCTGATAAGCCACGAGGCTTCCGGCCGCGAGAAGGTCGTCGTAAAACAGGACTGCCCCGGTCATAAAGAGGCTATCACGCTTATCCTGACCACGCTGACGGACGGCGCCAGCGGGGTTATTGACGGCCTCTCCGGGATCTCGGCCGTGGGCCACCGCGTAGTGCACGGCGGAGAGAGGTTCGTCAAGTCGGTCATCATAGACGATAATATCCTCGATACCTTCCGCGAGCTGTCCTCGCTGGCCCCGCTGCACAACCCGCCCAATATACAGGGCATAGAGGCCGCCCGCGAACTGATGCCCGGGATCCCCCACATGGCCATCATGGACACCGCCTGGCACCAGACCATGCCCCCGTCCTCCTATACCTACGCCCTGCCGCGCAAGTGGTACTGGAAATACGGCATACGCCGCTACGGTTTCCATGGGACCTCCTTCCTCTACGTCGCCAAGCGCGCCGCCGTGCTGCTGAAGAAAGACCCTTTCAAGACGAACCTTGTCATCTGCCACATCGGCAACGGCGCCTCGATTAACGCCGTGAAGAACGGCCTCTCCTACGATACCAGCATGGGTTTTACCCCTCTGGAAGGCCTGGTAATGGGCACCCGCTCCGGCGACCACGACCCCGCCATACCGCTTTACGTGATGGCACGCGAGTACATGAGCCCGGGCGAGATGGACGCCGTGCTCAATAAGAAATCCGGTATACTCGGGATCACGGAACAGTATACCGACCGCCGCGACGTAGAGGTCGCCGCCGCCCATGGCGACGAGCGCGCCAGGCTGGCTATCGCCATAGAGACCTACAGGATCAAGAAATATATAGGCGCTTATGCCGCCGCTGTGGGCGGCATCGACGCGGTGGTGTTTACCGCCGGTGTCGGCGAACTGGGCTCCATCACCAGGGCCGGCGCGCTCGAGGACCTGGACTTCCTCGGCATCAAGTGCGACGCCGAGAAGAACGACATTTCCAGAACGCGCAACGCTGAAACCGACATTTCCGCCAAAACCGCCAGAGTGAAGGCTTTAGTGATCCCCACCGACGAGGAACGCGTCTTCGTAGAGGATGTTGCAGGGCTGATGAACGGGAAGTACGATATCCATACCCGTTTCACCTATACCTTCCAGGACCCGGAATACCGCAACAAGCTCCGTGACGACGCCTTTGCCAGACAGTGCGCCGATAAGCCCGCCCTGCTCACGGTGGAGGCCAACCCGCCGGCCGGGGCAATGGCGGGCCCGCCGCAAAAGCAGCGCCCGCCGGGCGGCCAAGCCAAGAAGTCCCCATGAGGAATATCAGGTCCGGAATACTTACCCCGATGGCCGCGCTGCTGCTGCTCTGCACCGCCGGGGTGGGCGGCTATTCCATTATAGAGGGCTGGGGCTTCCTTGACAGTCTTTACATGACGGTGATAACGCTCGGCACTATAGGCTATGGCGAGACCCACCCGTTGTCGAATGCGGGGCGCGTTTTCACAATGTGCCTGATCCTGGGCGGCATAGGCGTGATGACCTATATCTTTACCAGCATTACAGAGCTCCTGCTGGAAGGCGGGCTTAGAGAAGCGATCCGGAGGTTTAAAATGCAGGGAAAAATCGAAGACCTGGAAAACCATTATATAGTCTGCGGCGCTACCCGCTCGGGCCTGAGCGTCTGCGAGGAGCTGTCAAAGACCGCCAGACCTTTTTCGCTCGTGGTACTTAAGGAGGAGGAAGTAAAGAAGTACATGGCGCGCGGCTGGTGCGTGGTGACCGGCGACGCTTCTTCCTGCTCCGTGCTGGAGGCCGCCGGGATAAAGAAAGCCCGGGGGATCTTCTGCGCGCTCTCTAACGATAAAGATAACGCTTTCATCGCCATCACGGCCAAGGGCCTCAACGCGGCCGTCAAGATAGTGACGGTGCAGAACGAGCACAATCCGGAGATGACGGACAAGCTTATGCGCGCCGGCGCGGATATCGTGATAAATCCCTCGCATATCGGCGGCCTGCGCATGGCCTCCGAGATGCTGCGCCCCGCGACGGTGAAGTTCCTGGACTCCATGCTGCGCGGGCAGAAGGCGGGAGTCCGCTTCGAGGACATGGAAGCGGGCGCCGGGGCGGAAGGCCGGCCTCTGGGCGAGTTTAAGGGAGCGGGCAACAAGGGCGCGCTGGTCGTGGCCCTGAAAAATCCCGGAAGCCCGGAGTACGAGATAAACCCGCTGCCTGAAGTGAAATTGAAAAAAGGCGATGTGCTCGTGGCCATCGGCACGCCGGAGGAACTTAAAACCCTGGCCGCCTCTCTGGCCTGACCCAGGTTATAAGCGCCTTGCGCACCCGGGTCACCTGGCGTACTTTCCCCCCTCTCGCTTTTTGTCCAAGGCAGGCTGCGAGCCACCTCCTGTCCGGGCGCGCGCCGTTA
Organism: Elusimicrobiota bacterium; assembly: GCA_030651035.1. GTDB lineage: Bacteria > Elusimicrobiota > Elusimicrobia > Elusimicrobiales > UBA9959 > UBA9959. The sequence continues at coordinate 6,440 of JAUSCK010000145.1, forward strand.
ACCCTGATGGTTACCGTCAGTTCGCGCAGGGTAACGGCCGGCGTGGCGCTTTTTGCCCAGCTGTCGGTTATATATTTCACGCGCGGACTGCGGCCCAGCGCCCTTAAAACTTTTAGCACGCGCCCCGCGCCCTCCGGCGCCCTGTATTTCAGCCCGTGATGTTCGTAGACCGCCTCCAGGAAACTGTTCTTCCTGACCCCTGCCCAGCCTATGTAAATGCACCGCTCCCTGGCGGCGGCTTCCATTTTAAGCAGATCGGCCTTTCCCCGTATCGCCATGGTCATGGACGCCAGTGCTATGTCAAAGCGGTCAAGGACTTCGGCGGACGGGACTTTTCCCCAGGCGGCGGCCCGGCAGCGCGCGTTCTTTATTTTCCGGGCCCGCGCCTGCGCCCTGAAAACTTTCAGCATCGCCGGTGAAGTGTCGATCCCCAGTATCTTTCCGGCTTTCCCCGCCAGCGGCAGGGCGTAAATCCCGGTTCCGCAGCCTATGTCCAGTATATCGCGTCCGCCGAGCTCCGCTCCCATGCCCCGGAGCAGGCGCAGTATCCGCCTGGTTTTCCGCAGTGTGGCGGCGTCGAACGGCAACGGGTAATTCCGGGCCCTGCAGTTCCAGAAGGTCTTTTCATTGCCTGGCGTATTTATCATATTAATATTGCGTTCGGGAATATTCAATTATACTCAAAAAAACCGCGGTTAATTTGTTAGAATTAGAATAACAAAGCATCAGGGCGATTTGAAAGGGACAGGCGTGAAAACCAGACTTTTAATCTTAGCCGTTGCCGGGGCGCTCTCCGCCTGCTCCCGCCCCGTCGCCGACACTTCAAAATCCATAGTGGTCTGGGAGCAGGAAGACGCCCAGGTCGCCCCCTACATAGACTCCGTTTTCGAAGCTTTCAAAAAGCTGCCTGAAAACGCCGGCATCGAGATAACCCGCACCCATTACCAGACCGAGGACCTGCGCTCCCAGTTCCAGGCCGCGTCGCTGGCGGGCGTTCCTCCGGACCTGCTCCTCGGGCCTTCGGATACCGCCGGGCTTTATGCCGTGTCGGGCTTCATCATGCCGCTGGACGGCCATTTCGACTTCTCCCGCTATAACAAGCCCGTGGTGGACGCCATAACCCTCGACGGGCATTCCTGGGGCGTGCCGGTCTCGAACGGCAACCACCTGATGATGTTCTACAATAAGAAGCTGGTCAAATCCCCCCCTAAGACCACCGACGAGCTTTTCGCTTACTGCGAAGGCCCGGCGAAGCAGCTTAAGCTGGCGCGCTGCATGGCCTTCGACATGGGCGAGCCGTTCTGGATGATGCCCTGGCTGGGCGCCTTCGGCGGCTGGCCGATGGACGGCAAGAAGCCTACGCTCGATACCGCGGCCATGCGCAACACCGTGAATTTTTACCTCGACCTTAAATTTAATAAGAAGTACGTTCCCATGGAGTGCGACTATAACTGCATGGACTCCATGTTCAAGGAGGGGCAGACCGCTTTCATCATAAACGGCGATTGGGCGATCTCCATGTACCAGAAGCATTTCAAGAAGGATTTCGGCCTCTGCGTCATCCCCAGACTTTCAAAAACCGGGCTTTACCCCTCGCCCATGGTGAGCGGCAAGTATTTCATGGTCAGCGCCGGCGCCAAGCCTGAAAAACTGGCCTTGCTGAAGCGCCTGCTCGAATTCTATACCTCCAAAGAGAACCAGGTGAAACAGTACCAGGTCCTTACCCGCCTGCCCGCCCTTAAGGCGGCCGGCGCGGCCCCCGAGATAACTTCCGACGAGGTTTCCCGTATCTCGCTCGACCAGATCCTGAAAGGCCGGCCCATGCCGATGGCCACCGAGATGCGGGCCGTCTGGGATTCCGCCAGGAATTACCTGGGCATGGCCACCACGCGCAAGCTGGACGTGGATACCGCCGTGCGCAAGATGCAGGAAAATGCCGATACAAAAATAGAGGAAATGAACCAGTAAAACATTAGAAATCGAAAGTCGAAAGTCGAAAATCGGGGAGCGGGGAAAAGAGCTAGGAAGAAGAGAATGGAAACTTTAAAGTCGATATACGAAGTGACCTGGTTCATCCTCCTCGTGGCCGCCGGCGTGGCCGTGCTGATCGGCTATTTGTATTCGCATTTCAAATTTTACTCCCGCTCCTGGTTCTTCCCGGCGGCCCTGGCGGCATTTCCCCTCCTTGCGCTGGCGGTTTTCGGCGGCTTGCTGGGAGGCTATACTTTTAAGCTCTGGCTGTATTTCCTGCTGGCCGAAGCCGCCATAGCCGCGTTCTTCCGTTCTGTGGTCAAGGGCCGCCATACCGTCCCTTACCTCATGCTCGCCCCGGCTTTCGTGGGCCTGGCGCTGCTCCTGGTCTATCCCTTCATATTCGAGGTCTACCTCTCTTTCCACGACCTGAAGCTTACCACCATCATGACCTGGAAGAATACCGGCACGCTCCCCTTCGTCGGGATCGACCAGTATGTCAAGGTCTTCACTACCTCTCCGCTTTCTGAAACTACCTTCTGGCACCTGCTGCTGCGCACGCTGGTCTGGACCTTCTCCAATGTTTTCTTCCACGTCCTCGGCGGGTTCATCCTTGCCCTGATGCTGAACAACCACATAAAGTTCAAAGGCTTTTACCGCACCCTGCTGGTGATCCCCTGGGCCATGCCGCAGGTGGTGGCCGTGCTCGCGATGCGCGGCGAGTTCCATTCCACGAACGGCTTTGTAAATATCGTCATTAACAAGCTCCTGGCGGTTTTCCCCTTCCTGGCCGGCCTGGGCGTGGCCCCGGTGCAGTGGCTGACGGATTACCCTCTGCTTACCTGCACGCTCATTAACATCTGGCTGGGCATTCCTTTCATGATGGTGGTCATCCTCGGCGGCCTGCAGTCCATCTCCAGCTCGTATTACGACGCGGCGGATATCGACGGCGCCTCTTATTTCCAGAAGCTGCGCTTCATAACCCTGCCGCTGGTGCGCCCGGTAATGATGCCCGCCGTTACCCTCGGCACGGTGTGGACTTTCAACAACATAAACGTCATCTACCTCGTCACCGGCCAGGCGGGCGGGACCGAGCAGGCGGATATCCTGGTGTCGGCGCTCTACAAGGCGGCTTTCACCTATAACCGCTACAGCTACTCGGCGGCTTTCGCCTTAGTGGTGTTCGCCATGCTGTTCTTCTTCTCGGTCTTCTACCTCAAGAGCTTCGACGCGGCGAAGGATGAAAGATAATTTATGAAATTGAACATGGATAAACAGGATAAGCAGGATTTTGTTGCCCCTTTACTATCCTGTCCATCCTGTTCATCCATGTGAATCTCTAATGAAAAGTCCGCACGAAGTGCGTTAATTTATGAAGAAAAAAATGTCCGCTGCCGCCAAGAGAAAGCGCCTCAATCACCTGCTCCTGCACACCGGGCTGATCCTCTTCGCCGCCGCCTGCGTCTATCCACTGCTCAGGATCTTCTCCGTGTCCCTGCGCCCGGGCGACAAACTGGTCTCGATGGACCTTTCCATTATTCCCGCCGGGGCCACCCTTATCTCCTATACGAAGCTGCTGGGCGACACCATGTTCCTGCGCTGGCTGTGGAACTCGCTGCTCATCACGCTGGCCACCTCTTTCATCGGCGTGTCGCTGGCCTCCACCGCGGCCTACGCCTTCTCCCGCTTCCGCTTCCCCGGCAAGAAGGTCGGGATGATACTGCTGCTCTCCAGCCAGATGATACCGGCGGGCATGCTTATACTGCCGCTGTTCCTGATGATAATGAAGCTGAAGCTGATGAACACCTACCTGGGCATGATCATCGCCTACTCGGTCTCGTCGCTGCCGTTCAGCATCTGGATCCTGAAGGGCTACTACGACACCATCCCCCGCTCCCTCGAGGAGGCCGCCCTGGTGGACGGCACCAGCCAGGTGGGCGCCTTCTGGCGCATCATCCTGCCGCTGTCCACCCCGGCGCTGAGCATAGCCTTTCTATTCAACTTTACCACCGCCTGGAACGAATACCTGGTGGCCCGCGTCGTGCTGTTCAGCTCCAAGCAGTACACCTGGACGCTGGGCCTGTTCGAACTGCAGGGCCAGTACATAACGCAGTGGGGCATGTTCGCCGCCGGCTCCATGCTGGTCACCATCCCCGTGCTGTGCGTGTTCCTTTATTCCTCCAAGTGGCTTATTTCCGGCCTGACCCTCGGCAGCGTGAAAGGATAACTTATGGCTACGGTCCAATTTAAGAAGATAATCAAAAAATTCGGCGATAATCTCGTCCTTAACGGCGTGGATGTCGATATAAAAGACCACGAGTTCGTCGTCATCGTCGGGCCCTCGGGCTGCGGCAAGACTACCCTCCTCAGGATGCTGGCCGGGCTAGAGGAAATAACCGACGGCGAGATCTTCATAGATAATTTGCTGGTCAACGAGCTGCACCCTTCCAAGCGCGAGATAGCCATGGTTTTCCAAGACTACGCCCTCTACCCCCACATGACGGTGGAAGAGAACATGAACTTCGCGCTGCGCCTGCGCAAGATGCCAAAGAAAGAAATAGCCGCGCGCGTGACCGAGGCGGCGAATATACTCCAGCTCAATAAATTCCTGAAGCGCATGCCCAAGCAGCTCTCCGGCGGCCAGCGCCAGCGCGTGGCCATAGGCCGCGCCATCGTGCGCAAGCCCAAGGTGTTCCTGTTCGACGAGCCGCTCTCCAACCTCGACGCCAAGCTGCGCGAGGAGATGCGCGTGGAGATAGCCAAGCTTTACCAGCGCCTGAACGCCACCATAATCTATGTCACGCACGACCAGGTGGAGGCCATGACCCTGGCCGGCCGCATAGTCATAATGAACCACGGCATAGTGCAGCAGGTGGGCTCGCCCATCGAGGTTTACCGGAAGCCCTGCAACCTCTTCGTGGCCGGGTTTATCGGCAGCCCCACCATGAACCTGCTGTCCGGCCGGCTTTCCATCGCCGACGGCGTTTCGGTGTTTTTCAACGAATCCCTTACCCTGCCGATACCCGCTTTCGTGCTGCCGCAGAAAGAGGCCCGCGACGGCCGCGAGGTGGTCCTGGGCATACGGCCCGACGATGTGCTGGTGGAGCATCCAGGCGGAGAGAAGTGCTCGTCGAAAATAGAGGGCGTGCTTGAGGTCTGCGAGCTGCTGGGGCACCGCGAGAACCTTTACCTTAAGGTGGGCGGCCAGCGCCTGCTGGCGACAGTGGAAGCGTTCTTTAACCGCAGCCCCGGCAGCGCGGTGAGCCTGTGCCTCAACTATCAGAACATGCACATCTTCGACAAGGTTACCGAGCGCCGGATAAGCGAGTAGGAAAACGCGATAATTATTGAGTGGCCCGGCAACTTATAGGTATAATTAAGCAGGTAAGATTTCAAGTAATAATACGGAGGTATTAAGATGAAAGCAATAATAGACACCGATTCCTGCATAGGCTGCGGCCTCTGCGTCAACGACTGCCCTGAGGTTTTCGAGATGGCCGCCGACAAAGCCGTTGCAAAAGGCCCCGTGCCCGCCGGGAAGGAAGAAACCTGCAAGACCGCGGCCGCCAACTGCCCGGTGCAGTGCATCAAGGTGGAATAACTCAGCTTGCAAGCCGTCCCGTGGACGCACAGGCCCGCCTGGGTTCTTGAAAAGGAATGCAGGCGGGCTTTTATGTTGTTTCGATTATATGTTTAACCTTTTGTCGCGCGGTCAAGCCGTCTTTCCCATGTTTTTAAACTTCAGTAAAGGTATCAGCAACATGCCGGGGATGGTGGCGATGCAGACTATTATAAAGAACTTCGGGTAGCCGGCCAAGTCCTGCAGTTTGCCGCTTATAAAACCGGGCAGCATCATGCCCAGGGCCATTATTCCGGTGGAGATGGCGAAATGCGCCGTCTTGTACTTTTCCCCTGTCAGCTGTATCATGTAGAACATAAAGGCCGTGGTCCCTATGCCGTAGCCGAACTGCTCCACCCCCACCAGGGTATAGATGAAGGTGGTGGGCAGGCCGGTATTGAACGACATGTAAACATATACCAGGTCCGGGGCGTTAAGGGCTAGGGCCATGGGCCAGATGCATTTCTTAAGTCCGTATTTGGAAATAAGCCAGCCGCCAAGCAGGCCGCCCACTATCAGCGAGGCCAAGCCTATCGTTCCGTAGGCAACTCCCACCTGCGAAGTGGAAAGGGCCATGCCGCCGACTTCCGCCTTATCCAGCAGGAAAGGGGCCGCCAGCTTAAGCAGCATGGCTTCGCCGAAGCGGTAGGTCAGTATGAAGGCCACGCCCAGCGCTATGCCCTCCATCTTGAAATAGGCGGCTATAATTTCCCCGAACTCGGCCAGTTTAATTGCTTTGCTTTCGTCGGGCTTGTCAGCCGCCGGCGCCGGCAGGAAAAGCTTGTGGTAAACAAAGAGCAGGCCGAGTATAGCTGCCGCCAGCGTCAGCACCAGGTTCCAGCTATGAGGGATATTGCCGGTGGTCTTTTCTACGCTGCCAGCCAGCATTACCAGTACCCCGGAGCTGAACAGCATGGCCAGGCGGTAGCAAAAGGCGCGTATGCCCACGAAGAAAGCCTGGTTTTTTTCGTCCAGGGACAGCATATAGAAGCCGTCAACGGCTATGTCGTGAGTGGCCGACAGGAAGGCCACCAGCATGAAGCAGGCCATTGAAACCGGGAGGAAATGCGGGGTCTTCAGCGAAAGCGCGGACAACAGCACCGCGCCGGCCATCAGGGCCTGGGTCCAGGTGATCCAGTCGCGCTTCGTCGAGTACATGTCTATCAGCGGGCCCCACAGCATCTTTATTACCCAGGGCAGGTAGAGCCAGGTGGTCCAAAAGGCTATCATAGTGTTGGACACGCCCATCTTCTTGTAGATGATGACGGCCAGTGAGTTCACTATCATGTACGGCAGGCCTTCGGCAAAATATGTGGTTGGTACGTAGAACCAGGGATTGCGTCTTTCCACTTTAGCTGTCATGTTGTCTCCGTTGCTGTGCTTAGCGCCAGGCTATAATAATATTAAATTAAGGCCTATTAAAGCGAAATCCTCCTGGCTACGGGGGCGGCCGCATTTTGCTAAAATTATTACATGGACTTCCTTTCCCTGCTTTTCTCCCCCCAATCAGTAGCCTGGTCGGTGTTCGTTATCATGCTGGTGGCGGCCGCGGGCCTGGCCATAGGCAACATAAAGCTTTTCGGGATAAACTTGGGCATAGCCGGCGTGCTCTTTTCCGGCATCCTGTTCGGCCACTTCGGCCTGGACATAAACCACGAGACGCTGGAATTCCTGCGGGACTTCGGCTTGATACTTTTCGTCTACTCCATAGGCACGCAGGTCGGGCCCGGATTCTTTTCATCCTTCCGTAAGCAGGGCATACAGCTGAACCTGCTGGCCGGCGCCGTGGTGCTGGGCGGTGTAGCGGCGACTCTGGCCGTGGCAAAGCTCGCGGGCTTCGACATCTCCACCGCCGTTGGGATGTACGCGGGCGCGGTTACCAATACCCCCTCCCTGGCCGCCGCGCAGCAGACCCTGGGCGCGGTAAGCCCCGAGGCGGCCAACAGCGCTTCCGTGGGCTACGCGCTGGCCTTCGCCAACGCGATGACGCCGTCAAATCTTTCCGCCATGTCGTACGCCACGGTTTACCCGCTGGTTATGATAATGCGCATCATCTCCTCGCCGGTTATGGTGCTGCTTTTTATGAAGTAGTATCCGGTCCCCATGATGACCCCGATAATCGCCAACCTCCTGCTCGTGCTCTCTGCCGGCTGGCTGTTCCGCAAGTACGGCATAGTGCAGGAAGGCGCCGAGAAGGCTTTTAACCAGTACCTGTACTATCTCGCCCTCCCGGCCCTTATCATACTGAAGATCGCCGATACCCCCCTCTCGGGCCTGGGCTGGCGGTTCCTGGCCGCCAATACCCTGCCGCTCGCGGGCGTGATGGCCGTCGTCTGGGTTCTCTGGAAAGCCGGCGCCCTGGAGTGGCGCTTCGCGCGCCTGCTGCTTATCGTTTCAGTACTTGGCAACACCGTCTACCTGGGTTTTCCCGTGGCCGTCATGCGCCTCGGCGAGGAAGCGATAGGCTACGCGGCACTAGCCACGTCGATACAGAACATCTTCATTTTCACTTTCGGCTTTGTGCTTATGACGCTGGTCTGCGACGGGGCCTGCCCCCCCTCCCGTTTCCTGCGGCTTATAGGGCGCAATGTAGTGCTCTGGGCCTCTGTCGCGGGGCTGGTTATGGCGGCCTTCAGTCTGCGCCTGCCTGAGCTGCTGCACCGCGTGCTGTCCGACATCGGCAGGACCACTCTGCCCCTTTCGCTGTTTACCATAGGGGTCAGCCTGTACGGCAAGAAGATCGCGCACAACCTGCCGCGCATAGCGCTGCTCAGCGGCTTAAAGTTGCTGCTTATGCCTTTTTTTTATATTGTCTCGGCGGGGCTTATGGGGTTTACGGGCTTCGTCTCAAAAGTGACTTTTATAGAAATTGTGATGCCGGTGGCGGTAATGAACTATGTAATTGCCGCGGAATTCGATTTCGACGCCGACCTGGTGAGCCAGAGCATACTGTTTTCCACGCTGGTTTTCTTCCCGCTGCTGTACCTTTACGATTGGGCGATGAAGGTGTTTCTGTAAAGGCCAAAGGGCGGAATAAAGACCGCCTCCGCCAGTCATTAAACTCCTATTCTTCAGCCTTTCCGCCGATCTCCTCTTCCAGCTTCCTTCTCTCGTAGATCTGCCTGTATAGGCCGTTCAGGGCCATCAGCTCGGCGTGCGTCCCCCGCTCCGCCAGGCGCCCTTCCTCCAGGACCAGTATCAGGTCCGAGGTTTCGATGGTCTTGGCGCGGTGCGTGACGGCCAGGCAAAGCGCGTCCGGGTGCTCCCTGCGGAAGGCGTTCCAGAAATGATGTTCGGTCTGCGCGTCCATCGCGCTGGTGGCGTCGTCGAGCAGCAGCACGTCGGGTCCGGTCAGCAGCGCGCGGGCTATTGCCACGCGCTGCTTCTGCCCGCCGGAGAGGGCGAAGCCCCGCGTGCCCACCACGGTGTCCAGGCCTTTCGGGAACTTGCTGAGCTCAGCCGCGAGCTGCGCGGTCTCAAGGGCTTTTTCAAGCATCCCCGGCTTCACGCCGAAAGTGCGGTCCATGAGTATGTTATCGCGCAGGGTGCCGCTGAAGATGGACGCCTCCTGCGCGGTGTAGCCCACGCGCTCCCGGAAAAGGTGCAGGTTCCATTCGCGGATGTCGGTGCCGTTCACCAGCATCTCGCCCGCGTCATGCTCGCTCAGGCGCAGCGCCAGCGACAGCAGTGTGGACTTGCCGCAGCCGATCCTGCCGACTACGGCCACGCGCTGGCCGCGGACGGCCTTGAAGCTTATGTCCCGGATCAGCATATTGTCGCCCTTGGGGCTTTTCAGGCCGGCCCCTCGGAATTCCAGCGTGGTGATGTGGTCCGGAGTGGTCTTGTCCCCCAGCCCCGACTTCAGCGAGGAGCGGGCCGTCAGCAGCTCGTTGACGCGCGTTATCGAGACCCCGGCGCGGTTGCCCATTACCACGAACTGGCTTATGTCCATCAGCGGCTGCACCACCATGCTGGCGTAGAACTGGAAGGCTATGAGCTCGCCCAGCGTGGCGCGGCCGTTTATCACCATCAGGCCGCCGGCGGCGTAGAGCAGCGCAATGGAGACGAAGCCGGCCTCGCTCCAGAAGTAGGAGAAGAAGACCTGCAGCTTCGCGGTGGCGATCTCGGCCTCGCTCTGGGCGGCGGTCCTGGTCTTGAAGTACTCCAGCTGCGAGGGTTCCTTGGCGTTGGCCTTGATCACGCGGATGCCGGTAAAGCAGGTCTCCAGGAAGTCGAAAAGGTTGGTGATGGATTCCTGCAGCTCCTTGTACTTGCCGCTGAGGAGGCGGCCGGTCTTTATGGAGAAGAACAGCACGAGCGGCAGCGGCAGCAGCACGCAGAGCGAGAAGGCCGGGTTCAGGTAGAGCATCATGCCCACGGCCGCCGTCAGCGTGAAGGCAGCCTGAATAAAGCGGAAGACGCCGGAGCAGGAGAACCAGGAGATCTTCTCGGAAATGTCGTCCGAGAGGCGGGCTACGAGGTCGCCGGTGGTGAAGCGGTGGAAGAAGTTGCGGTCCATCGAGATGACGTGGTTGAACGCGTCGCGGCGTATCTCCCATTCCATGCGGGCGTTCATCCACGCCCTGTTGCGCTGGGCCACCAGGTTAGTCATGAGCAGGCCGAAGCCGACGCCGAGTATCAGCAGCACGTTGTGGCGGAGGTAGCCCTCGTTCGGGTTGCCGGTGAGGCCGTTAACGATGTTCTTTACCAGCAGCGGGTTGTAGGCCTGCAGCACGGCGCTCAGCATGCCGAAAAGGACGATGACCGCCATGCGCACGGCGTGCCGGCGCCAGTAGGGCAGGAGCCACTTCAGCGTGAAGATCATCCGCCCTCCCCGAACTGGAGGCGGTAGTACTTGGAATAAAGGCCGCCCTGCGCAAGCAGCTCGTCGTGCGTGCCGAGCTCCTTCACTTCTCCGCCCGAGATCATCATCACCCGGTCCGCGTTCCTCACGGTGGACAGCCGGTGCGCGATTATTATCACCGTCTTATGCCGGAGCAGGTTCTTTATGGCCGTAGTGATCAGGCGCTCGGTGTGCGGGTCCATGTTCGAGGTGGCCTCGTCGAGCACCAGCACCTCCTGGTCCAGCACCATCGCGCGCGCCAGCGAGATAACCTGCTTCTCGCCGATGGAGAGGTTGGCGCCCTTCTCCTGCACTTTCTTGTCGAGCGGGTGCTTCTTGAAGAAGCTCTCAATTCCCATAAGCCGGATGGCGTCGTGGACGCGGCTGTCGGGGATGGCGGTGTCCATCAGCTTAAGGTTATCCATCACCGTGCCGGGGAACAGATAGATGTCCTGCTGTACCAGCCCTATGGCCGCGCGCAGCGAGCCCAGGCTGAGGCTCCGTATATCCGTCCCGTCTATCTCGATGTGGCCTTTCTGGAAGTCGTAGAAGCGGAACAGCAGGCTGGTCACCGTGGTCTTGCCGCCCCCGGTCTCGCCGAGTATGGCCAGGCTTTTGCCGCGCGGCAGCGAGAAGGAGACGTCCTTGAGCACCCAGCCGGAATCCTCTTTGTAGCGCATCCAGACGTTGCGGAAATCTATGGAGTCGCGGACGCTGGTCAAATAATGTGGCTTTGCCGGTTCCGTAAGGGCGGGCCTGAGCGCGAGTATCTTCGATATCCTGTGCCCGGCCGAAAAGGAGCGCTGTATCACGCTGAGGTGCTCGGAGAAGCGGAAGATGGGCTCGAAGAGGAAGCCGAGGTAGAGAACGAACAGCACGATGACGCCCACCGTCATCTTGCCGGCAATCACCATCCTGCCGCCGAAGTTGAAGACGGCCGCGGTGGCCGCCGGGTACAGGAAGACGATGCCGAGGAAGAAGACCACCGTATAGATCTCGACGTCCACTTCAGCGCGGAACTTGCGGCGGTTCAGTTCCTCCATCTTGACCGAGGTGTCAGCCTCGCGGCTGAAGGCCTGCAGCACCCCTATGCCGTTGAGCTGCTCCGTCAGGAACCCCGGCACTTCAGCGGCCAGCTTGCGGACCTTTATGAACATGGGCGAGGTGATCTTGACGAAGACCCAGCCGAGGGCCGCCAGGACCGGGAACATCGGCACCAGCATCAGCGTCAGCTTCAGGTTGTAGAAAGCCATCACGCAGAAGACCACCCCGAACATCAGTGCGTCGTTGACGATGGTGATGACGGTGTTGGTGAAGAGGGCGTAAAGCGTGCTGGTGTCCGACTGCACCCGCGCGTTAAGGCGGCCGACCGGCATGGAGGAGTAAAACTCCAGATCCAGCGAAAGTATATGGGTGAGGATGCGCTGCTTGAGGTCCACTATCAGGTCCTGGCCGGCCCTGGCCAGCTGGAGGACCTGCAGATAGTTGAAGTACAGGAAAAGCAGGGTGGTGACGATATAGACGGCGGCGGCCAGCAGCAGCGCCCTGGGGTCCTTGGCGGGGATCGCCGTGTCTATCACGAACTTCGCTATCATCGGGATAAAGAGGTTCAGGAGGGTGGCTGAGGCCATGTAGACGGAGGCGAAGAGGAACGGGCCCTTGCGCGTCCTGATCAGGCCGGCCAGCAGGCGGAAGGTCGCTTTGTAGTTTATCTTTTCTTTCGGGTCCTGCCCGTCGTCGCCGATCTCGTGGTGCATATCATCTATATTCTATAAAATACCGCAAAGAAAAAGGGCCCGGTTCTCACCGGGCCCTTTTTCCGTCTTACCGCCTTCAGTTCAGCTTGAACTCCGCCCCGCGCTGAAGCGCCTTTATGTTGAGCTCTATTACTTCAGGTTTAAGCTTCTTATACACCTTGGGCAGCGCCCTGGCTATGGCGTCTATGGACATGGCTCCGGTGGCGGCCGCGAAGGCCCCGATGGCCACCATGTTCATCACCTTGGTGTTCCCGAGTTCACCCGCTATCTCGTTGCAGGGCACGTAAAGCACATTTATGTCCTTGCGGGCGGCCTTGGAGTTCACCAGGGAGCTGTTTATTATCAGCAGGCCGCCGGGCTTGACCATCGGCTCGAACTTCGCGAGCGACGGCTCGTTTAGCACTATGACGGTGTCGGGCGTGGTAACTATAGGCGTGGAAACCTCGTCGGAAGCCACCACCACCGAGCAGTTGGCGGTGCCGCCGCGCATCTCGGCGCCGTAGGAAGGGAAAAAGCTGACCTCTTTCCCCTCCATCATGCCGGCCTGCGCCAGCAGCACGCCGGCGGAGATCACGCCCTGCCCGCCGAAACCCGATATCCTTATGCCTTGGTACATAAATTTCTCCTTTGATTCCTGATTCTTAGTTCGTTTTCTGCTGGCCTTTGTATATACCAAGCGGGAATACAGGAAGCATGCTCTCAGCGATGAACTTGGTAGCCTCCGACGGGTTATCAAGCCGGGTGCCCCAGTTGGTCGGGCACATGGAAAGGATCTCCACCATCGAGAAACCCTTCCCGTCTATCTGGTTCTGGAAGGCTTTCCGCAGGGCGGTCTTGGTCTTTATCACGCCCGGCACGTTGTGGACGGTCGTGCGCTCAAGGTAGGTGGCGCCGTCGATGGTGGCCAGCAGCTCGCACATCTTTATGGGGTAGCCGGCCTGCTTGGCGGTGCGGCCTTCGGGGCAAGTGGTGGCCTTCTGGCCTATCAGGGTGGTAGGGGCCATCTGGCCGCCGGTCATTCCGTAGATGGCGTTGTTCACAAAAACCACCGTTATGTTCTCCGAGCGGATGGCGGCGTGCACTATTTCCGCCATGCCTATGGAGGCCAGGTCTCCGTCGCCCTGGTAGGAGAATACGATAGTCTCGGGCTTGGCGCGCTTAATGCCGGTCGCTTCGGCCGGCCCGCGGCCGTGGGGGCCCTGTATCATGTCGCAGTTGAAGTAGGCGTCGGCGAACACGGAGCAGCCAACCGGCACCACGCCTATCGTGCGGCCGCGTATGCCCAGCTCGTCCATAACTTCGGCTATCACGCGGTGTATCGTGCCGTGGCCGCAGCCGGGGCAGTAATGCATCTTTACGTCCAGCAGGGATTCCGGTCTCTTATTTTGCAGCTGCATATTCTTTGGCCCCCTTTTTCACCACGCTCTCAATGGTGGCGCATACCTCTTCGGCGGAGATAAGCGAGCCGCCGGGCTTTGAATGCAGGTAAACCTCGGCCGCCCCGTTCAGGGAGAGCCGCACGTCGTCTACCATCTGTCCCAGGTTCATTTCCACCGCCAGGAACTTCTTTATCCTGTCGGAAAGTTCCAGCAGGCGTTTTTTCGGATAGGGCCAGAGCGTTATGGGCCTGAAGAGGCCCACTTTTATCCCCTTCGCGCGGGCCAGCTTCATCGCAGCCACTGAAACCCTGGCCGAAATGCCGTAGGCCACCAAGGCGAGTTCGGCGTCCTCAAGCATCTTTTCTTCGTAGAGGACCTCGCTTTCCTCTATCTGTTTATAGCGCTTCACCCGCTCTATGACCGTTTTCTCAAGACAGCCCTCGTTGATATAGAGCGATTTGATCATCCGCTTTTCGCGGCCGTTGTTCACGCCCAGCGCCCAGGCTGGCTCCGGAATTGTCCTGAGATCTATTTCAGGGCGGGTGAAGTCCACCGGCTCCATCATCTGGCCTATCAGGCCGTCGGCCAGTATCATGGCCGGCACGCGGTACTTGAAGGCCACTTCAAAGCATTTGTCGGGAAAGTTGGCCATTTCGCTTACGCTGCTGGGGGCCATCACGAAAGTGCGGTAATCGCCGTGGCCGCCGCCTCTTGTGGCCTGCCAGTAGTCGCCCTGAGCCCCGGCAATGTTGCCAAGGCCCGGGCCGCCGCGCATTACATTGACTACCAGGCTCGGCAGGTCCGCGCCGGCGCAGTAGGAGATGCCTTCCTGCTTCAGGCTTATGCCGGGGCTGGAAGAAGATGTCATGCAGCGCACGCCGGTGGCGGCGGCGCCGTAAACCATGTTTATCGCCGAGACTTCGGATTCGGACTGGACGAAAGTCCCGCCCACCTGCGGCAGGCGCCAGGACATGTACTCGGGGATCTCGTTCTGCGGGGTGATGGGGTAGCCGGCGAAGAACCTGCAGCCGGCGCGGACCGCGCCTTCGGCCAGAGCTTCGTTGCCTTTCATTAATTTTTTTTCAGCCATAGTAGTTCTCCTATTTATAGACCCTGACCGCAAGGTCGGGGCAGATGCGCGCGCAGCTCTGGCAGGCTATGCAGCAGCCTTCCTTGGAGTCCTTGGCCGGGTAATAGCCGGTTTTGGAGAATTTATCGGATCTTTCGATGCACTTCTTCGGGCAGACTACTATGCACAGGTAGCAGCCCTTACATTTGTCTACGTCTACTTCCATCTTCGGCATAGAACCTCCGGGATTTTTGAGGCGCGGCGGGCTGGCTCGGCGGGTGCTGCAGGGAGCGTACTAAGACTTATGTCGGGCTGCCGGAAGACGCGCTTGGTGCTTTGCTCTATAAAAAGTATACCAAAATAAGCCGGACTTTTATACGTTCGCCCGGTTCAAATACAGAGATTGCGAAAAACCGGCAGAGGGTAAGTGATCCGTGCTTGATCGCGCGGGTCTGGAATACGCGCCAGGGCGGGAAAGAACTCGGGGACAAAATGCCTGATGGTCCTAAACATGGCTTCCGGCGGGGTAAGCCCCTCCCCGCCTTCCAGCGCGTAGGCGGCGGCGACATCCTGCGGCCCGGTGATGGCTGCGATTTCAGCGCTTGGCACTTTTGAGCCGCTTCCAGTACATCCTGGAAATATTCTGCATAAGGTTTTCCGCTTCCCGATAGCGTTCAATCCAGAGCCGTACAGGAGCAATCCATTCTTCCGGGATGCATTTTCATCCGGGGCCCGCCCTTGGTGCTGAAGCCGACATACCAGGAGGTATGCCAGTGCCGCCTAGGAGCCTATCCGAACGTGGCTGTGCGCAGCGCTTCTTCGGCGGAGTTCATCTCCGCCCCCTTCGCGCTAAAAAGCCTCTTCGCCGGTAATTTCCCTTCCCACGATGAGCTGGTGTATTTCATGCGTTCCCTCGTACTTCTTCACCACGTTGATGTTGCGCATATGGCGCCCAGAATGGAAAGCGTCAAAGGTGAAAACATCGGCCGAGAGCAGCTCGCAAGCCATCTGGGCTACCGTCAGGGCCTTGCTGACATTATTGTACTTGCCCAGGGAAATGTGGACATGGCTCAGGGCTTTCCGCTCTTTCAGCTGTGCCAGCTGCAGCGCGACCATCTGCGCATTTTCCGTCTCGTTGAGCATCCAGACCAGCTTTCGCTGGGTCTCCTGCTTGGTGGACAAGGGCGCGCCGAAAAGTTTCCTTTCTCCGGAGAAGCCGATGGCTTCGTCCAGGCAGGCCCGCGCCGCTCCTACCACGCCCCAGATAATGCTGTAGCGGGCCTCGCTGAGGCAGCGCAGGGGGCATTTCAGGTCATGCGGCTTAGCCTGTACGGTGCCGGGCATAAGCGCGCTGTCGGGGATCCCGCAGTTGCTGAAGGAAAGCGAGGAGGCCACCCCTGCCCGCAGCGCCCATTTCTCCTCGTTCCTGTAAGAAAAGCCTTCCGTCCCTTTTTCCACCAGGAACCCACGGATCCCGTCCTCGGTGCGGGCCCAGACAACCGCGACATCCGCGAAGCCGTTGGTGATCCACGCTTTATTGCCGTCCAGGACCCAGCCGCCGGAAACTTTCTTCGCCTTGGTCAGCATGTTCCCGGGATCGGAGCCGCCCTGCGGTTCCGTCAGCCCGAAACAGGCCAGGGATTCACCGGTGAAAAGAGCGGGCAGCCATTTCTTCTTCTGCTCTTCTGAACCGTACTGGAAAATGGCGAACATGCAAAGCGAGCTTTGTACCGAGGCCAGCGACCGCAGGCTGGTGTCGCAATATTCTATCTCGCGCATCGCCACGCCGTACGAGGTGTGGGACAAAGGGGTGAAGCTCAGGTGGGACAGGTACGGCTCTATCCCCTCTATGGAAGCGCCGAAAAGGGAAAGCTGCCGGGCGTACTTTTTTGCCACGTCCCGGACCAGCTCCTCGTGATTCGCATAAGGGGCGGATTTGCCGCTGTCCCATTCGGAAATATGCGGGAACACTTCCTTTTTTACGAATTCGCGCACCGCGTCACGGACCAGCCTGTCGTCCTCTGAAAGGAACAGCTCGTCCAGCCGGTAATAATCATTGGCAGAGATTTTTTTCCCCGCATTTGCAAGAGTTGTCATAAAGCCTCCTATGCGAATTAAACGAATTTGTCTTATTCACCGCTGACGATGGTCGAAATTCCCTGGCCGACCCCTATGCAAAGCGCAGCCAGCCCCAGCCGGGCCTGCCGGCGCTTCATTTCATGCAGCAGAGTGGTCAAAATACGGGCGCCGCTTGAGCCCAGGGGATGGCCGAGGGCTATCGCACCCCCGTTGGGATTCAGTTTATCCATGGGGATATCGAGTTCCCTCACGCAGGAAAGGACCTGCGCGGCGAAGGCCTCGTTGAGCTCGATAAGGTCCAGTTCGGCGAGGGTGAGCCCCAGCCGCTGAAGCAATTTGCGCGTGGAAAAAACCGGGCCCAGCCCCATGCAGGAAGGGTCCAGCCCCGCCGTGGCCGAGCCCAGCCACCTGGCCATCGGTTTTTTTCCGAGAGCCTCGGCCTTCTCCCGGCTGGCCAGCACCAAGAAGGCCGCCCCGTCGTTCAGGCCGGAGCTGTTCCCGCCGGTAACGGTGCCCCCCTTTCTGAACGCCGCCGGCAAGGCCGCTAATTTTTCTAAAGATGTATCGGCCCGGGGCGGCTCGTCTTTATCCAGTATCACCGGGGGGCCTTTCTTCGCGGGGATGGAAACCGGGATTATTTCATCGCTGAAAAAACTATCGCGCGCCCGCACCGCTTTTCTATGGGATTCAAAGGCGTAGCTGTCCTGCTCTTCGCGGCCGATCTTGTACCGCTCGGCCAGGTTCTCGGCGGTCTCACCCATGCTCAGCAGGGGGATTCTTTTTTCCAGCTCCGAGTTGGGAAATCTCCAGCCGAGCGAGGTGTCATAGGCTGTCATATTGCCGTGCTGGAAAGGAACACCCGGCTTGCCGATAACCCAGGGCGCGCGGCTCATGCTCTCAACTCCGCCCGCCAGGTACAGATCGCCTTCCCCGGCCAGTATGCTTTTCGCAGCCAGGTTCACGGCTTCAAGGCCCGAGCCGCAAAGGCGGTTTACGGTGCAGGCGGGGATTTCAAAGGGGAGCCCGGCGAGAAGGACCGCCATGCGGGCGATATTCCGGTTGTCTTCGCCGGCCTGGTTAGCGCAGCCAAGATACACGTCGGATATCTCACCCGGGTCCAGGGAGTTTCTTTTGCACAGCGCCTCTATCAAACGCGCGGCCAGATCGTCCGGCCGGATGCCGGATAAAACGCCTCCCAGCCTGCCGATCGGGCTTCGAACCGCGTCCAGGATCACTACTTCGCGCTTATCGGTCATTCAGGGTATTATAGCAATTAGGATTTTGCTGAAAAACTCAGACCTCCAGCATCTTCTTCAGTTCCGAGCCTATTTTGCCGGTGTGGAAAGCGGAGCTTACCATAAAACCGGCGGAATGCTTCGCCTGGACCAGCAGCGCCTCGGCGGAAGTAACGGCGCAGGAAGCCAGGATGCACTCCAGGATCGCCTTTTTTCCGGCTTCCACGGCATTGTCTTCAGCGCCCTGGGCGGTGTCTTTAGGCAGTTTTTTCAGCGGGCTCGCGTTAACTTTACGCAGGGGCAATTTATGGTCGGCGCCGGTCACCAGCTTCCAAACCGTCTTCAGGCAGGCGTCTACGGGGCCGGCATAGTCCACCAGCCAGCCTACCGCATCTTTCGCGCGCACCGGGCGGCCGGTCAACAGGAGCCTGAACAGCTCCGGCCACTTTTCCGGGGCGGTCTTGCGCAGCGGCCAGTGGCAGCCTTCCATGCCCGGAACGACGGGCAGGGTAACCTCCGGCATCCCCAGGCTGGCGTCTTCAACGCTTACCAGGTAGTGGCAGTGCAGCAGCAGCTCCAGGCACCCGCCGAAGCAGCGCTTGCCGCCGATATAGCCCACGGAAACCTTGAAGTCGTCGTTCAGCCGGCGCGCGGTTTTGGACCAATCACGGGAGATACATAGCCCCTCTTTAACGTCCTTCAGCGCCGGGTAGAAATCCGCCGTATCAGCCCCAACCATCTGCGTAGAGAGGTGGAAATCGCCGGAGATTATAACTTTTTCTATCTTTTCTTTTTTCAGCCAGTCTATGGCCCGGTTCAGCTCCGCGTCCACGTCGCCGTTATAGCTCTCGCGGCTGATGGTTATCACGCCGGCGCTGCCGTCATGCTCGGCGTTCACGTACAGCTGCTGCCACTCGGGCGTCCCTATTTTTTCGAACGTCTCGGGATACCAGCATTTCTTTGCTTCGGGATGCAGTTTGTGATACTTGTTCACCAGCTTCGTCGCGGCGTCGCAGCCCTCGGTGCGTATCACCGAGAGAATGCCGCGCCTGAACTGGGCGCACAGCTCGCCTATGGCGTTGATATGCGTAAGGTGCGAGCGCTTTTCGTGCAGCAGCAGGCTGGTCATCTGGAACAGCGGGCCCAGGGTGCGGACCTTGAAATCCTCTTCCTCTTCCGGCCCCATTGACCAGTTCACCAGCGGGCGGAAGTGGTTAAGCGGATAATATTCGGAGCCCGTTTCCTTGCGGTCGTCCAGGTCCGCGTTCGGCCTGAACAGCTCGCCGTACTGCTCGCCGAGGTGGTGCAGGCAGGACCAGGTAAGGAAGTTCGCCCCTTTGGCGCCTATCGCGTCGTGCGCCCTGAACGGGTTCGCCCCCAGGAGCTTGCGGAAATATTTATCTATCTTCCAGTACGGCATGTTGGAAGCCTGGTGGTACCTGAGCGCCGCCAGGGTGGCGCCGCAGAACAGCACGTCCAGCACGAAGGACCAGTTGTCGCTTACGGGCACGGGGACCATTCCCAGCGCCCACAGGAGCTTGGTGCCGGCGGTGGGTTTGGGCTCCACTATTTCCCAGATCTTGCTTATCTCGTGGGGGAAAGCCGGATGCGCTATCCCTACCCCCAGCTCGGAACTAGGGAAGCCGGAAGTGACGGAGCGGATGTCCAGACCGGGGAAAGCGCTCCGGAAAATTTTATAATGCTCTTTTTTTACGTCCAGGATCTCCGGTATGGCTTCCAGGAGAAACCTGGGTTTAAGCCCTTTGAGCTGCGGCGGCAGACTGTGGCCGTTATAGCTCATGCGGATTATACTCTCCATTATTCTGCCGGCCCCTTCCCGCCCGAAGGTTTTCGCCAGCCCCGGGTAATGTTTGCCCAGCCCGTCGGGCGCGCCGGGAAAGTCGAGGGCCACTATAGGTACGCCGAACGGCTGAAGCCTGGAGGCCAGCTGCATCGCTTTGCCGGAGCCCACTATGCCGTTGGCGCCGGAAATGACCAGCGCCCCCCTGTCCCCGGCTTTCCCGAAAACCTGGTCCACCAGCTCGCCGGCGCCGGCGGGAAGCCGCCCGTTCTTGAAAATTTCAAGCACCGTGCCCAGGCCCAGCGTTTCCAGGGTGGGCTGTCTCATTGCCGAGATCGTCATAGTCTTTTCCTTGGGAGCGCCGAAAGCGCCCTTTGCCGCGGTGGTCGAAGCGGATGAATTTTTAGCCATAACATTCCTCCAATAAAAAAGCAGCCTATGCCGTTATCCTACCCTGAACAGGGCGGCGATGCCGACGTCGCCGGCGGCGCAGCCCATCAGCAATACGTAGCCGCCGCCCAGGTCCGTGGCCTCTTCCAGGCCTTCTATCAGCAGGCGGGTGAGCGTCGGGCCCTGCGGGTGCCCCCAGACCAGCGAGCAGCCGGTCCTGTTCATCTCGCGCCAGTTGTATTTGAACTCTTTGGCGAAGACGGCGTCGTTTATGGCGAACGGGTTGTGGGATTTGACCACAGCGATATCCTTCATCGCCACGCCCGTCCTGCGCAGCAGGTCCTTCACGGCCAGCGCCGGGGCCTCGGGCATCAGGCTGGGGCTGGTCCTTACCTCGGCCTTGGCCACGAATTGTATGTCTATCTCGGGCTTGCGGCTGAGCTCCCGGGCTTTCTCGCGGGTGGTGACCAGCATACATGCCATCCCGTCCGACGGGTGGGTCTGGGTTCCGCTGGTTATGCAGGTGTCCAGCTCCCGCATCGCCCTGAGCCCGCGCAAAGTGTGGCGGGCCACGCCGGTGTCCGCGTCAATCACGCCCCGTACGCGGCCCTGCACGTCCAAAACCTCGAACGGCACCAGGACCTTCGCCAAGAAGCCCGACGCCTGGGCCTTGAAGTACTGCTCGTGGCGGCAGAGCGACAGCTCATCCACTTCTTTGCGGTCCAGCTTATATTTTCTGGCCGCATTGCCGGCGCAACAGATCATGGACCTGCCGGTGGACGGGTCGAAGCCGAAATTGTCCCAGACATCGCTCAGCGCCTCGGTCCGGCGGTGGGCCCGCCGCTCGGGGAAAATGCCGACCGGAGAATCGCTGGTCCGGTCGAAGGTAAGCACGCCGGCTACGTCGCTGGACCCGCCGTCCACTTCGGCGGCGGCCACTAGCACGGCCTTCAGGCCGGTGGCGCAGGCCTGCTCCACGTGGCAGCCGGCCACTCTGCGGCCCAGGCAGCTGGCGAGCATCGGCGAGTTCCAGAACTTCCAGTGCCAGGGAATGGTGGAGCCGGTGATAAGGTGATCAAGCTCGCTCTTCGGGACCTTTCTCAGGCCCAGCACCTTATTCATCGCCTCGGCGGCGAACTGGCCGATATTGACTTCGGCCAGCGGCGAAGCCTGCCAGGCGGGGAAATAGCTGCTCCCCCAGGTCCCATAAGGTATCCTGGCTCTCGGAAACATATTTTTCTGGATTCCCATGGTAACTCCTTATTTCTTGAGCGCTTTTAATCCGTTGAGGACTTTTTCGGCGGTTATGGGCAGCTCCGTGATTCTTACGCCGGTGGCGTCGTAGATAGCGTTCGCGAGCGCGCCTATAACGGGCAGGGCCGCGCCTTCGCCCACTTCTTTGGCCCCGAAGGGGCCGCGGGGCTCGTAGCTCTCCACAAAACCGGAATGAATGCGCGGGGTTTCCATGGAAGTGGGGATAAGATAGTCATTTAGGGTCGCATTCGCCACATCCCCCTCTTTGGTAAACTGGACGTTTTCAGTCAAAGTCTCGCCGATGCTCATCACCACGGCGCCGTGCACCTGGCCGTGGAAAGCGGAGGGGTTCAGCACCTTCCCGGAATCGTGATAATCGGTGCAGTCGGTGACCTTCGTTTTGCCGGTTTCGAGGTCAACTTCCACCTCGACTATCGTAGTTCCGAAGCTGTAGGCCGGGGAGGTTCCCACGGCGGCGCCTTTATGTTTGCCGCCAAGCTTTGGCGGCTGGTAGCAGCCCGTGCCCACCAGCGGCCCGCCCTGGGAGAAAGCCAGCCTCGCGGCCTCGTCCCACGGCATGCCTACGGCGGGCTCGTTCTTCACGAACACCCGCCCCCCCTTCGCCGTCAGGCTCTCGGGGTCCACGCCCAGCTTGGCGCCGGTGAAAGCAAAGAGCTTGCTTTTCACGTTCGCGGCCGCCATCTTCACGGCATTGCCCGCCATCAGCGTGACCCGGCTTGAGTAAGTGCCCAGGTCCAGGGGGGCGATGTCGCTGTCGCAGTCGCTCATTAAAATACTGTCGTAGGGGACGCCCAGCTCTTCCGCGGCTACCTGGCACAGCACCGTATCCGAGCCCTGCCCGATGTCGGACGCGGCGATAAATAACGTCGAGGCCGTCCCGTCCTCCAGCACGCGGATCATAGCGTTCGAATGGGGAAAATCGCTGCGGTAGATGGGATAGCCGGCGCCGGAGACGAAGCCGCCGCAGCCCACGCCTATGCCTTTGCCGCGCGGCAGCTTGCCTTTTTTCTCCCGCCAGCCGGAAGCTTCGCGGGCCTGTTCCAGGGTGGCCTTGAACTCGCACGAGATCACTTCCAGTTCGTTCGCGGTAAGGCTGTTCGGGGTCATCGCGTTCTTCAGCCTGATCTCTATATCGTCCAGGCCCAGCTTCTCGGCGATAATGGAGAGCATGCTCTCGAAAGCGAACCTGGGGTGGGGGCAGCCATGCCCCCTGAAGGCCCCGCAGGCCGGCAGGTTGGTGTAAACCCTGTGGCCCTTGAATTTGTAGTTGGGCAGCTTATAAAGGGTGGGCACCATGGCGCCCGAATAATACGTGGCTACTATGCCGAAGCTGGTATAAGCCCCGCCGTCGAGGTACGCGGTCTGGTCCACCGCCGTTATGGTCCCGTCTTTCTTCACGCCTATCTTAAGGTCGATGTACTGCATGTGGCGGCCGCGGCCGTGGTGCAGCATCTCTTTGCGGTCGTACTTCATCATCACCGGGCGGCCGGTCTTTTTCGCCAGGTATACGGAGCAGAAATCCAGCGGCGTGGTTTCGGCCTTCACGCCGAAGCCTCCGCCCACCGCGGGCCGTATGACCCGTATCCGGCCCATGGGGATCTCGAGCACCCGGGCCAGCATGTGCTGCACATAATGCGGGACCTGCGTGGAGGTCCAGATAGTCAGCCGGCCGTTGGCCTCCCACCGGGCCAGCGTGGCGTGCGGCTCCATCGGGGACTGGTAGGTCCGGTTGCCCTTGTACCGCTGCTCCAGCACCAGGTCCGCCTCGGCGAAACCCTTCTCCATATCGCCGAAGGTGTAATTCACGTCCACGTTCACATTGGTGGGGTACTTCTCGTGGAGGACGGGCGCCCCTGCTTTCATAGCGTCGTCTATGGTAAAAACCTCGGGGAGGGATTCAAATTCCACTTTGATCAGGGCCACGGCTTTGGCGGCGGTAGCCTCGTCGACGGCGGCCACGGCGGCTATCTCGTCTCCGACATAGCGCACCCTGTCTTTGGCCAGGACGTGCTCGTCGTAGCGGGCCGGGCTCACCCCGTAAAGTATTTCCGAGACGTCCTTCCAGGTGATCACGGCTTTCACTCCGGGCAGCTTCTCGGCCGCGCTCGTATCTATGGATTTTACCTTCGCGTGCGCCACGGGGCTGGTCAGAATTTTGCCGTGCAGCATCCCCGGCAGGCTCATGTCGCCCGTATACCTGGCGCGGCCCGTCACTTTGTCGGGCGCGTCCTTGCGGTGCAGGCTCCGGCCCACGCTTTCGGTTTTTTCACCGGCCACGTCATTTAGCTTATCTCCGGAAAAATCTTTCCAGCCTTTTATGGCCTCGATGATCTTCACGTAGCCCGTACAACGGCAGAGATTGCCGCCGAAAGCACGCTTTATTTCTTCCTCGGAGGGGTTCGGGTTCTTGTCTATCAGGGCCTTCGCGCTCATCAGCATGCCCGGGGTGCAATACCCGCACTGGACCGCGCCGTTGTGGATGAAGGAAGCCTGGAGGGGATGGAGTTTCCCTTCTTTAGCAAGCCCCTCGATGGTGGTTATCTTTTTGCCGTCCGCCGAGACAGCCAGCACGATGCAGGAGTTCCTGGGCTCGCCGTCTATGAGCACCGTGCAGGCCCCGCAGACGCCGGATTCGCAGCCCTTCTTTGTGCCCGTGAGCCCGAGCCCGATGCGGAGCAGGTCCTGGAGCGTCTCGTTCGGCCTGACCGCCAGCGTGTGGTCGTCGCCGTTTACATTGAGAGTTATCTTTTTGAGCATGTGAGCGCCCTTCTGAGTACGCGGATAGTCAGCACCCGGCAGATATCTCGGCGGTACTGCTCCGAGCCGCGGATGTCGGAAATAGGTTTTACGCCCTGCGCGGCCAGCTCGCCCGCCCGGGCGAAATTCTGCTCCGTGGGCTCTTTGCCTGTGAGGAACTCTCCGGCGGCCGCCAGCAGCAGCGGCGTGGGCGCGCAGGCCCCGATGGCTACCAGCGCTTTTACGATCTTATTATCCTTCACGGTCAGCCTGGCCGCCGCGCCCGCTATGGCCAGCGCGGAAGCGTCCCGGGCCTGGAATTTGTCATAAGCGGTGCCCGTTCCCCGGGGAAATTCAGGTATTAAAATCCCGGTCAGGATCTCATCCTGGCGGAGCGCGGTCTTCCGCGGGCCGAGGAAAAAGTCCTTGAGGGCCAGCCGCCGCTCGCCGGCGCTGGAGGTTAGGACAAGTTCGGCTTCGGCGGTGAGCAGGGAAGGCGGGAGGTCGGCGGAGGGCACCGCGCTGCACAGGTTGCCGCCTGTGGTGGCCATGCCCCTTACCTGGTTGGCGGCCATGGAGGCCGCCGCTTCCGAAAGGCCGGGGAAAATTTCGCGTACCAGGGCGGAACGGTCGAGAGTGTCGGGGCTGACGAGCGGGCCGATCCAGAGAGCGGCGCCCCTTTTCTCTATCTTCTTGAGCCCGTCCAGGGCGGCCAGGGAAATAAGACTGCCTGCATTTATCCGGTTGCGCTTCAGGTCTGGCAGAATGTCGGTGCCGCCGGCGAAAATTTTCGCGCCTGGGCCGCCGGAGCTAAGCAGGGCGCAGGCCTCGGCCAGGGAGACCGGAGTATGATATTCCAGTTCTTTTATATGCATAAAGTTGAAGTTTAACGGTAACCGCGGCCGTGAGCTGGCGCTGTAATAGAGAGAGAAAAGCTGCGGCCTAAGCGGTTTTCGCGCTTACGGCTTCGGCCGCTTTCAACCTTTCCAGCGCGAAGAGCGCCGCGCCGAGCGCGCACACATATTCAGGCTCTTCGGGAACGTTTACCTGTATGCCCAGTTTAGCCTGGACGGTGGAGATCATGCCCTCCTGCCGGGCCACCCCGCCGATAAAGGTAAGGGAAGTCCCTATCCCGACGCGCCTTATCAGGGTAAGCGCCCGGTCGGCCAGCGAATCATGGATTCCGCGCACGATGTCCTCTATCTTATAGCCGTCAGAAACATTGCTGATGATCTCCGACTCGGCGAGCACCGCGCAGACGCTGGAGATCTCCCGGGGGTCCGAGGAGGTAAGGGAGAGAGTACCCATTTCGTCCACGGTGATCTCGAGGTATTTAGCGGCTTTCTCAAGGAAGCCGCCCGAGCCGGAAGCGCACTTCTCGTTGGTCTTGAATTCTTTGACCCTTCCCTTTTCCCCCACGCGGATGGCGCGCGAGCTCTGCGAGCCGATATCAAGGATGCAGGTCGTATCCGGGAACAGGAACCAGGCGCCGCGAGCCCCGCAGGTGATCTCTGTGATCTGAATGTTGCGCGCAGGCACGGCGTAGCGGCCGAGGCCGGTGGTAGCTATATAGGAAATGTCCCGGCGGGTGAGCCCGAGCGGTTTAAGCACCTCGTCGAGCAACCCATCGGTCAGGCCCACGAAATCAGCCCGGGTTTTGGACCGCGCCTGCCCGAGAACGCTCCTGTCGGCCGCCAGGAGCACCACTTTGGTGCTGCCCGCGCCCAGGTCTATGCCGGCGACAAGTCTATCTTTCATTTTTCAGCCCCTATCGCCGCGGCTTTCGCCACCGCGAAGATCGCGGCGCCGATAGCGCCGGCAAAATGCGCGTCTGGGCTTATGTTTATCTTCAGGCCCAGCCTCTCTTCCAAAGCCTGTACCATGCCGACATTGCGCGATACCCCGCCGGTGAACGTAACTTCGGGGTCAAGACCAACACGCGCGGCCAGCGACAGCGTGCGCATAGCTATAGCTTTATGGACGCCGGAAAGTATGTCCTCTATCTTCTTACCCAGCACCAGGTAAGAAAGGATGTCCGACTCCACGAAAACGGTGCAGACGGTGGTAAGCTTCACCGGCCGCGTGCCCTTCAGCGAAATGGGCCCTATCTCGTCCAATTCAAGCCCCGCGGCTTCTGCCGCGGCGGCAAGGAAGCGCCCCGTGCCCGCCGCGCATTTATCGTTCATTGAAAAGTCTATGACGTCGCCCGTCGGCCCTATACGGATGGCCTTGGTGTCCTGGCCGCCCATGTCCAGCACGGTGCGGGTGGACGGGAAAAGGAAATGCGCGCCGCGCGCGTGGCACGAGATCTCCGTGATCTGGGACTGCCCGAAGGTTACCTTGTAGCGCCCGTAACCGGTACCTACCACGTAAGCTATGTCCTGCGTGTGCAGCCCCGCCGCCTTGACCGCGATGGGAAAAGCTTTCTCCGCCGCCTTTATCACGTTCGCGCCGGTGGGGATTATCGCCTGCCCCAGCACCTTGCGGTTCTCGTCCATGACTACGGCCTTGGTCTGGGTGGAGCCTACGTCTACGCCTGCGCCGTATATCATACTCCGGCCCCCTTGGTGCTGTATTTCTTGTGCTCCAGGGCCTCGAAGAAAGCGTCAAAACGGTTCCTCATCTGGGCGGGAGAATAATAGCGCGGGTCCTCAAGGTCGGACTCGACGTACAGGGTGGGAATGCCCTTGGAAGTGAAGAACTCCCGCATGTCACCGTGCCCGGCGGAGAAGAGCCGGCAGCTCTTGACCGAATGGATGATCAGGGCGTCGGCGTTCCATTCCTTGATGTAGCGCAGGATCTGGTCGTAGCGCTGTATATAATTGCGGTTGCAGACATTGTGGACCAGCATATGCCGGGCGATGGAGTTAAGCGGGTCCCTGGGATCGTGCCGGAAGCCGAACTCGAAAGTTCCGCCCACGCAGGAGTAGGTGGAGGCCACGCTGCAGGCGCCCCAGGTGTTGAAAAGGTCGCGGAAAGCCTTGAAATAGGGATAAGGCGGCGGCGCTTCCACCACTACGCGGAAGCGCTCTTTCGCCACGGCGCCCACGCCGAGCCGCACCTTCTCCTCCATCTCGCGCAAAGCTTCTTCGAAGAAGCGCACGCCCTCCGGCGTGCCGCGGCTTACATAGAGGGGACCCATCATCGTGGTGGCGTCGAAGAAAGCTTCGTAGGGCGAGGGATTATTCTTCGCCGTCATTTTTATCGCGGACCACAGCTCCTCGGAGCGCGCGCTCAGCTTGAGGATCTCCCTCAGCCGGTCGATGTCGAAACTGCGGCCGGAAACTTTCTCCAGCAGCCGGATAAGGTCCTTGAGCTGGTCCGCCACGTACTTGATCTGCCCGGCGTCAGGCTCCTCGCCCTGCAGGAAAGGTATGTCCAGCGTGAAGAGCGGCGCTTTGGTGAAATGGGCCAGGTGCTCGAACCACTTTATATAAGTATTGCAGCCGACGAAATTATTCAGGATCAGGGAGGGCTTCGGGATGCGCGTCCCCTGGGCGGTCTCGGCCCCTTCAAGGTAGAAAGCCATATCAGCTTTCACATAGCCGCAATTGTCCGTGGAGTAGCCCATATCCTCGGCTTTCAGCAGGTATTCCAGCGCTTTCTTGCGGATGGCCAGCTGCAGGGCGTTTATTTCGGGATAGACCGGCAGCAGGTCGAAAGCCTGCAGCAGCTCCACGCAGTTGCCGGAGATCATCAGCGGCACCGCGCCGGTGGCGCCGGACCCGGGCAGCGGCACCGCGTTAGAGGCCTGCTGCCTCTGCCACACGCCGTGCAGTTCTTTGTACCAGCGGGTGATAATTTCTTTCTGCAGGGCGTGCATCCGGCCCTGGTAGTGCACGTGTCCGGCCGCTTTGGGGTTTTCCTTGGGGGTGTCAGTCATATGCGAATAGCTGCGATTCCACGAAAGTTTCAAGCTCCATGCGGGCCTTATCGAAGGTCCACATTTTTTCCTCGAATTCTATCAGCAGGTGCGGTATGCCCTCGCGCTCGAGCACATCCTTGAAGAGGACATAGTCGAACAGGCCGGGCTCGCAGAATTTGGCGTAGATAAAAAGCACGGCCTGCGCTTTGTTGCTCCGCACCCGCTGCACCATAGCCTCCGTGCGGGGCACCCCCGGGTTATGCCTTACCGAGGAAGGGACCGGGCTCTTCATATAGGCTTCGGCCAGGGCGGAGAAGGGGTTTCCCTTAACGGGTACGTCCTGGTCGAACCACCGGCGGCCGATAAGGAGGTCGTCGTCCACAGCGAAGCAGCCGACCGCGTCAAGGAGCTCCAGCAGTTCGATGGGCGGCTGTTCGCAGAAGGAGCCCTCCACCAGCACCCTTATGCCGTCACGGGGCTTGTTGCTCCGCGCTTCGAAATCCGCCAGACAGTCCGCCAGCATCTTGTTGTGTTCTTCGACGGGGAGAATGCCTCCGGCGCGCGTCAGCAGGCTGAGCTCCGCGGTGAGCACGTCCTGCGGCCGCTCCGAACGCAATTTGTAGAGGCGGCGATGAAGGCCGCGGTTGATATTGTAGAGGCCTATGGACTTCCGGATGGCGTCCAGATCCGGCTTGCGCCCGCGCAGGGCGGCCAGCTTGGTATAGATCCTTTCGTACTCGCCTCCGAGGAACGCCGCTGCGGCGGCCCCGTCCGGTTTCTGGGGCAGGTGGAAGTACTCCATGAACAGTTTGTCCTTAAAATTGCGCTCGAATAGCCAGGCGAGGTTGCGCGCCGAGTCGCAGATATCGTGGAAGACCACGCCGTCAAGGACGTCCAGGTGGCCCTTCATGCCCAGTTCCATGGTGCTCTTTACTATGGAGCAGATGAAGGAGCCGAAGCGGGAGTCCGCGGCGGTGATCTCTATCTGGTTGCCGCCGCCGTGCACGGCCACGGGCAGGTAGCCCGCGGCGTGGTATAGCTCGAGGGGGCTGTAGACGGGGAAGTAGCCTATCGCCCCGTCGCCGGTTTTTTCCTTATGGCTGCGCACGCTGGCGTAGCTCATGTCCTCGGTAAGTTCCCTGCAACGCGCAAGGGCGGCCTCAAGCTTGCCGCTCATACGTGGTTTCCTGCAACTGCTTTGGCTTCATGATTAAGCATATTTAAAGGATGTCGGATCCGGACTGCTAAACTATGATAGAAATTCGCCTTCGTAGCAGTCAAGTTTTGCGGTCAGGAGGCCAGCGGCGGCACCGGCGAGGGCCGACCTTTATTATCCACCGCGACCATGGTTACATGACAAGTATTGGTGCACTGGCGCTTCCCGCTGCGCAGGTCCTCGGAGAAGACGTCCACAGCGATGGTCATTGAGGTGCGGCCTACGCGCTCAAGGCACGCTTTCACTATAAGGAGGTCTCCGACCCGCACCGGGACATGAAATTCCACGCGGTCCATGGCCACGGTCACGCAGGTCTGCCCGGAATGGCGCATGGCGCAGACCCCGGCGGCTTTGTCAGCCATCGCCAGGACTACGCCGCCGAAGGCCGTGCCTTTGTCGTTGGCGTGGGTGGGGAAGATCAGGTCGGCAAGCTGGGTTTTAGAAGCCGAGGCCGGCTTTGGTTTTAGTTTCATATTTTTTTCAGCTGCGCGGTGAGCGCCGCCACGAAAGGCATCAGGTCGGTTATCACCATCACGTCGGCGATCTCGGAGATGGGCGCTTCCTTGTCCTTATTTATGGCCACGATGAACTCGGAGTTGCGCATGCCGGAAAGGTGCTGGATGGCGCCCGAGATCCCGCAGGCCACATAAAGCTTCGGGGAAACCACCTGTCCCGTGGCGCCCACCTGCCGGGTGTGCTCCAGCCAGCCGGCGTCCACCACCGGCCGGCTTGCGCCCATTTCCCCCTTCAGGGCGGCGGCCAGTTCGGCGATGACCGGGATATTATCCTTCTTTCCCACCCCGCGGCCGGCGCTTACTATGACTTCCGCGCCCGACAGGTCGAGCCCGTGCTTTTCGGCCTCTTTAAAGCCGGCCAATTCAGGCCCGGAGCCCGTGCCGGTGGGGACAAGCTTTTCCACTTCCGGCGTGCCCCCGGCTTTCCCGGTGAAAGGGAAGGCGCCTTCCTGCAGGGTAAGCACCGCCCGCGGGGTGGCGGGGCGCACTAGCCGGCGCATCTTCCCGCTGCAGCAGCCCACTTCGAATTTCCCGTCGGAGAGCCCGGTGATCTCGGAGATCTGCGCCGCCTTAAGTTTTGCCGCCACGCGCGGGGCCAGGTCCCAGCCGTAAGGGGCATGCGTGAAAATTATATAGTCCGGGTTTTCTTTCTGAGCCGCCTGCAGGATGATATCAGCGTGCAGCTCCGGGCCGTACTCTTTGCACACCGCGATGTCCCCGAGGTAAAGCTTGCCTTCAAAGGCGGGCAGGGCGGACTCTTCTCCGATAAGGACGCCGGCGCACTGCGCGCACAGCCCGGCGGCAAAGTCGATAAGCTCCGAATTCCCTTCCGTAAGTTTTCCGCGGCGGTATTCAAAAACAAGCAGTGCTTTCATTACAGGTCTTCCCTCCAGGCGCTAACCTCTGAGGACGGTGGTTCGTTCTTTGAGAATCTCTATCACTTTCCCGGCCAGCCCGGCGGCTTCTCCCTCAAGAACGAGGCCGCCTCCCTTCCTGACCGGCGCATAGAACTTTTCCGTTATCAGCCTGGGGCTTTCAACTCCCAGCTCGGCCGACTTTAGTACGGCTATCGGTTTTTTCCTGGCCTTCATGATATTGGGCAGAGTCGGGTAGCGCGGGGTGTTAAGCCCCAGCTCGCAGGTGATGACCGCGGGCGGCTTCAATTTAACCACGCTCCTCGCGCCGCCTTCCAGTTCGCGCTCGGCCGTTATCACGCCGCCCTCAAGCCCGAAGGCTATCACCGTGGTAGCGCAGGCGTAACCCAGGGCTTCGGCGAGGGTCGGGCCAACCTGGGCGGAGCCGCGGTCCTGCGACTGCATGCCGGTAAAAATGATATCGAAATTCTCTTTTTCCGCGTAGGCCGCAATGAGCGAGGCTATCTGCCACGGGTCTTTCGTGGAACTTTCGTCATCCTCTATGTGCACGCCGCGGTCGCAGCCCATGGCCAGGGCTTTTTTTAGCATCTCCAGCACCCGGGGCGGGCCGACTGAAAGTACTGTCAGCTCGGTCGGTTCCGCGCCCCGCTGCTCCTTGAGCTTTACGGCTTCCTCCACCGCGTACTCGTCGTACTCGTTGATTTGGAACGGCAGATCGGTCTCATCGAGCCAGAGATTCGCGGTGTCGGGCCCCAGCTTCGAAGCCAGGTCAGGGATCTGCTTCGCGCATACCAATATTTTCATAGAGGCCCTGTACTCTTAGAGCAGTATGATGGACCGCAGGAGAGTCTGGTCGTGACTTCTTAGAAGGTCGAAGGCGCTGTTTATATCGCTGAGCGGGAACCTGTGGGTTACGAGCTCCTTGAGCTTTATCTTTCCGAGCCTTACCATCTCTATTACCTTGGGGAAATCTACAGGCCTGCAGCCCAGGGAGCCGGTAATCTCCATTTCCCTGAACATTATCCTGGCGGGGCTTATGGTAAGCGGGTCGGAGCTGTAGCCGAGGACGACCATCTTGCCGCCTGACCTGATAGAGCTGAAAGCTGTCTCCAGGGTCTGGGTCAGACCGATGGCTTCCAGGGCGATATCAGCCCCCCCGCCTGTCATCTTCCTGATCTTCTTGGCGGTGTCCTCGCCTTTTACGGCCAGCACCGTTTCTGACGCGCCCAGGCTCCGCGCCAGGTTCAGCTTTCCCTCGACAGCGTCGACCGCTATAACTTTGGCGCCCATGGCGGCGGCCACCTGCACCACGTTCATCCCGACTCCGCCGCAGCCGAAGACCGCGATAACGTCTCCCGGCTTCAGGTTGGCCCTGTTCTTGAGGGCGTGGAAAGGGGTGGCGAGGGCGTCGGTTATGATCGCGGCTTCCTCTAAAGG
Source organism: Elusimicrobiota bacterium (assembly GCA_030651035.1). Classification (GTDB taxonomy): domain Bacteria; phylum Elusimicrobiota; class Elusimicrobia; order Elusimicrobiales; family UBA9959; genus UBA9959. The sequence continues at coordinate 38,502 of JAUSCK010000145.1, forward strand.
AATTTCGTCGGGAAGCGGGATCACGTCCTTTTCGCTGACCGTCAGGTATTCTGCGAAAGCGCCGTTAATATGGTTGCCCAGCATGATCATGTTCTCGCAGATATTCTCTTTGCCGGTGCGGCACAGGAAGCACTCCCCGCAGGAAAACACCGGGGGAATTATAACCCTGTCGCCCTTCTTTAATTTCCTGGCGTCAGGCCCGACTTCCTCCACCACTCCGGAGGGCTCGTGGCCCAGTATGAGCGGCGGCTTTTTGAAAGTGGGCACGCCGTGGTCGAGATAGTGCAGGTCGGTGTGGCAAACACCGCAGGCCCGTATCTTTATCAGGACCTCGCGCCCCGTGGGGCGGGTGACGGGAATCTCTTCTATTTTAAGCGGGCTGCCTTTTTCGTAAAAAATTGCGGCTTTCATGATATTTTTTCTCCTTTTGCCTGCTGCCATACCGGCTTTCTCTTTTCCAGGAAAGCCGCAAGCCCTTCGTTCCCGTCTTCAGTCTTCGCCAGGACGTCGAGATAGATGTCCTCGGCCTCCTTAAGCTTTGCCGGGAAATCCGCCAAGTGCAGTTTCTTGAACCCCTTCTTGGTGAGATGGAAAGAGGAATCGCTCAGGTCGGCGAACCGGAGCAGGTGTTTTTTTGCCTCTTCTTCGAAATTCGCGGCGTCGAGCAGCTTGTTGACCAGCCCCAGTCTGTAGGCCTCGGCGGCGCTCATTGTTTCGCCGGAGAGGATGAAATCCAGCGCCGCTTTCGGCGGGAAGAAGGCGGGGAAGGCCGCCAGCGCCACCGGCGGAAAAAGCCCCAGCTTTATCTCCGGCTGGCCGAACTTGGCCTTTTCGCTGGCCAGGACCACGTCGCAGAAAAGCGCCAGTTCGCAGCCGCCGCCCAGGGCCGCCCCGTTGACGCAGGCCACTGTTATCCCGTCAAAAGAATGCAGGAGAAGAAAGACCTCGCCGAAGGTCCTGATCATCTCGCTAACCTGCGCCGGGAGGTGCTCTTTTATATCCGCCCCGGCGCTGAAAGCTTTTTCGCCGGACCTGAAAACAAGTATCCTGTAAGACCCGCTTAAGAGCTCGCGCAGGGCCGCCTGGATTTCTTTAAGCATGGCAATATTCAGAATGTTGTAGGGAGGATTGTTCAGCGTTATTGCGAATACCGGGCCTTCCTTTTCTATTTTGATCATATGTACTGGCCTCCGTCCACCTGGATCACCGTCCCGGTGATGTGGTCCGCTTTTTCTGACGCCAGGAAAGCGGTCAGGTGGGCCACGTCTTCCGGCCGGCCCAGTTTTCCCAGGGCGCTTTCCTTTATCGCCGCCTCCACCGCTTCCGGTGGGAGGGTCTTTGTCATTTCGGTCTCTATCATTCCCGGGGCCACGCAGTTCACGGTGACCTGGTAGCGGCCAAGCTCCTTGGCCACGGATTTCGTAAGCCCTATCACGCCCGCTTTCGCGGCGCAGTAATTAGACTGGCCGAACTTCCCCCTCAGGCCGTTGATCGAGGCGATATTGATTATTTTCCCGCTGCGCTGCTCTTTGAAAAGAGGGGCTGCCGCGCGTATGTGGTTGAAATAGCCCTTCAGGTTAACGCCTATCACTTCGTCCCACTGCTCCGGAGACATCTTCCAGATGACCGCGTCCCGCGTTATGCCGGCATTGTTGACAAGGATGTCAAGGCTGCCGAATTCTTTTATGACGCCGCTTACCACTTCCCCGACCTGGGCATAGTCAGCCGCGTCCACCGGGAAGGACAGCGCTTTCCTGCCCAGCTTCCGGACTTCTTCGGCTACTGTTTCGCCCTCCGCAGGCTCGCCCTTGTAATCAAAAGCCACGTCAGCGCCCAGCCTGGCAAGCTCGCGTACGATGGCTTTGCCTATGCCCCGGCTTCCGCCGGTGACCAGCGCTTTTTTCCCCGTAAGTTCCATAGTGTAAGTTGTAAGGATTAAGTGGTAAGGATTAAGTAAAGCATAATTCCTAATCCCTAATCCTTAGTACTTAATCCTTAATCCTTAATCCTTGCCTCCATCGGCTTGGGCAGCACCGCTTCCATGAAAGCTTCATCTACGGGTCTCCCCTTGGCTATCAGCTGTCTGTATTCGACAAAATCGATAACGTCCTTGCCTGTCGCCTTCTTCGAATTAAAAGCGTTGAAGCCCATATAGGCCTCGGTGTTCATATTCGCGGCCAGCCAGTGGCGGTTATAGCTTTTGGCCTGGTCCCAGAAATATTTCTTCTTCGCCCGCATGCTGTCCAGCGTCTTCGCCAGGCAGCCCGGGAAGAGGTTGGTCAGTTTCCAGATAGTGTTATTTACGGCTTTGTCGAGCAGGGTGAAATCTATCTGCGCGGTCTTTAGGAACTCCCGCGCCGCCTTCCCCGCCTCCCCCGCGACAAACTCGCCGTAAACTATTTCTCCGTCGTCAACGTATTTATCCGTGATGACTCCGGGATTGCGGATGAATTTCCCGTCTTTTTTTATGACCTGCGCCACCTGGCCGATCATTCCCATCTTCTTTACCTTGTAAGCGCTCAAAAGCTCGCAGGAGATGCAGTTCCAGATGGCGTCCTCTATGCTCAGGTACCAGGGCAGGAAATCGGTGGAGCCGCCGTCGGGGGCAGAGCCGTGCCTGGGCCCCGCCTGGCCGAAAATAGCCGTATCGGCGGCGATGGTGATGTCGCAGGCCATACCTATCTCTTGGCCGCCGGCAATCCTCATTCCGTTCACGCGGCAGATGGTCGGTTTCTTGCAGTGGAGGATGGAATCCACCATCCCGTTGAAAAGGTCCATGTATTCGCCGTATTCGTTCGGCTTGCCGGAGTAGTACTGCGCGTACTCTTTGGTGTTTCCCCCGGTGCAGAAGGCCCTGTCCCCGGCGGCGGTGAAAACTACCGCCACCACGGTCCTGTCGAGCGAGGCGTTATGGAAGCCGGAAATAACGCCTTTCACCATACCGGTGGTATAGGAGTTGAGTTGCGCGGGGTTGTTAAGGGTGATCCAGGCGGAGTACAGGCCTTCTACTTTCTTGCCCGAAACGTCGAGGATGGGCCTCTTCTCGTACATGGTGCAGGGCGCCTCGGTGCCCCAATGCTCTTTGCCCCAAAGTGAATGGTCTTTAAGTTCATCATCTTTTATCAGCCAGGATAAGCTCATGTTTTAGCTCCTTTGACCGCGATTGTCTAATTACAGCTTCTCTTCAATATCTGCGCTCCACTCCCCTAACCAGGGCCGAAATGGCCCTGAGGAACGGAACCGGAACTTTGTTCTCGGCGGCATACTCGCATATCTTCCCGTTCAGGAATTCTATTTCCGTCCGGCCGGTAGTTCCAACGTCCACGAGCATGGAGGGTTTGTGGTGGCCGGCCTTGGTGAGGTAGGAGATGCAGAAATCGAGGAATTTGTCCGGCAGGGTGACCCCGCTGCGCCCGGCTACTTCGATCGCCTCCCTGGCCAGTTCCGTGATGAGTTCCCTCGTCGGGGGATACTCCATGGCCTGCTTCATTGTCATCCCGGTGATGGCACAGACTGGGCTCAGCATTGAATTCAGGATCACTTTCTCCCAGACCTGCCGCTTAATTGCGGGGCTGTACATTGTGACGAGCCCCGCGCGGGTGAGAACTTCGCAGACAGCCCGGGCTCGCTGAACCGCTCCGGCCTCCAGCGCCCCTATGTAGTTCGGTTTATTGAAAAAGGTTATTTCCACCGCGCCGTCCGGGGTCAATTTCCCGGCGTAGTTCACCACGGCCCTTAGAACGTTTCCCCGGCCCGCGGCCTGGGCCAGCAGTTCTTCCGTGTCCAGCCCGTTCTGGAAGCTCACCAGTTTCGGCCCGGCCGGCCCGCCGCAAATCTCCTTAAGCTCCGGGAGCATGGACCTGATGGCCGAGGCCTTCGTACAGATAAAAATGGTTTCGGCGCCCAGCCGCGCGGCCTCCCGCAGGGAAAGGCAGGTTTTTTTAGCTTTCACCGTGAAAGACCCGTGCGAGAAAGGCGCGGGGTCAAGGATGGACAGCCCTTCTTTCTTGATCTGCGCCAACCGGCTCTTCAAAGAGTCCGCCAGGATCACCTCTTCCCTGTTTCTCAGGAGGTGGGCCGCCAGAATGGTCCCCACCACCCCGCTCCCGACGATAGCGAACCTGTTTTTCTTCATATTCTGGCCCATCGAATTTTAACAAACTCCATAGAGGCTGTCAACAGGGCTCAATGCCTGCGCCTGGCGCGGAGCCGAATTTCCTGCGCAGTTCCCTGTGCAGTATCTTGCCGGTGGGGGTCCTGGGCATCTCGGCCGCCTTGATGAAGGCTACGGTTTTAGGCTTCTTGAAAGACGCCGCCTTTCCCGCGCAGAAATTTATTATCTCAGCCTCGCTCGCAGTCCCGCCTTCCCGCAGTATCACCACCGCTTTAATGCTTTCTCCCCAGATCTTGTCGGGAACTCCGATGACCGCTGCGTCAAAAACCGCCGGATGGCCCGCGATCACCGCTTCGATCTCGGACGGGTAGACGTTCTCGCCCCCCGTTATTATCATATTATCTTTTCTGTCCACAATATAATAATACCCGTCTTCGTCTTCCCTCGCCATATCCCCGGCCGAGAACCAGCCGTCCCTGAACGACTGCGCTGTTTTTTCAGGCAGCTTGTGGTATTCGTCGAACAGCATCGGGCCTTTGGAGTAAAGCTCGCCCGCAACCCCGGCGGGAACGGGCCGTCCGTCCGGGCCGAGTATCCGGACCAGGCTTGTCCCGCACGATTCCCTTCCGATAGAGCAGAGCTTGCTCAGCTGTTCATGCGGCTTGAGCACGGTGACTATCCCGGCCTCGGTAGAGCCGTAAGCTTCATAAAGCTCTACCCCTTTGAACATCTCCATCACCGCCGTCTTCATCTCCCTCCGGGCCGGGGCCGAGGAGCAGAGAAGCTTGCGGATCGAACCGAGCTCGTACAGCTTTCTTTTTTCCGCGGGCACGGTAAGCATAAGGTTGTAATGCGTCGGGATGAGGGAGATGAACGTTATTTTTTCCCGCTGGATAATGTCGAAGATCTCCGCCGGGTCAAAGCGCCGGGCCGGCTGGATGTAGAGGCTTGCGCCGAGGTAGGTGAAGGTGAAGGAGAAAAAAGTGGAATTAACGTGGCACAAAGGCATCACGTTCAGACAGATGTCAGTCTCGCCGAACCCGAAATCTACGGCGCTTATAAGGTAGAATGCGATATAGGATTCATGCGAGCGCACTACGCCTTTCGGCTTTCCTGTCGTGCCCGAGGTGTAAAGCAGTACCCAGGGGTCCTGCGGGTTTAATTCCGCTTTGGGCTCGTCTTCGGGCGCTGCTGCCAGCAGGGTTTCATAATTGTGGTAGCCCGGCGGCGGGTTGTCCCCTACGGAGATAAAGTTCTTAATACCCGGGAGATGCTCATTTACGCTGTAGCGGGCGAATTCTTCGTGCGCGATAACCGCTTTCGCGTCCGAGTTGGTGATTATGTATTCCACCTCGCACGCGGCCAGCCTGAAGTTTATCGGGTTTATTACGATCCCCGTTTTAGCGGTGGCGAGATAGAGCTCAACGATCTCGATAGAATTCTCCAAGAGGCAGGAAACCTTGTCGCCTTTCCCGAGGCCCAGCGAAGTAAGCGCGTTAGCCAGGCGGTTGGCCCTCAGGTTCAACTGCCCGAAAGTGAGGGTCCTGTTATTCTCCCTCAGGGCGACCTTGTCCCTGAACTTCCTGGCGTTCACCGCCGTGATCTCCCCGAGGTTAAGCCAGTGAGCGCCCATTATATTTTGATCCTCATATCCGCCGCGGCCGTCCTGGACGGGTCCCGGTACGCGAAGATGGGGTTTAAATCCAGCTCGGCTATCTCCGGAATGTCGGTCACCAGCTGCGACAGCCTGATGAGGATTTCCGCGAGCTTTTCCGTATCGGCGCCCTCTTTGCCCCTGAATCCTTCAAGGATGGCATGACATTTTATCGACGCGACCATTCTTTGGGCCGCCTGCCTGCTTAAAGGCGCGAATTGGAAGACGACATCCTTCAGAACCTCTACATAGACGCCGCCCAGCCCGAACATGACAACATGCCCCACCCCGGCCACGGCATGCGCGCCCGCTATTATTTCAATCCCGGCCGGCAGCTGCTTTTGTACGAGGAAGCGCGGGCGGGAAGCAAGGGACTTCATGCCGTTAAATCCAGCGGCGAGTTCCTTTTCGTCACATATATTCAAAACTACCCCGCCGGCCTCGGTTTTGTGAACTACGTCCGCGGAATCGATCTTGAGGACCACGGGGAAGCCGATTTTTCCTGCGGCGGAAAGGCATTCTTGCAGATTTCCGCAATTTTCGGACGGCGCCCGCGGTATGCCGTACGAATCCAGGATTATCGCGCACTCCCGGGCGCCCAGTATAGTCCTCTTTTCCTTAAGGGCAGCGCTTATCACCGAGCGGACGGCGGTTTTGTCCACATCCTTGAACGGCGCAAAAACTTCCCTGCTCCGGTTGCGGTACTCCGACATTCTGGACATCGCGCCCAGCACTTTCGCGGCTGTTTCAGGGAAGTCGTAGACGGGGATGCCGCTTTCTTTTATGATCTGCAGGGTATTGCCCTGCTGCGCCTTGTCCGTCATTATTACAGCGGCTACCGTCTTTTCCTTCCCCGCGCAGGCCTTGACTATTTCCCGGGCGACGCTCTCGCAGTCGACAAAGAAAGGGGTTATAAAATTAACAAGAATTGAATCAGTGCCACTGTCCTTCATTAATTCCCCGAGGGCGAGACTATAATGTTCGGGCCTTGCCGTGGCCAGCACATCCACGGGGTTTCTCGTCGCGGCTTCGGGAAAAAGGCCGTTTTGAAGCGCCTCGCGGGTATTGTCCGGCAAAGGCGGTATAAGCAGCCCGGCCTCAACGCAGCCGTCGACGGCAATGACCCCGTGCCCGCCCGTGTTGGTGACAATGGCAACCCTTTTGCCTTTGGGGAGCGGCTGCGCGGCGAAGGCGATCGCCGCCTGGCACAATTCATCCTGGTCATTGAAGCTGACAACCCCGCATTTCTCCAGCATGAGCTCTATGGGGATCCCGCTGCCCATAAGCCGGCCTGTGTGGGAGACGACCGCCCGCGCACCCTCGGCCGTCCTCCCGGTTTTGATGGCCAGCACAGGCTTCTTTCGGCCGACCCTCGAGGCTATTTCCATGAATTCTTCCGGATCGGCAAGACTTTCCAGGTGGATTATTATTACTTTCGTTTCCTCGTCGTCAGCCCAGTAGTTCATTATCTCAGGAATGCTTATGTCCGCCGCGTTCCCGTTCGAGGCGTACATCCTGAAACCCGAGCCGAGAGAATTCAATCTCTGGATTATTACCTCGCCAACCCCGCCGCTCTGGGCCGCTACGGAGATAGCGCCCCTTGTCAGTTTGGTGAAGGTGAAGTTGCAGTACGCCCGGACGCCCGGGTCGGAGTTTATGATCCCCTGGCAGTTAGGCCCGAAGACCCGTATTTTCGCTTTCGCGGCTATCTTGATTATCTTATTTTCAAGAGCTATCCCTTCCGCCCCCGCCTCGCTGAAGCCCGCCGTATTTATTATCGCCGCCTTGACAAAATTCCTGCCGCACTCCTCAAGCGTCGCGGGAACAAGCGTATTCTTCACAACGATATGCGCGACATCAACGCCGCCCGGGACGTCCAGTATGGACTTGTAGGTTTTCAGGCCCAGGATCGTATCTTCCACGGGGTGGACAGGATAGACCGCCCCTTTATAACCTGAATCTGAAAGATTCCGGAGGATCTGGTGGCCGATGGTAAGCGGCCTGTTCGACGCGCCGATGACGGCGACGGACTTAGGCTTGAAAAGGAAATCGAGGGCTACCGGCTTATTGATTATGTCGGGGTTGCGTTGATTTTTCATTTCTTCCGTATCACAGCTATCTCTTCGGCGAAAAGCGCCGCGCCCAGGGCCCCGGCGAACTGCGGGGAGGGCGAGATAAACAGAGGTCTGCCCAGTTTCTTTTCAAGCATTTCCCCCAGGTAAGGATTGTGCGCTATCACGCCGCCTGTCATCACGATGTCGCCTTCCAGCGGGTCCATTTCGATAATTCTCTTTATGATCGAGCCGAAGACTCCCTTTACAATGTCTTCCAGCTTAACCCCCTGGGCGATCTTGGAGAGGATCTCGGTCCTGGTAAAGACCGCGCAGAAGGAGCCCAGCTCTATCTCCGTCAGCGCCTTCCGGGCCAGGCCTTCCAGCTCCCCGATAGAAACCGAAAGCCTGGGCGCAATTTCTTCCAGGAGCGCGCCGGTGCCGGCGGCGCACTTGCGGTTCATCTTGAACGAGACGGGCTTTCCCGCGTTGTCAAGCTTGATGATCTTGTTGTCCTGGCCCCCGATATCCACTATCGTGCAGGCGCGGGGATGATAAAAGTAGCCGCCTTTGGCGTGGCAGGAGATCTCTGTTCTTGTGTCGTCGGCGAAGGCCGCATTTCTTCTGCCGTAGCCGGTGGTCACGGTGCAGTCCAACTTGTCCCCGGCCCCAGCGGCGGCCAGGCACTTTGAGCGCGCCTCCGCAGCGGCCAGCGCGAAGTCCACGCCGGAATTTCTGGTGTAGGAAGCTAGCACCTTCCGGTCCCTGTCGAGAAGGACCGCCTTGGTAGCCGAAGCCCCTATGTCAATTCCCAGGAACATCAATTCTCCAGTTGTTCTATGAAGGCTTCTATCTTTGTTTTTGACTGTTCTTCCGAGTAGCAGCGAAGGTCGTTAAGGTCCCCGAAAATGGTAACAGTGCCTATGTCGAGAGTTTTTTGCAGCCTCTCCGGCATCCCGTATCTGCTGTTCGTATTATTGGGGCAGGTCTTTGAGTCGTGGAAGAGTATGCCGTCAATACCGAATTTCCTGACCATGTCCCTGATATATTCCTCTTTCTTCTCGTCGGAGCGGACAATGAAGAGCCGCGTGTAGGCCATGGCCATGCTCTTGAAAGGGTCTGCCGGATCAAGATCTTCAAAGATCCAGGAGTTGCAATAGGTGGACGCGGCCACGCAGGTTTTCAGGCCGGCAAAAAATCCCGAAAGATCCCGCAGTTTTCCCCAGATCGGCATCCCATCCCAGTAAAGCCTGTGTCTTTCCCCTTCTATCGCCCAGACGCCGTCCTTTATTCTGGTCTGGAGCTCCGCGAGAAAAGTTTTATAGTAATCTACGGCCGGCTTGGTTCCCCGTAAAACCACCGCCGGGCCCATCTGGATGGTCGCGTCAAAGAAGGTGAGGGGAGAGGGAACGTTGCCGGCGGTCTCCAGGACCTTGCGCCAGAGCCGGCTGCATTCCAAAGAAAGGCTTACAGCCTCTTTAAGCTTATCCAGGTCGAATTTGCTTCCGGATATCTCCTCGAGTTTCGGGGCCAGGGCAATAAACTGCGCGGCCACGCTGTCGATATGGGCGCTGGTAACTTCATTCACCCCCCGGGGAGTGCAGACCCCGAGCAGGGGGACCTTGAATTTATCTGCATACCAGGCAAACCAGTCCTGCACGTCCCTGCACTGGTTCGTATTGTATACCAGAACGTCGGGCCTGGGCGGCCTCTCTATGCCGGGATAGGCCCTGGAAAGCGGCGTTTCTCCCTTGATACAGGCCCCGACATCGCTTGTAAGGTAGGAGCAGATCTCCGGGGAATACCCGGCCGCGTTCGCGAGAGGGATGCAGTCCTGGGCCATCCTTGTCGCGCCCAGCATGGCGCCGTGATTTTCCGGAAAGTAGACAAGAAAGCCCATGGCCCGAAGCAGCTCGGCGGGGCCGACGCTGGTACACCAGGCAATCTTCCGGCTTCCGGTCCTGGCCGCTTCATCCAATTCGTAAAAATAATCCGCCATGACCTTCTTCATCGCGGCAGTAGAGGTAAATTCTCTTCTTTTGTCCATTATTTAACGACTTTCAGCAGTTTCTCTGACCAATTGAAACCTCGTCCGACTGAACTCCCCACACCGGCATCTCCCGGCCTGGTTTTTTCACCGCTCGATCGCCCCGCTATTGCTGAAAACCGTCCAACTCCCTTCAGCCAGCGGTCTTTAGATTATATCCTATAAATTGTAGGAAATATAAGTGCAATTATCGCTGTGCAGCCACAAAGAGTGTGCGGCATAGAATCCTGAGCAGTCGCTTCTTTCGTAAAATTAAAAAATAACACGTATCAAACAGCAAAACGGGGGACATACGGAGCCTGGGGGCTCCGAGCTTATCGGGCATTTATCCTTCTGAACGGGGAATTGAAACACAACACACTGGCACTTCCTTCGCAGCAGATGTTTCATCAGCCGCTGTCGAACCTTATC